>NZ_JBKGFN010000001.1:0-494410 GCF_046521305.1 Oceanisphaera submarina | reverse complement strand
CAGTTCAGGCCGAGAATCGGTCTAATTTATTGTCCGGGATTAGTTGACCACTACAAGGTGACCTGATTTCAGCGCAGCAACGGCCTCGTTCCTCGGATGTCCTTCGTCCCAATAACCGGCATTCTTGCGAGGTGGAATGGTCGCTTTGCTGCCTTTTCTGAGCAGTAACTGATGGCACTCCTTGGTATCGTAAGCTCCATCGCCCGAGACCTGGTGCAACCGGCGCCGAAGCGGGTTGAGCAGCGTCGGCAGTACCTCGTTATCCGCCACATTTTCCAGGCTGACTTCAGCGGCAATCACCTCGTGGGTTTGCGCATCGACCGCAAGGTGCAACTTACGCCAGACCCGGCGCTTACCCTTGCCATGTTTACGTTGTTTCCATTCGCCGTCACCAAACACCTTCAGCCCGGTGGCATCGATGACCAGGTGAGTGACCGCGCCTTTGCTCGGCAAGCGGTACCTCACGTCCACGGTCTTGGCTCGTTTGCTGATACTGCTGTATCCCGGTGAGGTCAGCGGCACGTCCATCAGCTGAAAAATGGAGTTGATAAACCCTTCCAGTGCCCGCAACGGTAAGCCGAAAAAGGCTTTGAGCATCAGCGCCGTTTCAATAGCACTATCGCTGTATTGGAAACCGCGGCCTCGGCGGCCATGGTGTTCATGGCAATGCCACTGTTCGATGGCCTGTTCATCGACCCAGAAAGTGAGTGAACCGCGATGAATCAAGGCTCGATTGTACTGCCGCCAGTTACTGATGTTGTGTCGTGCATTGCCCATCGTTCTGCTCCCGAGTCCATTCGTCAGGAGATCGGATCACGGGAGAAGCAGATAGTTCCCTGATTTAGGAAACAACGCCAATTTTAGCGGCTAAAAATAATGTGATGATTTCTTCCTTAGTGCTCATGTTTGTTTTCATTCAGAATGTCTGGCTTAACTTTTTATGCCTTTTTCTTTTTTGTTTTTCGATATATCGAAATTTATTTTAAAGTTAAAATTTAATTTTGTTTTTTATTTAAAAAAATATTTTTGTTGTTAGTATTAAAGTCTCTTCTGGTCTTGGGAGGCAATTAAATGCAAACAGTGGCACATAAAACACTTATTAATAAAAGGGTACTTCTGGAGATGATTCCGCTTTCAGCTCGGACAATTTACAACATGGAACAGCGTGGTGAATTTCCTCGCCGTATTGCGCTAACCAGCAGAAATGTTGCCTGGGACCTGGAAGAGGTTGAGAAATGGATTGAAGAACGGAAGTTATCTGGCCTTCAGGCTATGCGGCCTGGTTATTTCATGGGAGGCCAACGCTGTGGCTCTTGATCTTATGTCTGCATTTACCGAAACGCCGCTGCCTATTGATTACGTATTGCCTAATATGGCTGCGGGAACCGTAGGGGCCATTGTTTCACCTGGTGGAGCAGGCAAGTCCATGCTGGCTCTTCAATTGGCGGCACAGATAGCTGGAGGGCCTGACTTGCTGGGCATTGGTGAGCTAGTTACCGGCTCTGTGGCCTATCTGCCTGCCGAAGACCCGACAGCGGCTATCCATCACCGATTGCACGTTCTGGGAGCACACCTCTCGCCCATACAACAACAAGCAGTAGCCCATGGGTTGCTTATTGAGCCACTGATTGGCAGGTGTCCTGACATTATGTCTTCAGCGTGGTTTGACGGCCTCAGGAAGGTTGCAGAGGGGCGACGCCTGCTGATTCTGGATACACTGCGGCGCTTTCACATCGAAGAAGAGAACGCCAGCGGGCCTATGGCGCAGGTGATAGGTCGAATGGAGGCCATTGCCGCTGAAACGGACTGCTCCATTGTGTTTTTGCACCACGCTAGCAAAGGGGCGGCCATGATGGGGAGTGGCGACCAACAGCAAGCCAGCAGGGGCTCATCAGTGTTAGTCGATAATATCCGTTGGCAAGCCTATCTTGCCGGCATGACGGCAGGAGAAGCCGAAGAATGGGGCGTGGATGCTAACCAGCGGAGGTACTTTGTCCGTTTTGGTGTGAGTAAAGCGAATTACGGTGAGCCATTCTCGGAACGCTGGTTTAGACGGCATGAAGGTGGTGTGCTCAAACCCGCCATTCTGGAGCGCCAAAAGCGGCAGCAGTTTGTGAAGCCGAAAGCAGTGGTAGGGCTTGGTGATGACAATTGGTAATAAGGTCACTCCCACCAGCACGGCATTACAGGCGCGTGTGATGATCTATCAGCCCACTCAGCGTCCCCGAGAACGCAAGGGACAATGGATGGACACCTGCTTTGGTCGCTGTCGAGTCACCGGCAGGCTCGGACAGCGCCATGCCGACCTTTTGGAATCCATGCTGTACGTTGCCGAACGGAAGCGGGATGTGTCGGATGGCGGAGTGGAGCTTCTGGTAGACCCTGCGAAGCTTCGCCGGACAATGTCAGATCATCAATACAGCCTTACCCAGATTGAGAAGCTGTTGGCTGAACTGCGGGCGGCGACCATCACTATAGAGACGCCGCAGTTTGATTTCCCCATTATCGGTGGCCTGATCGATCATGTCATACCCTCACCAATGACTCGACTGGACCCCCTAACGCGAGGGGAGCGTAATTTGTGGCGTGTTCGGCTGGGAGTGGCCCTGGTTATGTTGCTAGAGCATGATTTATCTCTTCACTATCAGCCAGCACCTATCACCAGGCTTAAGCATGGGATCAGTCAAGCTGTCGCTCGCCATGTGCTGACCCATAAGCACGCTCCAGCCGGAGGCTGGCATATGGATACCCTGATCCGTGCCGTGTGCGGTGATGATGTCGCTGGCCAGGTCATGCGTGATGGGCGCAGACGGCTGAGACTCGATGCTACTGGGCTGGCCACATTGGGGATAGAAATCACTGATGAAAACAGAGTAACGCGTGGCACAGCCGCCCGATAGCGTGGCACAGCCGCCCGAGGGCGTGGCACAACCGCCCGAAAGCGTGGCACACCCGCCCGATTTTTTGCCGTTTTAGCAGGATCTTCAGGATATTCAGGATATCCAGGCGGTATAACCGCTCGCTTTATGCGAGCGTTTACATCTTAAGGAGAAAAGCTCTGCCGAGCTTTATTAAAGGCCTGCGGCCGAAGGTTTAACGCCAGGAGGTAAATGGCCCATACGGCTCAGTAACTCTTATTCCTTGGCGTTCAACCCGACCGAAGGGAGGAAATGATCAAGGCACTTCGGTGTGTTGTTGCGTATGTAGATGCTGAAAGTGTCAATGAAACGGGTTTTTACAAACTTCATGCTCATTTAACTTATTAAAACTTAAGGGTTTTATTTTTATTCTGCTCACGGCATCCCCGTTTTGTTGACACTTGAGGGGCGCAAGAATCGGGCTTTATTGACATATGAGGGGCGGTGACCTGAGTAAATAAGGATACCGGGTGGAAAGCTGTGTATTCCAGTGTGCAGAACATAATGACAGCGCTACAGGAAAACGCTGCTAGAGCGCTATTTTACTGCTGTTGGAGCACAACTGGATCGCTGTCACTGTCGGGCTAATCGTTCATTCAGGCTGTTATGGCAGGAATACACAGCAAAAAACAGATGAAAACAAAGAAAAGCAGAGAAATGCACAGGGCATACATACAAGAATCAAGGCTGAGGTGCGGGCAGGATGTGTGAAGTAGTCCCACCATGCAAGCATGGCGGAGCTTCTTCACTGGCCCTTATTCGCACCTTCGGTGCTCAACGTTCAACCTGCCCTGCGGGGCTATAGCGCTTTGCTGGCAACCACGAAGAGGACATCAAAATGGAGGCACAGGAAAACAAAACAACCAGGAAGAGCTGTACCCCGATCAAGGTGTATTGCCTGCCTGAAGAAAGAGCGGTGATTGAAGAGAACGCCAGGAGGGCGGGACTGAGTGCGTCAACCTATCTGCGGGAGGTGGGTCAGGGGTATCTGATACAGGGAGTAACCGATGCGGAGCAGGTGCGTGAGCTGGTCAGAGTAAACGGTGATTTGGGCCGCCTGGGTGGGCTTTTAAAACTCTGGCTGATGAATGATGCCAAGGTGGCTGCGTTTGGACCCAATACGATACTGGCGCTTCTGCAGCGTATCGAAACGAATCAGGAACGAATGAGCCACCTCATGGAGTTCATTCTTCGGCCAAGGGCCGAATCATGATTGCCAAACACGTTGCCATGCGCTCACAGGGCAAATCCGATTTTGCCGGGCTGGTGAATTACATCACCGACAAGCAGAGCAAGGAGCATCGGTTGGGCCAGGTGCGGTTGACCAATTGCGAGGCGCGTTCAATCAGGGATGCCATCAGCGAAGTGCTGGCAACCCAGTTTGCCAATACTAGGGCGAAAAGTGACAAGACGTATCATCTGATTGTCAGCTTTCGGCCCGGTGAACAGGTAGACGCCAAAACTCTGGCCAGCATCGAAGACTGTATTTGTGAGGGACTGGGCTTTGGTGAGCATCAGCGCATCAGTGCCGTTCACAACGACACTGACAACCTGCATGTTCATATTGCCATCAACAAGATCCATCCAAAGCGCAACACCATTCATGAGCCCTACTACTCACACCGAGCATTGGCCGATCTATGCGGGGCCATGGAGCAGGACTACGGATTGCAGCAGGATAACCATACGCCGCGCCGGCAGGGTGCTGAGGCCCGGGCAGCAGACATGGAGCGCCATGCGGGGATTGAAAGCCTGATTGGCTGGATAAAGCGCGAGTGTATGGATGAGCTGAAAACGGCGCAGTCCTGGAGCCAGCTGCACCAGGTGATGAGTGCTAATGGTCTGGCACTTAAAGCACGGGGCAACGGGCTGGTTGTGGTGGCCAGCAATGACGTAACGGTAAAAGCCAGCACCCTGGGGCGTGATTTCTCCAAGCCGAAGCTGGAAGCACGTTTCGGACCGTTTGAGCCTGGACAAACGCAACAAACCAGCCCCCGACGGACTTACCGTAAAGAGCCGGTGCGACTGCGGATAAATACCACCGAACTTTACGCCAAATACAAGGCTGAGCAGGCGACAGCAACGGCTAACAAAACAGCGGCTCTGGAAGCAGCACGGCAGCAGAAAGACCGAAGGATTGGGCACGCCAAGGCCAAAGGCAAAGCGAGGCGGGCAGCGATAAAACTGACCGGCAGCGGCAAGCTGACCAAGAAGCTGCTTTATGCACAAGCCAGCAGTGCTTTGAAAGCCGACATTGACGCCATCCTGAAACAGTACCGAGAAGAGCGCACGGCCATTTATGAAGCCAATGCTCGACGTACCTGGGCCGACTGGCTCAAGCAGAAGGCCCAGCAAGGAGACACTGAGGCGCTGGCGGCGCTGCGGGCCAGAGAGGCTGCTCAGGGCCTCAAGGGCAACACGCTCAGGGGAGAAGGGCAGACGAAGCCCGGGTATACACCGGTGATCGATAACATCACAAAGAAAGGCACCATCATTTATCGGGCTGGCTCCAGTGCTGTACGCGACGACGGCGACCGGCTGCAGGTATCCAGAGGGTCCGGCCAGGCAGCTGTGCAGAGTGCGCTCAGAATGGCGATGGAGCGCTATGGCAACCGCATTACTGTGAATGGCTCGCCGGAGTTTAAGGCAAGGGTGATCCGTGCGGCTGTGGATGGGCAGCTATCGGTTACGTTTGCTGATCCCGGCCTGGAACAACGCCGTCAGTCGTTAGCCAAGAGTCAGAGCAAAACCGATGGTAAAGCTCGAAGCGGACGCGCAGGAGTGCCACCAATCGGCCAGTGTCCGCCATCAATGCGCCGTAACCGGCTGCAAACCCTATCTCAGCTTGATGCATTGAGCTTTGAGAAACGCGCAAGCAGAGCACCCATTCAGTCAAAACCAAGTGAACAGGAGCGGCGCAAAGCCAGGTTACGAGCAGAAATGGACGCCAAGAAAGCGAAAAGACAAAAGAAGGGGCGGTCACTGTAACGTCTTCTTTATTAACCCTCGGGAAGCCTAACCGTTCCCCAGGACAATGACACCGATGTTCAACAACCATGAGGCCGCGCGTTCTAACGGTGTCGCGCAGGTCGGACGCCGGGATAGTAAGTGACAAGCTATCTCTGTAGAGGTCCACATTCACCGCTGATGCTCAGCAGGGGTAGCGATCACCATCATTCTGGTAGCTCGCTACAGGTTGGTGAGTGCAACTTAGTCACGACAACACTAAGAGCACTCAATCATGCAAAAAGAACCGATTTTAGCGGCTAAAATGGCTGCGCTCGCTTTTTCTGTCGCCCTGATCTCTCCTGTGCCCGTGCAGGCGGGCATTCCCGTGGTGGATGGCACCAATCTGGCTCAGAACACCATGTCAGCGATGGAGGCCGTTGCACAGACCCTGCAACAGATTCAGGAATATCAGACCCAGCTGCAGCAGTACGAAAACCAGCTGCAAAACACCATGGCTCCGGCTGCTTACATTTGGGATCAAGCTCAGGCCACCATCAATAATCTCGTTCAGGCAACTAATACTCTTCAGCATTACAAAAATCAGCTTGGCAGCCTGGATGCCTACCTAGGCAAGTTTCAGGACGTGGCCTATTACCGGGGCTCCCCCTGTTTTAATGGCTCTGGCGGTTGCACGCCGAGTGAACAAGCAGCAATGGAAGAAAACCGCCGCCTGGCGTCTGAGTCGCAAAAGAAAGCCAACGACGCATTGTTCAGAGGGCTGGAGCAGCAGCAAGACAACTTGCAGACCGACTCGCGGCAGCTCCAGCGTCTGCAATCTGCCGCCCAGGGCGCAGACGGCCAACTGGCCGCCATCGGCTATGCAAACCAGCTTGCCAGCAACCAGGCCAACCAGCTCCTGCAAATCCGCAGCTTGCTGATTGCTCAGCAGAACGCTGAAGCTACACAACGTGCAGCGGAAATGGATGCCCATGCCAGAGGCGAAGCGCGAGAGAAACAGCTTCGCACCTGGAGTTATCAGCCCAGCTCAGCAGATCGTTACTAAGGAGGACGCCATGAAAAAAGTCATTCCATTTGTGGCCTTGTTTGCCTTGGTAGGGTGTGGGCAGGAAACGGTGCCAGAGCCGAATGCAGCAACCTGTGCGCCCGATGTATTTAAGCAGGTAATGAACGAGCTAAAAAACGAGGTAAACCGGCAGGCTTTCACTGAAGCATGCAGCTCGTTCGAGAAAGCTCGGCAGATGCGCAGCTGGCAGTTTAAGTCCAGCTCACCTGACCGGTATTGATGGGGGGCCACAGTATGAAACAAATAGCCTTTTGCGGCTTGGGAGTATTGGCCGCCGTTGTCGTGTCGGAGCCTGTTTTGGCACAGGAGCTGTCCAGCAACAACATCATGGATGATGTGCTGGACCGTTTTCATGGTGCCGCCTCGACCTGGGGGCCGGCCATAGAAGCCGCCGCAAGCCGTCTCTTCTGGACCCTGGTGGTGATCTCGATGGTCTGGACCTTCGGCATGATGGCGTTGCGCAAGGCCGACATTGGCGAGTTTTTCGCGGAGTTGGTGCGGTTCACCATTTTCACCGGGTTCTTCTGGTGGCTGCTGATCAACGCCACACATGGGATGAACATTGCGGGAACCATGGTGGCATCGTTGCAGCAACTTGGTGCCGAAGCCGGTGGCCTGGGAAGCAGCACTCTGGGCCCGTCTAGTATTCTGGATATGGGCTTTGAACTGTATGACCGGACGGTACAGGCCACATCGGAGCTGAGCTGGCAACAGTTCGCCACTGCGCTGGTGATGGAGCTGATGGCCCTGGCGGTGTTGCTGGTGCTGGCGATTATATCCGTGAACCTGCTGTTGCTGCTGGCAGCCAGTTGGATACTGCTGTACGCGGGCGTGTTCTTCCTGGGCTTTGGTGGTTCCCGTTGGACCTCGGACATGGCAATCAATTACTACAAGGCTATTCTCGGCATTGCGGCCCAGTTGATGGCTATGGTGCTGCTTGTGGCCATTGGCAGAGACTTCCTTAACCACTATTACTCGCAGATCAGCGAGAACATGGCGTCTCAGGAGCTGGTGGTGATGTTGGTGGTTTCAGTGATCCTGATGTTTCTGGTGAACAAGGTGCCGCCCATGATTTCCGGCCTGGTATCTGGCGGCAGCGTGGGTGCCATGGGCATTGGCTCTTTTGGGGCAGGAGCTGCAATGGGTGCAGCCATGACAGCGGCCGGAATGGCCATGGCCGGTGCCAAAATGGCCGGAGGTGCCATGTTGGGTGGTGCCGCTAATGCGGTAGGTGGTGCGAGTGCCATTAAAGCAGCCTTTACCAGAGCACAATCTAATATGTCTGGCGGAGACATGCCGAGCTTTGGCAGCGGTAGTAATGATGATGCTGGCAGTGATAACGCAAGCACTGGTGATACTCCATTTTCCCAAGCGGCAGGCTTTGCCGGTTCTGACCAGCCTGCTGGCTCAAGTTCTGGTGGTGGCTTTGGCCGTGCCGCTTCTTTGGTGGCTGGCACAGCGGGTGAGCTGGCAAAAGGGGCTGGATCAAAGGTGGCCGGGAAATTTCAGGACAAAGTAAACCAGACAGCCGGCGGACGTTTGGCGACCTCTATCCGCGAAAGCATGGAGCCGAAAGGCAATACCGGTGCTGACAACCCTTCACCGTCGTTCGATAGCGATAGCTTGGGCGGTGGCTGGGAAAACCAAACAGGCGGCTTTAATGCTCTGTCCAGTGAGGACCAGGACAAGGCCCGCCAATCACATGCTGAGTGGCAAGCACGCGACCCGGAAAAGCACACCTTCGACGTTGAGGACTACGTTTCGTATGCCCAGGAACGCCAGCGGGAGCACAACGAAGAGGTTGCCAGCTTTGTGAACCGAGGTAAGCAGGCCACGTGAGGAGATACCACGATGACACAACGTAATTTCATGGCTGCCCTGGGTTTGCTCGATGAAGCCCTGAAATCTCACACAGAGACCGCCTTTGTGCCGGTTGAACCAACGTGCGAGGGAGGAAAGGATACCTAAGCTGAGGTTGCGGCCTTTGTGAACCGCCCGGACCGTGCTTTCACATGCCATCTGACCGAGAGGTGGCAGATGGCATTAAACCACTACAGTACACGGCATTCGAAATTCAATTGACCTCGTTTGCGATGACGGCTCTGTGCGATTCTGCGGGTTAGATAAAATGCAAATGGCATTTCTGCTCCAACTGCATAGAATAGCATAGAGATAGACAGCAAGATGTGTGTTGTGGGTCCACAAGCTGCGCTTGTTCCCCCCCAGCACCTCCCCTTACTCACCTGCGGTTCGACGGCATCTTGCTCTACGAGGCTTACCGTCGCTGCCGTGACCTGTAGGGATGCTATGTGCGATATCGGACGAAAATCGCTGCGGTTTTAAGGTATCGCTGCGGTCAGCGAGGGAGCGATTAGCAGAAATGTGCTAGACGCCCCGGAGGGCCGGGTCCTTGAACGATCACCAGGTCTTGCCGGCTAGGAGCGAGCGTACCGAGCGCGTATGAAGCGATTTACCAGCTCGCGGTATTGCGTCTGTCCTACACAGTTGATTAAGCCCTGCGAGGTGAAAACGCGTGCGGGGTGCCCCTTGGAGGGAAAAGGAGTATTTTTGAGCCCTAGTAAAGAGATGCGCATTGGTTGCGTGAGAAAATAGACTGCAAGCAGTAGCTCGACCAGCAGTCGATATGTGCTCATTAGGTAGACAAGGGAGGGTTCATGGCTAATGTGGATGTGGCAGAACAAAAATTAAAAATAATTCTTGCCGAGGTCAGGTCTGATATTTGCTCAGTTGAGAGCGAAGAAGATGCTAAAGTAAAAATCATCAATAGGATTTTTAATGAGTGCTTGGGTTGGTCATTCACGCAATTCAGCTGCGAGAATCAGCATGACTCAGGATATTCTGATTATGTTTTAAAGGTTAGGGGCGAACCATCGTTAGTGGTGGAGGCGAAGCGCATTGGTATCCTTGGTATAGAGACTGCGGTTCTAGATAAGCATCGCGAATTCAAAATATCAGGCTCATCGCTCAAGGGATCCTTTGCTGGTATTCAACAAGCATTTAGTTACGCTAGTGAAGCTGGAATACCTATTGCGGTTGTAACTGATGGTGTTAGATGGATAGTCTTCAAAACTTGGGTGAAAGGTTCATATAAGGATAAGGAGGCCTTCGTATTTCCCTCCTTGGAAGCGTTGGAGAATTCGTTCAGTATATTCTATGAGTTATTGGCTTACGAGCAGTTTTCGGGAAAGGTCTACAATCTTTTATTTGATGATATCCACAACAGTCGCCAAAATTTGAGTGTGCCTCTTAAGGCCGCTTTAGAATCGGATGAAATAAAGATTCTTCCGAAGTCACCCATCGCTTTTGATCTTGAAAAAATATTCAACGGATTTTTTACACAGCTCACTGGCGACCAGAATGCGGAGATTATGACTGAATGCTTTGTAGAATCGAACGAAAGCCGTATTGCTGATTATTCATTAGAGAAAATTACTACCACAGTCCTTAACAACCTTCCTAAAAATAATAAGATAGGAAGTGAGCTGAGCGATCTAATTCATGGCAATGTTCATGCACAATTGCCAGCAGATTCAGACATGTCGGTATTTATAGTTGGTCCTACTGGGTCAGGAAAGACAACGTACATTGAGCGCTTTTTTTCGAAGATTCTCCCGTCTGGGACTCGCGATAGTTGCCTAGCTGTTAATATTAACGCTTTGGATGCCACTGGTGAGGAAGCTGTAACTACTGCCTGGATAACCGAGGCTATCATTGCATCTCTTGAGAATAAACTTTTCAGTGAAGGTTTTCCAGAATATACCGATTTGCTTGGGATGTATTTCGGAACCTATAAGAGGATGGCTTCCGGGTATCTGAAAAAAATATATGAGAGTGATCGTGATGCTTTCGATCAAAAGTTTTCAGAATTTTTAGAGGGTGAAGTAAAAGATAATCGTGAAGGTTATTTGAGTAATTTGCTCCACTTTGCTGTCCATAACAGGAAGAAGTTGCCAATAATCATCGTAGATAATACCGATGAATTCACCTTGGATTTTAAAGTTAAGGTGTTTCAGTTGTGCAATGCCTATCGGCGGCAGGTAAAATATTGCATGCTCATGTTTCCTGTTACTGATAAGTCAGCTTGGAGTTTTTCAAAAACAGATATCTTTACCATTCATCAGTCTAGGTCTTTCTTTTTGCCTACGCCATCGCCGAGAGAAGTATTTAGAAAGCGGATAGATTATTTAAATAGAAAGTTGGTAACCGCCGACGTAGCGGAAAAGAGAGAGTATCTAACAAGTAAAGGTATACGAATAGAGCTAAAGGATGTATCGCGTTTTGCTCAAGTCTTGGAAGATGTTTTTGTCGAAAACAATTTCACAGCTAAGACTTTAGGTGAGTTGACGAACTATAATATACGTTCGATTATGAATCTCTCAAAGCGGGTGATTACCTCTCCAGTAATGAGGATTGAGGATCTTATTACAAGCTATGTGACGACTGAGCCTATCAGCTATACTAAATTTATTGATGCGCTTGTTCGTGGCGATTATGAGGCATATCGAACCGGTACTGGTGACGATTTCGGAATTATTTCCATATTTAAAGTTTATAGTGAAAAGGTTTATTCGCCTCTCTTGGCTTTAAGAATCCTAGCTCTTCTAAGAGCAATTCGAACCTCAGGGCGTGATGTAGATGAAAGGCATATTGCAGTTCACTCAGCGATCCACTACTTTGAAGCGCTGGGTGTGGACTTGGTTCACGTACAGAAATGTTTGGCTGATATGGTGTCAGTGCGGCTTATCGAACCTTATGACCCTTCCGTAAGCGTCCTAAGTGATAATCAAAAACTTGCAATAACTTATAAAGGGTTGGCGCATTACGATCTAGCTACTCGTAATAGTGTATATTTTTACCAGATGGCTCTTACCACTGCCTTGTCCGATCCGGAAGCGGCGAATAACATCGCATTTTATTATAAATCAAACAGACCTTTTGGAGAGATCACAGCTCACGTCAGAAAGCGGTTTTCGGATTATCTACTACACGAAGACGCAAAATTTGTTTCGTCGGGACACCAGAGAGAGCAGTTTGATTGTCAAGTGGAATTGTTACGCGATATCAAAGCTTTCGCCGTTGATAGAAATGGAGGAGGTGGTGCTGTTCCGGATAACATAACCAGTTTCCTTGGAGAAAAACTGGTTGGTGAGGTTGAACGCTATGACCCAGAGAAAGATTATGGATTCGTTCACGTCAAAGAACTTGGGCAACAGGTCTATTTCAAACTAGCTAATGTCGAATCGGAGGGTATTGACTCTCTTTATGATTCGGATATTGTATATTGTACGCTCAGTCAAGGCGATAAAGGTGTGGTCGTCAAATCTATAGTGGGATTTGTAGGTGAGTTAAATGATCTGAAAATTGAGCCGTGCGAAGTTAAGTTTTACAACCCTAAAAAAGGGTATGGCTTCGCTATAATAGGCTCGACTTCAAATGAGGCTTTCTTTCATAAGACCGCGTTCCCATATAATTTTTACGAGCATTTGAAGGAAGGCTTACATTTCGAAGCAGAGGTTAGATTGAAGAAAGATGGAAAATATCAAATACGTAGATCGATAGGGTTGGGTTGAAGGCTTGTAACGCCCCCGTCACTACCCCTACTCCTCGGCTCGTTTGTAAAATCCCCTGCAGTGCAGGGGATTTTTGTTATTGGGTGCATATAACCTATGATGCCGGCGCACCTGACATTTTCACACTTGTGACACAGAAGTTCATCCTTTGAGCTGGAGTTATTAAAACCTTTGGCGCTCGGACAGGTTCAGCTAAGAAGTCACCAGCGGGGAGAACCAGTCTCTTGCAGACTCAGGTGTTCACGTTTATGATTTGTTCATGATTCATGATTCATGATTCATGAACGGTGATGATATGTGAACACTAATGCGACTTTGCTGATGCTGGCCATGGATAATCTGCCCTCGCATATTCAAGGGGAGTGCACCTTTGAGCCACAGCCGGATGGCAAGCCTTACACCGATGCTCAGGTTACCCTGACGGTACATGGCGAACGCTACCGGTTCAGCGCTGAAATAAAGCATATCCACCGTAAAGAAAGCCTCACAGCACTGCTGGGTGCTACTCGTCCCGACACCCTGCTGGTGTGTAACAGACTGACCGCTCATCTCGCCGACTTTTGCTCCAGCAACGCCATCAACTTCATTGATGAGGCCGGTAACGCCAGGGTGAGCTGTAACGGGCTGAACCTGTGGATTGAAGGAAAAAACAGCTCCGTAAGTCCTTCTGCAACGCAGCAGCAGACAAAGCCGGGGCTGGGCTTTATGAAGCTGCTGTTTGCCTTATTGGCTCAAGAGGATGTGTTACATCTACCGTTTCGAGCCATTGCCGAGATGGCAAATATTTCATTAGGCATGGTCAGCAAGGGGTTTAAATACCTGGAGTCTGAAAAGCTCGTCAGTCTGGGCAGTACCCGGCGCATTCTGGATAAAGAAGCCCTTTACCATATCTGGATTGAACACTATCGCACGGTACTAAGACCAAAACTCGGTGGGCTAAAACTGGTTGCGCCTGATGACTGGCGAGAGATTCCCTTAACACCCGAGGATTGCTGGGGTGGAGAAGTGGCCGCCGATGACCTGACGGGCTATTTACAGCCTTATGAGTTACAGCTTTTTACCTTCGAGCCACTGCAGAAAAAGCTTGCTGTGCTCAAGGCAAAACCAGACTCCGCCGGCAGACTCTGGTTGGTTCCGGCATTCTGGGGAAAGGAGCTGGACATCAATATCAAAGCCAGGGCCTTGCTGGCTGTTGCCGAACTGCTTGCAAGCAGCGATAGCCGAAACAAAGAGGTTGCCGAACTCATCAATGAGCAATATCTACACCTTAAAACACTCCCTGAAACCTGGGTTTGAGCTAAGTACAAGGTCGTTATAGTTCTGGCCGCAAAGCAAAGTTGTATTCCAATTCACATTCAAACCGCCTCAAGTGAGGCGGTTTCTTTATCACGCTGGGTTAAGGTATCAACCAGCTGGTTGTAACGCCTTGATCGGTGGTTGCGGGTGCTGCCTGGCTTGGGCCAGATCATAGTTCACCTGCATGGCGAGCCAAGCTCGGGCCGTGCTCACTCCTGCCATTTCAAGACGAAGAGCAAGGTCAGGGCTGATCGCTGCTCGGCCGTTCAGTACACGGGACAGAGCTACACGGGACATGCCCAGTCGCTCAGCTGTTTCCTTGACGGACAGGCCCAGCTCAGCAATAACGTCTTCGCGCAGCAATTCGCCAGGGTGCGGAGGGTTCATCATCATGGTTTATTCTCCCTAGTGGTAATCGACGTAATTGACCAATTCGACATCCACTCCAATGAACCGAAAGGTCACACGCCAGTTGCCGTTTACCCGAATTGACCAGTACCCGTTCAGCTCACCTTTCAACTGGTGTAATCTGAACGAAGGAATGTTGAGGTCGTCTGGGCCAGCGGCAACGTCCAGTAACGCCAGGATACGCCTTAGTTTGGCCGCATGTGCTGCCTGAATGCCTCGGGTCGTCCCAGTCTTGTAGAAGGCTTCAAGCCCTTTATGTTGGAATCCTGTGATCATAGGTCTGAGTGTATCTCGTAACGCTACGCTTTACAAGCGAGTGCTGTCACAAGGAGTTCCTGCTTCTGTGGGGTGACACTGTATTTTCATGCCAAGTTTATAAAAAATCTGCACATGGTATTTTTCTTGGTATTGAAGTTCTACGGCTTGTTAAGTTGCTGATGTTTAAGGTTTTAAAGTCGCTATCAATAATCGAGTGGGAGTGACAGGTACCGACAAGTAACACTTGGCAATATCTAGCAATAACAAAATAAATCTCAGAGCCCAGCGTTTTCGCTGGGCTTTCTGTTTGTGTGGGAGAGCAAGTCCGGTTATTGAGCTTGCTTAGGATGACCTTTGTGAGTGCTGGTAGGCAATTTTTGCTTTAGTTGTAGTGGTCAAGTTGTTGCTGAGAGCCGTCTGTTGAGCCTATCCTGGTAAGCTGTTGTATTTGGCTGATGTTACGTCTGGTCGTACAGAGGAAGATGATAGATGTGCAGCCGGAGCATGCTCTCCCTGCGATCTCTTAGAGGTGGCGCTCCAGCCTATTCATCCATTATGGCAGGCCGAACTGGCGGAAGAGTGGCTGTCGCTGGGTGTTTCCAAAATCCCTGAGCTAGATTGATGTAGAGCACACCGAGTCGTTTTCTCCACATATTTAACACTTCGTAGGCGTTCAGCGAGAGCATGGCGTCAATGTAAAATGAGTCAGACATTTTATAGACACTGTATCGCCATCCCTGGGAATAATTGCTGGGTAGTCATAATGTGGCTTTATTAGATAAAGCTCTTTACTTCAATTTATCCTTCTCCTAGAAAAGAAACAATCAAACTTGTAAGAGTGTCGTTTGCATTCTGGTAGTTTATCTCACCATAATTCATAGCTTTTCCAATTTCTTCAAGAGCTCCGAATATCGCGATTAGCTTTATTCTGAGCTCATCGTTTGGAATGGATACAAAAGGACGAAATAACTTGTGGTATGACTTAACAAAATAATCTCTTATCTGAACTCTTATATTGCTATATTCAGGGTACACCAATAAAGCTGAAATTACAGCTTCGTATAAACTCCCACAGCTCTTCACACAATCCATATAGGAAGAAGCAGCGATACTGGCTGCATCTTTGAGGCTGGAGGTTTTTACCTGAATAGACACAGTCATTGCAGAGACTAATTTTTCATCGCAACGTTTATACAATTCCGAAAGCAAACCTTCGCGATTAGAAAAGTGTTCGTATGTTAATGGTTTGGTTACGCCTGCCTTTTCGGCAAGCGTAATAAGTGTTAATGCATCTGCTCCTTCATTTCTAACGATCTCTTCGGCAATAGACAAGAGCTGCTCTCGACGAGCATCCTTTGACATGCGCTTTCCCATTAAATCGGCCTCTTATTACAATTTGTTGTAAGTAGTAAAGTCGTGAAAACCTGTGCGACTATAACAAACATGGCTCCTCCTGATAACAACATTTCATCGAAGAACCAAGGGCCACCATTTCCAAACTTATAGACCCCTTCATAGATGTCGTCCCAGCCCATGAAGTGTTGCATAGCTGCAACTACGAAACCGTAGCCACCTAAAACAGTAACTATATATTTAGTAAGTAGTGGATGCAATCGTGAGGTCATTAATAGTATAAGCCCCAAAATACCAATGATGGTTCTCTGGGTTCGGCAATAAGGGCAGGGGTAAGTCAGACCAGTCAGGTCAATGGTCCATGTGATTAGGAATATGGCGATGGAAACAATGCCAAAAAACCGAATAAGACGACTGTATGATGGTTGGTAATTACGCTGGCTGTTCATGTTTTCTCCTGTTGTAGTATGTTGGTTTTTATGTTTTAAGATTAAATGTTTGTAGTGCGGCCAGTTCACTTGGGGCAAAAGCGTTATACATTCACCATTACTTAAGTAACTGACCGCTTATTGATTCAATATAATGTTAAATTTTTTTGGTGTGACTCTTATTGAGCTGATAGAGGCAGTCCAAATATTCGGTCGAACGTCCAATTATAAAAGAAAGTGAAAAACATAAAAAACAAAGTTAACCCAATATCAAGCATGAATGCGTCCCATAGTGATAGATCAAGCCACCATGAAAATAAAGGTAGAGTAATAGCTACAAAACCAACTTCAAATCCTACAGCGTGGATCACTCGTCGTATTACATCTCGCCCACGTTTAGCCAGCTTGGATTCCCACCATTCAAAAACTGTGTTATATGCAGTGTTCCAAATGATAGCCAGAACTACCGTCACAACACCTAGCATACTGGAATGTGAGGCATCTTTATCTGAGAATAAATAGAATGCGGTGCTAATAATAGCAAGAGTTATTGCTTCATAAAATAATACGTAGGTAACTCTGCGTTTAATTCCTTGCATTTCCGACCTCTTCGATAATAAACATTGAATTCCCCTGTGCTAGGGGTATAAAGCCACGTATTACGAATAGTAGGTGGACAGTGAGTACAGACTCCTGCACGCATACAGAAAAGGTCGCAATTCATATTGTTATCCATTCATATTACCCCAGCTGATTGAGCCGCCTCTGAAACTATCGGGCTCTGTCACACTTGGTTATGTTACCATTAGTAAGTTACCATTGGTAAGTTTATTGTCAAGTGCATATCCAGTATGAGGATCCTTTTGCCTAGTTTTTAGTCTTGTCTACGGTGAGCTGTGTCTGCCGCTTTGGAAGGGCTTACGATGCCGCCTTATTAGTAGAGTTAGAGCAGGGCGATACCATCAAGGTTGCGTCGCTGGCCGGGCTGACTCTGTTAAAACTGATTGCCTGGCAGGAGCGGGGAAACGAGAGCAGCAAAGACGTGGCTGACTTCTTAACCATTCTGCTTGAGTATCAGCATGTTCAGGAGGATCGTCTGTGGGAGCCTTATGTCCCGGCAGAGCGCCTGGAGTATGATACCGAGAGGCAAGGAGCTTTCCTGCTCGGGTACGACTTGAAGATGATCTTGTCTGAGCCAGCCACCAGCCTGGAGACCGTCAGCAGGATAACCGCATTGGCAGCTGGTATTGATGGACTGGTTGGGGCTCAGTTCAGGAGTCAGAACCTCTGCAGTTACGAGAGGGTAGAGCAGCTGCAGCATGACTTTTGGTCGGGACTGGAGTTGTAAGAACAGTCTCCACTCAGTAAAAAACCAATAAAATTCTGAACATGGTATTTTTCTTGGCATCAAAGATGTGTGGTTTGTTAAGTTATTGATATTTAATGGCTTAAGTTCGCTGTTAATAATCGAGTGGAATGATCTGATGGCCATCTGGCATAAGGCATGATGAGAAAAGGGGCGCTTGGCGCCCCTTTTTGTTTGTAGTGGTCGGCTAAAGCCTATTCTCGGCTGTTAGTTTTTCTCCGGTAATGTCATTGTAGAATGATCCCGGTCATGAAAGGAGGAGTCATGAAAACATCCATTTTCAGTGTGTTTTTCGCTGCCACTATTGCTATGTCGGCACAGGCAGCGGATGGCATGGTGGATATCGAAAGTACTTTTACCGTCAAGGAGACGGCAGATCGGATGGAACACATCCTGAAAGAAAAAGGTATGACGGTATTCAACCGAATAAATCACGCACAGGGTGCCGGTAACGTCGGCATCGATCTGCGGGATACCGAGCTGCTCGTGTTCGGTAACCCCAAGGTAGGCAGCCCGCTGATGAGGTGCCGGCAAAGTGTTGCCATCGATCTGCCGCAAAAAGCCCTGATCTGGCAGGATGAAGAGAACAAGGTCTGGATATCCTATAACAAGCCAGGATATTTGGAGAAAAGACATGACATTACCGGCTGCGAAGAAGTGATATCGACAGTAGAAAAGGCACTGGCCGGCATGGCAACCTCGGCCGCCAAAGAATAAGGCCAATTTGGATAAACATCTGAGCATTTTCAAACCCGGGCTCAGAAGTAACACTGCCGCCTTTCACGGCATGCCACTGGTAAATGACTCTCACAGCTGCAGTCTAGGGTGAACATTCACAGGGGGTGCGGTCAGGCACCAAGAAGTGCTCTTTTAATCTTGGTATTTTCGCGCTCTCTGGCGGTCAGATAGCGGGAATGACGGAGCGGCAGGAGCATGGTCCAGCCATGATATTCACGGTTGCGGCGATCGATTTCTATTGCCTGCTCTCAAGCTCCGAGGTGTCTGTAGACGATGCCAACAGGCAACCCCCTGGCATCGGGGAGGATAAAGGGATTTGCCCCGCCGAGCCTCCGCATCAAGGATGGCGTGGCGGAGCTGGCTCCCGTGCCTGCAAACCGGCTGGCCTGCGGCCAACACCGGTTTTTTTGGGGAAGGCAACGCTCAGTCAGGATTTATAAATTAAGATAGCGATTCATATCCAGTAACCCGGCTTCCAGCGGCGTGGTTTGCTGCAGGTAGTGGTGCATGTCGTGAAAATAAAACCAGAATTTCGGGTGAGTGCGACGAATACCGAACCGGTCTGCCAGAACATGTATATCCTCGGCCTGCCGCAGGGTGATCAGGGCGGTGATAAACTCCGGCAATGCCTCTTGCCTGACGTTGAAGATGAAATTGGGATAACTGCCGACCACACCGGGCAGCACCGTCAGGGTGTCGTTTTCGGGGCGCAGGCGCAGGTCTTCACCCAGCATGAAGGCAACGTTGGAATGATCCCGGTTATGAAGCAGGCTGTAGACCCGTCGTTGTTCGCCGTTTTCGATGCGTAGCAGGGTGACTTCCGGCAACCATTGAATGGCAGGCAGCCTGGTGGCGTTAACGCCGGTCAGGCGTTTTAGCTGATATTCAATGACCTGTTGCTGGCTGTCGCCCGTACGAAAGTCATCAGCACGGGAGCAGCCTGATGGCTGACAACGATTGAGGTTATCAACGGGTCCGGCTACCGGTGCCAGTGCGGAGAGAACCTGTTGGCCAAAATCGGCCAGTGGCTGTCTAGGGTCCACCTCGATGCGGCTGGGGGTCTGTTCGTCTACGTCCGCATAGCTGGTGAACAGCTTGATACGGGCGCTGTTGTCGTACCAGCGATGCAGCAGTTCATTACGTACTTCGGGTGGCAGAAAACGCAGTAAATTGGTCTCGGCACCGTTACGGATGAGATCGAAATACAGCCGGGTCTGAGCCTGATGTGACACGCTGCCATAGACGTTGAAGTTGGCGACCAGCGCATAATAGGTGCGTTCCAGCAGCGGGTAATCCATTACCCACATGGTGGTGGGCGTGTCACCCTGCCAGCCTTTGACCACACTGGCGCTGTCGCGATGGCGAAACACGGTGAGCAAGGCGTCCTGGTTATGACCTTCACCATTCCACAGATGGTCCAGGCTCGGTCCCTCGGGATACTGCCGGGAATAGATTTGCTGGCGATGACTCAAATAGTCATTTCGGGCGCTGCTGTGGGCAATCCAGGCCGGGCCCAGGCTCAGCAAGTTGGAGTCGAGCCCGGGTATGGTCAGCGATTCTCTGACTCGGGTGCGGTAGCTGGCGTCGGTGACGAACAGGTCGTGTCTGGGTTCCTGAAAGGCCACCCAGAACTGATCCCGAATCACATCGGTGGCGATTTGTCCGCGACAGACGGGGCCTCGGATGAAGGAGCGCACGAAGTATTCCGCATTATCCAGCAGGTATTGATAGCGAGAGAGGGCAGGGATGGCACCAAAGGTGAAAAAGGGGTTGGCTGCCTGGGCTGGCCCGTAACCGGGCATGGTGTTGACCGTCCACTGTGTGTCGAAAAACAGCTGCTGCAGCCGTTTCATTTTATCGTTGTTGAGCGGATAGATGATATGGGCCTTGTGTACTCGGCTTTCCAGCCGTGGCCGTAATCGATAATAAAAGCGCCCCTCCGGGTCATCGGTGGGCCTGACGGTCGGGATGATGTCGATAGGCTGGCCACCGGGGGTACGGGAGCGTACCAGCTCGAAAAAGGTGTCCAGGCCGGCATCGCCTTTATCACTGAAATAGAGGTGAGCCAAAAACCAGTGCTCATAAAGATAACGGGCCACCAACTGGTAACGAGGACTGTCGCG
Source organism: Oceanisphaera submarina (assembly GCF_046521305.1). Taxonomy (NCBI): domain Bacteria; kingdom Pseudomonadati; phylum Pseudomonadota; class Gammaproteobacteria; order Aeromonadales; family Aeromonadaceae; genus Oceanisphaera; species Oceanisphaera submarina. The sequence continues at coordinate 473,898 of NZ_JBKGFN010000001.1, read as the reverse complement.
ATTCAGCCAGGTTTCCCATTGGGTCACCGCCTGTTGCAGTCCGGCAGACAGGGTGATGCGTTGTTCGGGCACTTGCGCACCTTGTGTAAGCCAGTCGGCCACCGTCTGATATTCCCCGTCGGTCAGACCGGTCACGGCAAAGGGCATGCCCGTCTGTGGATGCCGGCTCGCAAAGGCATCGAATTCTTCCATGTTGCTGCACTGGTTGGCGCGGGTGATGGAGATATCCAGCTTTTCCGGCAGTCGCTCATTGTCACCCCACCGCTGCTGCTGTCCCAGTACCAGCATTCGCATCAGTAGGGCGGTTTTGTCATGATGGCTTTCTGTTACGCTGAAAAAGCCGCGCTGGCGCCACTCCTGCTCGTTCCTGGCATCGGTATAAAGTCGGTTTGGTTCGGCGTCCTGGATACGGGTACCGTCATACACCGGCTGCTTGCTGGCACCGCGGATCACACCTTCATTACTTGAAAGTTTGAGCTGGCAGGGGGAGTCGTAGCAGGCGTGACAGGCGATGCACTTCTGTTCGAAAATGGGTCTGATATCACGCCGGTACTCGATGTGCCGGCCATTGTGATCGGGCAAAGCGGCTACCGTTGCCGAATGGGCAGGTGTGATCAGCTGTAGCGCTGTGGCTGCCAGTACGAGCAGCCCGTATCGTTTTTTCATTACGGAGCCTTATCTTGGGTGCGTAACAGGGTGTTACCATGAGGCTATCTCCGGGTAAAGAGGAAATATTTCATGCTTAAGAGTCTTGTTTGGGGCCTAACCGGTCTGTCGGCCATGGCGGCTGCCAATACCATCAGTACCCGGCCACCGGTGGAGCTGAATGTCACCACCGGTCTGGATCCGGTGTGCTTCTATGAAGATCGGCGTTATTCGAGAGGGTCTGTGATTGAAATGGGCAAGCAGTTGTTTGTTTGTGAACGAGAGCAGTCCTTCGAGCAGAATGGTCGTCTGAGCTGGCACCCGTTTCCGTTGGAGTCGAATGAAAAGCGCTGACGCAGCCCTTGCAGCCAGATAGCCGCCGGCCCGGCCGTCTGCTAACGTTGTCATACACATTATCATCAGGAGCCCATCATGGATTTTATTCGTATTATCATCGCTATTTTGTTGCCGCCGCTGGGGGTGTTCCTGCAGGTCGGGATCGGCAAGCATTTCTGGATCAACATTCTGCTGACCTTACTGGGTTATATCCCCGGCATCGTGCATGCAGTGTGGGTCATTGCCAAAAAATGAACCTGTTGTTTAACGTCGCCGTCGCCGCAGCATGAGCGCTGCGGACGGCCTGGCGGGCAGGCATTCGGCCACCATCAGGCGACTGGATCGTTTTGCCTGGTTGCTGGACAGCGCTATCAGGCTGCCCGGCGGCTTCAGGATAGGCTTGGACGGTATTATCGGGCTGGTGCCCGGTCTGGGCGATCTGGCCGCCGCCGGCTTGTCGTCTTATATCATTGTGGAAGCCGTCCGCATGAAACTGCCGGGCAGGGTATTGGCTCGAATGGGGCTGAATGTGCTGCTGGAGCTGGTGATCGGAATCATCCCCATCTTCGGCGATCTGTTCGATTTTGCCTTCAAGGCCAATCGACGCAACGTTCGCCTGATGACGGATTACCTGCGGCACAGGAATGGCCGATAAATCGAGCGTAATAACAACCTCGGTAAGGATCAGATCATCTTTCCATCACGTGACAGGAACGTCATGTGCTGAGCGTCACAGAGAGGTACTTGAGCGGATCGGCGGAGCGGGCCCTTCGTCCTAGATTAGTATGACAATCAAACTTATCGGTTAATGGGATAGGGATAAATAAGCCCGTTAGGTTCCAGTGTAAGGCAGCGGCATCAGGCCGGTTTACTTAAGCCTGTTTCTTGACCTGCTCGGTATCCAGATCCAGGATAATGTCGCCTTGTGGCTGACAGCAGCAGGGCAGTATGTCACCGGCGGCAACGAAGGCCAGCGGGGTTTGCTGATAGCTGACCGAGCCCTCGAGCAGAGGTGTTCGGCAAGAGCCGCAGTAACCACTGCGGCACTGATATTCCACCGCATGACCGGTGCGCTCCAGCCCTTCGAGCAGGGATTCACCTGCCCGAAGTTCAAAGTTCAGCGCTTGGGTGCAGACGCGGCTCACAGCTCGAAGTCACCCAGGTCGTCGTGGTTCATCTGAGAATCGATCTGACCAACCAGGTAGGAGCTGACCTCTACCTCTTGCGGGGCCACCTGTACGTTGTCGGACGACAACCAGGCGTTGATCCAGGGAATTGGGTTTTGTTTGGAACCGCTAAATGCCGGGGCCAGACCCACCGCCTGCATGCGCAGGTTGGTGATGTATTCCACGTACTGGCACAGAATGTCCTTGTTCAGGCCGATCATGGAGCCGTCCTTGAACAGGTATTCGGCCCATTCCTTCTCCTGAATCGCCGCATCACGGAACAGCTCGAAACACTGCTGTTCGCACTCTTTGGCGATTTGCGCCATTTCCGGATCGTCGTCGCCGCTGCGCAGAATATTGAGCATGTGCTGAGTGCCGGTCAGGTGCAGGGCTTCGTCACGGGCAATCAGCTTGATGATCTTGGCATTGCCTTCCATCAGTTCGCGCTCGGCAAAGGCGAAAGAACAGGCGAAGCTGACGTAGAAGCGAATGGCTTCCAGCGCATTGACGCTCATCAGACACAGATAGAGCTTTTTCTTCAGCTCGTAACGGCTGATGTTGACCGGTTGGCCCTTGAGTTCGTGCTCACCTTCGCCAAACAGGTGGTAGAGATTCGTGTATTCGATAAGCTCATCGTAGTAGCCGGCAATGTCGCCTGCGCGCTTGAGGATCTGCTCGTTGGCCACGATATCGTCGAACACGGTCGCCGGGTTATTGACGATATTGCGGATGATATGGGTGTAGGAGCGAGAATGAATGGTCTCGGAAAAGGCCCAGGTTTCAATCCAGGTTTCCAGCTCGGGCAGTGACACCAGCGGCAGCAGGGCCACGTTGGGGCTGCGGCCCTGAATGGAGTCGAGCAGGGTCTGATACTTCAGGTTGCTGATGAAAATGTGCTTTTCATGATCCGGCAGGGCCTGGTAGTCGATGCGATCCTGAGATACGTCCACTTCTTCCGGACGCCAGAAGAAAGACAGCTGCTTCTCGATCAGTTTTTCGAAGATATCGTATTTTTGCAGATCATAACGGGCCACGTTCACCGGATTACCGAGAAACATGGGCTCTTGCATATGATCGTTCTGAATTTGACTGAAAGTAGTGTAAGACATTAATTATTCCGTGCATAAAGCGGAGGCGGGAGGCCTCCGCAGCAATGACTTAAATTTTGCAGGCGCCGCCGGCACAGCCGTCATCTTCCTGCATGTCGTTCTGGGCGTCTGCCGCACCGTCACGGGTATTATGGTAATACAGAGTCTTGAGACCGAACTTATAGGCGGTGAGCAGGTCTTTCAACAGCTGCTTCATCGGCACCCGGCCACCGTCGAAACGGGCAGGGTCGTAGTTGGTGTTGGCGGAAATGGCCTGATCCACAAATTTTTGCATCACGCCCACCAGCTGCAGGTAACCGTCGTTGGACGGCATCTGCCACAGTAGCTCGTATTGATTCTTCAGCTCGGCGTATTCCGGTACTACCTGCTTGAGGATACCGTCTTTCGAGGCCTTGACCGATACCAGACCACGAGGCGGCTCTATGCCGTTGGTGGCGTTGGAAATCTGGCTCGAGGTTTCTGACGGCATCAGCGCGGTCAGGGTGCTGTTACGCAGCCCCGTGGTCTTGATTTCTTCACGCAGGCTTTCCCAGTCCAGATGCAAGGGCTCCTGGCAGAGCTTGTCCAGATCCTTTTTATAGGTATCGATCGGCAGTACACCCTGGGAATAGGTCGTTTCGTTAAAGGCCGGGCAGGGGCCGAATTCCTTCGCCAGTTTGACCGAGGCTTTCAGCAGGTAGTACTGAATGGCTTCAAAGGTCTTGTGGGTCAGGCCGATGGCGCTGCCATCGGAATACTTGACGCCGTGCTTGGCCAGGTAATAGGCGTAGTTGATCACGCCAATGCCCAAGGTACGACGATTCATTGAGCCTTTCTGGGCTGCCAGCAGCGGGTAGTCCTGGTAGTCGAGCAGGGCGTCCAGCGCACGTACTGCCAGTTCGGCCAGTTCTTCCAGCTCGCTCAGGTCGCTGATGGCGCCGAGGTTGAAGGCCGACAGGGTGCAAAGGGCAATTTCGCCGTTCTCGTCATTGATGTCCATCATCGGCTTGGTGGGCAGGGCGATTTCCAGGCACAGATTGCTCTGACGCACCGGGGCCACCGCCGGATCGAACGGGCTGTGGGTGTTGCAGTGATCCACATTCTGAATGTAGATACGACCGGTACCGGCACGCTCCTGCATCATCAGCGAGAACAGCTCCAGCGCCTTGAGAGTACGCTTGCGGATGCTGCTGTCCTGCTCGTACTTGACGTACAGCGCTTCAAATTTTGTCTGATCTTCGAAGAAGGCGTCATACAGGCCGGGCACGTCGGAGGGCGAGAACAGGGTGATGTCGCCACCCTGGATCAGGCGCTGGTACATGAGGCGGTTGATCTGCACGCCGTAGTCCATGTGCCGAACGCGGTTTTCTTCCACGCCGCGGTTGTTCTTCAGTACCAGCAGCGATTCTACTTCCAGGTGCCACATGGGGTAGAAGAGGGTGGCGGCACCGCCACGTACACCGCCCTGAGAACAGCATTTTACCGCGGTCTGGAAGTGCTTGTAGAAGGGGATACAGCCGGTATGGAAAGCCTCACCGCCACGGATGGGGCTGCCCAGGGCGCGAATGCGACCGGCGTTGATGCCGATACCGGCACGCTGGGACACATAACGCACGATGGCGCCGGAGGTGGCGTTGATGGAGTCCAGGCTGTCGCCGCACTCGATCAGTACGCAGGAGCTGAACTGACGGGTCGGGGTGCGCACGCCGGACATGATAGGCGTGGGCAACGACACCTTGAACTGGGACACCGCATCATAGAAGCGGGTAACAAAGCTCAGCCGGGTATCTTTCGGATACTTGGAGAACAGGCAGGCGGCCACCAGCATATAGAGAAACTGGGGGCTCTCGTAAATCTCGCCCGTCACCCGGTTCTGCACCAGGTATTTGCCTTCGAGTTGTTTGACTGCCGCATAGGAGAAGGTCAGATCGCGGTCGTGATCCAGGTGCGCGTTGAGGGCGTCGAGTTCGTCGCGGCTGTAATCGGCCAGAATGTGCTGGTCATACTTGCCCATCTCAGTGAGACGAGCAACGTGATCATAGAAGCGGGGCGGCTCGAACTGGCCATAGGCCCTCTTGCGCAGATGGAACACGGCCAGGCGGGCGGCCAGATACTGGTAGTCCGGGGTCTGCTCGGAGATCAGATCGGCGGCGGCCTTGATGATGGTCTCGTGAATATCTTCGGTGCGGATACCATCGTAGAACTGGATGTGTGACCGCAGCTCCACCTGGGAGACGGAGACATTGTCCAGCCCTTCGGCGGCCCAGGTGATCACGCGATGGATTTTGTCCAGATCGAGGTGCTCCTTGGCGCCAGAACGTTTGGTAACCAGCAGATGTTTATTCATGAAACGGACCTTCTCCCAGTGGTGTTGTGTCTACTTCGGCAAAAACATCCCGTGTCATCAGTACCCTACATAGTGTGGTTGATGGCCGGAAGAAGCACAACATCTAGTTGTCTTGTGTGGTAGTGGGCACAATATAGTGGGTTAGCTCACAATTCTCAAGCCGACGGAAGCCGGTAAAGCTTGTGGATAATCTGTGATCTTGTGGCAAAGGTTTGTACTTACTAACGTCTATCCCTTTGGGAGTCTGGCGCTGGTTAAAGTCTGGTTATTTTATGCCCGGCGGGAAACATTTTTAAAAATATTTGGCTTGCAAAAAAGGGGTATTGGAGATCCCGCCGGATCTTTCATCGCTTGGCGTCGAATGTGTCTTTCAACCAGGCGGCCAGCGCGAAAACCGTGCCGTGCTGGTGATCCGCCTGCCAGCTGTTCGGGTCTTCGCCAGCGGAAATATAACCCCAGGTGGCCGCCACCGTGGTCATGCCGGCGGCACGTCCCGCATCGATATCGCGTCTGTGATCACCGATGTAGACACAACGCTCCGGCGCCACCGACAGTTGTTCGGCGGCAAACAGCAAGGGGGCCGGATGCGGTTTTTTCTGGGGCAGCGTATCGGCACTGACGGTCACGCCACAGTGGCGAAACAGCGCCAACCCGGCCAGCAACGGCTCGGTGAGCGCGGCGGGCTTGTTGGTGACCACCCCCCAGGGAATGCGGCTCAGGTTCAGCCAGTCAAGCAGGGCCGGTACGCCGTCGTAGGGGCGGGTATGATGGCAGAGATTGTCACCATAAAATCCCAGCATCTGCCGACGCAGCTGCTCCAGCCCGTGATGCTCGATTAATTCGGCGTGAATGCCGGCTCTGAGCAGAGCATAGGAGCCGTCCGAGGTGGTACATTGCAACACCGCCTCGGTCAGGGCCGGCAGCCCCAGGCTCTCTATCACATGGTTGGCGGCGGCCCCCATGTCGCCGGCCGTGTCCAGCAGGGTTCCATCCAGATCGAACAGCACCGCTTGAAAGGTCATGAATCACTCCGGCTTGATGGCATGCACCATGTAGTTGACGTCCGCGTCCCGGCTGAGCTTGAAGGTGCCGGACAGGGGCTGATAGACGACGCCGCTGATGTCTTTGACCACCAGGCCTGCCTGCTCTATGTATTTGCACAGCTCGGCGGGGGTGATGAACTTGCGGTGATCGTGGGTACCCTTGGGTACCATGTTAAGCAGGTGCTCGGCTGCCGCTATCATCATCAGCCAGGCCTTGGGGTTACGGTTGATGGTAGAAAACACCAGGGTGGCACCGGGTTTGGCCAGTGTGGCGCAGGCCTGCACCACGGAGGCGGGTTCGGGTACGTGCTCCAGCATTTCCATGCAGGTGACCACATCAAACCGGCCCGCTTGCTCGGCGGCTACCTGTTCGGCCGTGCTCTGACGGTAGTTGACGCTCACACCCATTTCCAGTGCGTGCAGCCGGGCCACCGCCAGCGGCTCATGCCCCATGTCGACGCCGATGACTTCGCCGCCTTCTCGGGCCATGCTTTCGCTGAGAATGCCGCCGCCACAGCCGATATCGATGATCTGTTTGCCAAACAACCCCTCGGCCTTGTCGGCAATCCAGTTCAGACGTAAGGGGTTAAGCCGGTGCAGAGGCTTGAAGTCGCCTTCCAGATCCCACCACTGGGAGGCCATGGCCTCGAATTTGTCGATTTCCTGTTGGTCTACATTCACGGGCAACGCCTTAAACGATGGTCAGATTAATGTGCAGAGCGGCCATTATAGCCCAGTCGGTTTTCGCTGCCAGCATGACTGCTCCCTGCACGCATTTGTATGGTAGAATGATGCGTTTTTTATTGCGATATCAACAATAAACTGGGGACAAGGCTTGCTATGACCGATCTGGCCCGAGAAATCATGCCGATAAACATCGAGGAAGAGCTGAAACGCTCCTACCTGGATTACGCCATGAGCGTAATTGTGGGGCGGGCGCTTCCCGATGTTCGAGATGGTTTGAAACCGGTGCATCGCCGCGTGCTGTTCGCCATGAACGAGCTCGGCAACGACTGGAACAAGCCCTACAAGAAATCGGCCCGTGTGGTCGGTGATGTAATAGGTAAATATCACCCGCACGGCGACAGTGCCGTATACGACACCATAGTGCGCATGGCACAGGACTTCTCCATGCGTTATACCCTGGTCGATGGCCAGGGCAACTTCGGCTCGGTGGATGGCGACTCCGCCGCCGCCATGCGTTATACCGAAGTGCGTATGGACAAGATCGCCCACGAACTGCTGGCCGATCTGGATAAAGAAACCGTCGACTGGGTGCCCAACTACGACGGCACCGAGATGATACCGGCGGTGATGCCGACCAAGGTACCGAACCTGCTGGTGAACGGCTCGTCCGGTATTGCCGTGGGCATGGCCACCAATATACCGCCCCATAACCTCAATGAGGTGGTGGACGGCTGTCTGGCGCTGATTGAAGATGAACACATCAGCATCGATCAGCTGATCGAATTGATCCCGGGGCCCGACTTTCCTACCGGCGGCATCATCAACGGCAAATCCGGCATCATCGATGCGTACCGTACCGGTCGTGGCAAGATTTATGTGCGTGCCCTGGCCGAGGTGCAGACCGACGAGAAGACCGGTCGCGAAACCATTATCGTGTCCGAGCTGCCTTATCAGGTGAACAAGGCCCGGCTTATCGAGAAAATCGCCGAGCTGGTCAAGGAGAAACGCATCGAGGGCATCAGTGCCCTGCGTGACGAGTCCGACAAGGACGGCATGCGCATCGTGATTGAAGTGCGTCGGGGCGAAGTGGGTGAGGTGATCCTGAACAACCTCTATTCACAGACCCAGATGCAGAACGTGTTCGGCATCAACATGGTGGCGCTGGACAACAACCAGCCGCGTATCTTCAACCTTAAAGATATGCTGAACTGCTTTATTCAGCACCGTCGTGAGGTGGTAACCCGCCGTACCGTGTTCGAACTGCGCAAGGCGCGGGATCGGGCCCACATCCTGGAAGGTCTGGCCATTGCCCTGGCCAATATCGATCCCATCATCGAGTTGATCCGCCGCTCGCCGACGCCGGCCGAAGCCAAGGCCGGTCTGGTCGGTCAGGGCTGGGAGCTGGGTAATGTGGCCAGCATGCTGGAAAGTGCCGGTGACGATGCTGCCCGCCCCGAGTGGCTGGAGCCCGAATTCGGCATTCGTGAAGGTCACTATTACCTGACCGAGCAACAGGCCCAGGCCATTCTGGACCTGCGTCTGCACCGCCTGACCGGTCTCGAGCACGAAAAAATTCTCGAGGAATATCAGAATCTTCTCACTCTGATTGCCGAGCTGCTGTATATCCTGAATAACCCCGAGCGACTGATGGAAGTGATCCGGGAAGAACTGGAAGCGGTCAAGGTGCAGTTCGGCGATGCCCGTCGTACCGAAATCACCGCCTCCAGCGCCGAGATCAACATCGAAGACCTGATCACTCAGGAAGACGTGGTGGTGACCCTGTCCCATCAGGGCTATGTGAAATATCAGCCGCTGACCGATTATGAAGCCCAGCGTCGCGGTGGCCGGGGCAAGTCGGCGACCAAGATGAAGCAGGAAGACTTCGTCGAGCGTCTGCTGGTGGCTAATACCCACGACACCATTCTGTGCTTCTCTACCGCCGGCAAGGTGTACTGGCTCAAGGTCTATCAGTTGCCGGAGGCCAGTCGTGCCGCCCGTGGTCGCCCCATCGTCAACTTGTTGCCGCTGGACGAGTCGGAGCGCATTACCGCCATCCTGCCGGTGAAGGAATATGCCGACGACAAATACGTGTTCTTCGCCACCGCCGACGGCACCGTGAAGAAAACCAGCCTGTCGGCCTTCAGCCGTCCGCTGGCATCCGGCATTCGCGCCATCAACCTGCGTGAAGGCGACGAGTTGATCGGTGTCGATATCACCGATGGCAGCAACGAGATCATGCTGTTCTCCGATGCGGGCAAGGTAGTACGTTTCGCCGAAGGTAGCGGTCAGGCCGACGTGGAAAGCCACGACGAGCAGGACGACACCGGTATGGAAGAAGGCGAAGGCTCAGAAACCGAAGCCGTCGAGAGCAAGGGCACCTTCAAGGGTGTACGTCCCATGGGCCGTACCGCGTCCGGTGTGCGCGGCATTCGTCTGGCGGGAGATGACAAGGTCGTATCACTGATCATTCCGCGTGGCGAAGGCCCCATCCTGACCGTGACCGCCAATGGTTACGGCAAGCGTACCGCACTGGAAGAGTACCCGACCAAGAGTCGCGGCACCCTGGGCGTGGTGTCGATCAAGGTCAGCGACCGCAATGGCCCGGTAGTGGGTGCCATTCAGGTGGAGGACAGCAATGAAATCATGCTGATCACCAACGGTGGTATTCTGGTGCGCACCCGGGTACTGGAAGTGAGCCTGATCAGCCGTAACACCGCCGGCGTGCGTTTGATCCGTACCGGAGAAGACGAGCAGGTGGTGGGTCTGCAGCGTATCGAAGAACCGGAAGAAGAGGATGAGCTGCTTGACGGCGAGGGCAATCTCGATATTGAAGCCCAGACCGACGAGCCAAGCGATGCTCAAGCCGAAGACAACGGGAACGATGAACAGCAGGACCCGGACGCCGAAGCGTAAATAATGTGTATTGATAACAAGGGGCCCCAGCGGCCCCTTTTGTTCAACAGCCATTCAATGCACGAAATCACTTTGATTTGGCCGTCTGGACGTGTAAAACGATAGGGTCGTGGTGATAATAAATGGTGCCGGCATCATGCGGCCGTTTTATCGATTATTTAGCGTATAGGTAACTCAGGGAAAATGGAGAAGATGGTTTATAACTTCAGCGCAGGTCCGGCCATGTTGCCGGTCGAGGTCATGCAACAGGCTCAGGCCGAGTTTCGCGATTTTAACGGTCTGGGTGTGTCGGTGATGGAACTTAGCCATCGCGGCGCCGACTATATGGCTGTGGCGGCCCAGGCCGAGCAGGATCTGCGTGACTTGATGCAGGTACCGGACAATTACAGGGTGCTGTTTCTGCAGGGGGGTGGCCGTGGTCAGTTCGCCGCCGTGGCGCTGAACCTGATGGGCAAGAATGCCAAAGCCGATTACATCGTCACCGGTCAGTGGTCCAAATCCGCGGTGGCAGAAGCGGAAAAGGTCGGCAAGGTGCGGGTGTTGGACGGTTTTGCAGCCGCCGAAAACGGCCCGCGTGCGCTGGCTGACAAGTGGGATTTCGACCCGACGGCCGCCTACGTACATTACTGCCCGAATGAAACGGTTGAAGGCATCGAATATCACTTCGTGCCCGACACCGGTGAGGTGCCGCTGATCGCGGACATGTCTTCGACCATTCTGTCTCGTCCCGTCGATGTCAGTAAATTCGGCCTCATCTATGCCGGCGCCCAGAAAAACATCGGCCCGTCCGGCCTGGCGGTAGTGATAGTGCGTGAAGACCTGCTCCAGCAGGCCTGTCCGCATACCCCGGCCATCATGGATTACGCGGCCATGGCCAAGGCCGATTCCATGCTGAATACTCCGCCGACCTACGGTTGGTATCTGGCCGGGCTGGTATTCCAGTGGCTGAAGCGCCAGGGCGGCCTGGAAGCCATGGGTGAGCGCAACAAGGCCAAGGCCGAGCTGCTGTACAACTATGTGGATGCCAGCGATTTTTACGGCAACAATGTGCACCCGGAGACTCGTTCTTGGATGAATATTCCGTTCCAGCTGAAAGACGACAGCCTGAACGAAGCCTTTCTGGCGCAAGCCAAGGCCGAAGGGCTGTTGGCGCTGAAGGGCCACCGTATTGTGGGCGGCATGCGTGCCAGCCTGTACAACGCCATGCCCATCGAAGGAGTGCAGGCACTGGTGGCCTTCATGGACAAGTTCGCCAAGCAGCACGGTTGAAATATTAAGTAGTTGGCTAGTTTTGTTGTTTCACAGCTCAAGAGGTAACAGGGCTACCTCCTCCGACACGCCATAGGCTAAGGCCATCTTCGCTTGGTAACGGCTGCGAATATTCACTGGATATTCGGTCCGTGACCAAGCTTGATGCAGGCAGCAAGCTGCCCCCTGGGGGCTTAGCACATGCCATCCCTGGCATGTGATGGTCGGCTGAGGTAATCCCTGTTATCTTCTTCTTTACGTCTGAAACGCCTGTTAACGACATGAACAGAACTGCGTATTAAACCAGTATGAAGGAGTCACTGTGAGTATTGATTATCTGGCCCTGGCCAATGCCGGGGTAGAGAAGTTACATCCATATCAGCCGGGCAAGCCGGTGGAAGAGCTGGAGCGCGAGCTCGGCATCAGCAATAGCGTCAAGCTGGCGTCCAACGAAAACCCCATGGGACTGGGCCCCAAGGCCAAAGCCGCCATCGAGCAGGCGCTGCCGGAGCTGGCGCGCTATCCGGATGCCAACGGTTTTGCCCTGAAGACGAAGCTGTCCGAGAAGCTGGGGGTCAACACCAACCAGCTGATCCTGGGCAATGGCTCCAACGAACTGATTGATCTGATTTATCACACCTTCGTCTCGCCCGGTCAGCAGGTGGTCTTTTCCCAGTACACCTTTATCGTGTACGCCATGGCCACACAGGCCCACGGTGCCGAAGCGATAGAGGTGCCGGCCAAAGACTTCGGCCATGATCTGGATGCCATGGCGGCGGCCATTACCGATCAGACCAAGCTGGTGTGCATTACCAACCCTAACAACCCGACCGGTACCTTCTTGAGCCAGGCCGAGCTGTCTGCCTTTCTGGCCCGGGTGCCGGAGCGGGTACTGGTGGTGCTGGACGAGGCCTATACCGAGTATGTGGCCGACGATGAGCGGCATCCGTCCATCGACTGGCTGGCGCAATATCCCAACCTTATCGTGTCCCGTACCTTCTCCAAGGCCTATGGCCTGGCGGGCCTGCGGGTCGGTTACATGGTGGCTCACCCCGAACTTATCGGCGTGCTGAATCGGGTACGCGAACCTTTCAACTGCAACAGCCTGGCACTGGCGGCGGCGGAAGCGGCGTTGGGCGATGAAGCGTACCTGTCCGAGGCGGTCACGCTTAACCGGCGGGAAATGGCACGCTACGAAGCCTTCTTTCAGCAGCAGGGTCTGCATTATGTACCGTCTCGCGCTAACTTCATTACCCTGGACTTGCAGCGTGATGCGGCTCCTGTGTATGAGGCGCTGCTGCGTGAAGGGGTGATAGTGCGCCCCATCGCTGGTTATGGCTTGCCGACCTGTCTGCGTATCAGCATCGGGCTGGAGCAGGAAAACCAGCGCTGCATGGACGCCCTGGCCAAGGTGCTGGGTTAAACATTACTCAGCCTCAAGCGGGAAGTAATAGCCTCTCTTGCCGGCCCGAGTCTATACGGAAGATCTCATTAGCCGCTGTGGGATCTCTCCGTTAAAACGGGCCTGGTAACGGCGGTGACAGGCCTGACTCTTTGTCCTTTACGCCTCACACTTCACCAAGAGGCTAGTAGTAAGCTTGCCCTGATGCATCAGCCCTGTTAACGTCTAGACAGCCTCAGTTTTTGTTTACCTCGTATCTCCAGGAATCATATGGAAAGCCTTAAATTATCACCTATTGCCCGGGTGGAGGGCAGTGTCAATCTGCCCGGATCCAAATCTGTTTCCAACCGGGCGCTGCTGCTTGCCGCTCAGGCTCAGGGCACGACTCATCTGACCAACTTGCTCGACAGTGACGACATTCGTTACATGCTGGATGCGCTCAAGATCCTCGGGGTGCAGTATGAGCTGTCGGAAGACAAAACCGAGTGTGTCGTGCACGGCCTGGGTCGCGCTTTCAGTGCCAACGAGCCGGTGTCACTGTTTCTGGGCAATGCAGGTACCGCCATGCGACCGCTGTGTGCCGCGCTCTGCCTGGGCACAGGTGAATTTACCCTGACCGGCGAGCCACGCATGTGGGAAAGGCCCATCGGGCACCTGGTGGAGGCCCTGCGAGAAGCAGGGGCGGATATCAGCTACCTCAAGACCGACGGTTATCCGCCGGTGTTTATCAATGGTAAGGGTCTGTGGGGCGGTGATGTTTATATCGACGGCTCCGTGTCCAGCCAGTTTCTGACCGCTTTTCTGATGGCCGCGCCCATGGCGTCCGGTGATACCCGCATTCATATCAAGGGCGAGCTGGTATCCAAGCCCTATATCGACATTACGCTGCATACCATGCGCCAGTTCGGGGTCGAGCTTGAGCATGACGATTACCAGACCTTCTATATCAAGGGTAATCAGACCTATATGTCGCCGGGGCACTTTCTGGTGGAAGGGGATGCCTCATCGGCTTCCTATTTTCTGGCGGCCGGAGCCATCAAGGGCAAGGTGCGGGTGACCGGTATCGGTCGTGACAGCATTCAGGGCGATATTCGTTTTGCCGATGTGCTGGAAGCCATGGGTGCCAAAATCACCTGGGGTGAGGATTTTATCGAAGCAGAGCATGTGGCACCGCTACAGGCGGTAGACATGGATATGAACCATATTCCCGATGCGGCCATGACCATTGCCACCACGGCGTTGTTTGCCGAGGGAACGACCCGCATTCGCAATATCTATAACTGGCGGGTGAAGGAAACCGATAGGTTGTACGCCATGGCGACCGAGCTGGCCAAGTTGGGTGTCGAGGTGGAAGAGGGAGAAGACTACCTGGTGGTCATACCGGCGGATCAGCTGCAGGAGGCCGAGATTGCCACCTATAACGATCACCGTATTGCCATGTGCTTCTCGCTGGTGGCCTTGAGCGATACGCCTGTGGTGATCCTGGATCCCAAGTGTACCTCCAAGACGTTTCCCGATTACTTCGACAAGCTGGCCAGTATCAGCCACAGCGAGTAAGCCCGATATGACTGCTAGCCCCGCCAATGCGGGGCTTTTTTGAGCCATAAGCCGTAAGCGATCGGCGGCTCACCATCGTCAGCTGGTAATGCGGGGCGCCTTCGTCATCCGCATCCAGGGTATTTCACAACCAACATCTCACCTGCAAGTACGGCTGATAGCCCACAGATTCATTCTACTTACAGCTGACAGCTTTAATGGTGTTTCATTTTTTCCAGGGTTTCCCGAGCCTTGATATCGGCGGCGTCCAGCTCGGCGAGCACCTTTTCTATGTCTTCCTGCTGTTGCCGCAGACTGGCACGCTTTTCTGCAATCATGGCGACCATGGAGTGCAGCTGAGGGCGGGAGCGGTGCTCGGCATCGTAGAGCTCGAACAGTTCCCGCATTTCTGCCAGGCTGAATCCCAGTCGCTTACCACGAATGGTGAGTGCGAGCCTGATCCTGTCCTTGTGGCTGTATATGCGGGAGTTGCCTTTTCGTCTTGGGGTCAGTAGCCCCAGCTCTTCATAGTGACGCAGGGTACGGGGCGTAATGTCGAACTCGTCGGCCAATTCAGAAATATTATAGGTCACTTCCTTATTGGGCATGACGATGACTCCTTGCTTTACTATTAACGGGGATACAACTGAGGAGCAGACCTTACACTCATATGCAGGGGCTGTGAAGCCCGACTTTTGACTCGTGGTGGTGATTACGCCAAGATGGTCGTTTGTGGCAACAATGGAGGCGGTGTGTTTATTTTCAAGGCGCAAGATGTACGGGGCGGGCAGGCTGAAATTCGCATCCAGGCACTCGACTGGAGTGAACGGGGTGAAGTCGGCTTTAGCTGCAATAGCGATTCGCTGGCGGTGTTGCTGTTATCAGGCTGTCGCTCCGGCAAGGGTTTTTTTGAGCTGTTGGCGGGTACCAAGCCGATGTATGTAGAGCAATGGCTGGAATATTTGCAGGAGGAGGGGAGCCTCAGTCAGGTTGAAGTGAGTATTCATAGCCCTCTCGAATCCGGATATGCCGAACTCTGTGGGCTGGACTCGGAACAATTGAAAACGCTGCTGGATCTGGTCTATCAGGTGGGTGGGTTCAATCGTTTGCAAATCATGCGTTATCTTAAGCATCGTCACAGCTCGGCGACCATGTCTACGCGCTACAATCCGGACGAGATCAAGCGTTATCGTCATCTGGGTGAGCTCATCAACCAACTGATCCGTTTTAAATCGCCAGCACCTTGAAGGTGTCGAGGTCACAGGGTCTGGCCACCAGATAGCCCTGGATACCATCGATATGCATGGACTCCAGTAGTTGCTTTTGTCCCGCCGTCTCGACCCCTTCGGCAATGACATGGCAGCCCATGCGCTGTGCCAGGTCGACTACCATGCGCACAAATTGCTGGTTGGTGCTGTCTTCTTCCAGCTGCCTTACTAACCGGCCGTCAAGCTTGATATAGTCGGGCTTCAGTTCTTTCAACAGGCGAAAAGAGCCATAACCATGGCCGAACCGGCTGACCGCCGAGCGGGCGCCACAACGGCGAATCATCTCCAGTAATCGCTTACCGGTAACCCGTTGGTGCTGCAGTATCTGCTCATCCAGCTCAAACACCAGACTGGCACTCATTTCTCTGTTACGCAGTAATACCCGCTCAAGCCAGATCAAGAATGAACTCTGCTGCAGGCTCGCGGGCGTCAGGTTGATAGCCCAGCGTTGGCCGTGTACGGCTTTGCGTTCTATCTTTTGCAGAATCATTTCGATTATTTTTTGTTCAAACAGCATCGACATATTCAGCCGCTGCAGCATGGAAAATACCGTAGTGGCCGGGTAGGTGCCTCCTTGTTCATTGGGGAAGCGGGTGAATATTTCGTTATAGCCGGGCATGGTCAACCTGCGGATTTGGGCGGGCTGTGCCTGCAGCAGAATCTTGTCTTCGGTCAGCATGCTTTGCAGTCGCTGACGCCACTGGCTTTCACCCACCTCTTCATCATCATTGCGTTTCAGAACCAGGCTCCAGCTATTGGGCTCACTGCTCTGGGACTGGGCCAGCGCCAGGTCGGCTCTGATCAATACCTGTTCCGAGGATTGTCCCGGCAGCAGTTGGGTGAAACCGATATAGGCGGCACAATCCAGCTCGTGTACATGTTGATAATGATACAGCTCTTGATTCAACTGAGTGCCAAGGCGTTCGGCCAGTGGCTCACATTGTCCCTTGGCCAACACCGCTATATCGGTACCACTGATACGATAGGCTCTGGCACCCAGCACCGGCAAAATGGCTTTACGTACCAGTCTGACGATATCCTGCAGGTATTGATCACCAGCCTGAAATCCGTGCTGAATATTAATACTCTGCAAGGTGCTGGCGCGAACTATCATCAGGGAAGCGGTGGCCAGTTTGTTTTCATCATTTAGCATCAGATCGAGGTCACGACGAAAGGCATAACGGTTGCCGAGATTGGTCAGGCTGTCTTGATAGCTTTGCTGTTGTGCGGTATCCAGCTGTTGCTGCAGATCTTCTATTTGTCTGCCGTAACTTTGATGCAGGCTGATAATTCCCAGTTCGATCGGATCACTACTGCCGACATGGCCCACCTCGGGATCGAGCAGCAGAGACTTGAAATAGTGTTTCTTGTTTTCCTCATCTTTACGTTTGCGCCGATACAGAGCGGTAAAAATAAGCAGGGTAGTCAGTGACAGGGCCACAGAAAGCTGCAGCCACTGCATCGTGGCCGGTTTGGTATCGAGTCGATAAAATACCGTCGTCTGCCCCATTATCTGTTGATGACTGGCGGAGATCCGGCCAAACCACCAGGCCGGACTACCGGCGGCAAGAGGTTGTTTTGTAGATAGTTCTGCCATGCCGGGCAGTAGGAAAGCAGAGGACTCAGCGGCGGTTATCTGCGCCAGGCGATCACTTATCTGCTGTTCTTGATACTGCAGGGCACTGTAACTGGCCCACCAGGGAAGCAGTATGCTTAACAAGATAATAATGAAGCCTGACAGCAGCAGAGTCTGACCAAAGGGACGAGTTTCCCGCATAGTCATGATCCTTATGAAAACGGGGTATCAGATAGATAAGATGCAGCTGAGGAGCCGATGCTCAGGATGTATCATGAGCCAGCGTTGTTGAAATGACAAGAGAAATGGCTCCCCCTGCTGGACTTGAACCAGCGACATACGGATTAACAGTCCGCCGTTCTACCGACTGAACTAAGGGGGAACAATTTTTAACCTTTTACCCGGAAACTGGCTCCCCCTGCTGGACTTGAACCAGCGACATACGGATTAACAGTCCGCCGTTCTACCGACTGAACTAAGGGGGAACAATTTTTAACCTTTTACCCGAAAACTGGCTCCCCCTGCTGGACTTGAACCAGCGACATACGGATTAACAGTCCGCCGTTCTACCGACTGAACTAAGGGGGAAGAGGCATTGCTTGAATGCGAGGCGCATGGTAATGGCTGCCCTGGGAGCTGTCAACACTCAAAATCACTTTGTCAGTGAAATCAGTTTGTTTGCTGCAAGAGTATGCTAAAACGGGTGAAATCTGCATCGGTTGATGTAAAGAAGGCCGCCAGACTTGGTACGGGGTCAGTCGTTGTCGGTTGTCAGGAGATCCGAAGCCCCGTCACCGGTTATGAGGTACCACTATATATATAAGATAAGACTTCTGTCCGGACGTTGTCATCGTCATGGGTAATGGCTCCAGGCCAGAGCGTCCGCTTACCCCGGGAGCCGACACTCCTGGGCTGTGGGGGCAACAATATCTGCTATATCACAAGTCAGCCTTGACCGGATTGACATAACAGCATGGTTTTTGTGGCCGAGGGTATAAGGGAGGCATGGTTTCGACTGTCCGTTGACGAAGCAGGCCGAACAGGTTTGGAGTGACAGCACTACTTTTGTAAATCTTCGTTAAGTAATATCGCATAAGCAATGTGGAAATTTTGACCGCATGGCTTAGCGGCGTTAACTGGGGATTAGCATATACCCAGATAAATTATGTCGAGTTACTGACTTTTCAGGACTTCTTATGAGCCACTTGTTTTGACAGAGAACCGAAAGGGCGTAGTTTAGAAAATTTGAAATTAGGCGCCTGTGCATGTGTATATCAGGGCGTAATAAAAGGTATATACATATAGCAGATGTTATTTAATGCCAGTATGAGTAGTTTTTTTATCTGCCCTCTGGTTTTTTGTGGTTTTTTGTCTTGCGCTTGCATCTGTTCTTAGCGTCTAATTTTTTTTTGTGACTTTGATGAAAAACAAACCCAAGTTAATTTATTTGTCATGAAAACAGGCTTATAGTAGACGCACAACGTTGGCGCAAGCCCCCGAGTGTAAAGTCGGTTTTTTTGTGTTTATTTAATGGAGTATGAACACCGCGCCTTCAATTTTTTAAGCTCAGTATGACACTGGTTTTTAATAATATAGAAACAAAACAAGGAGTGATTTGATGACGGATAAGAAAATTGTGCTGGTTACTGGTGCTGCTGGCGGAATAGGTACAGAAGTGTGTCGTTTGTTCTTAAATAATGGATACCGGGTTGTAGCGACACATCGTCCGGGTAAAGAAAAAGAAGAACAGGCCAAGCAATGGCTGCAGGAAGAAAAGCTGGATGGTAGCGATGTTCAGCTACTGGCGCTGGATGTCAGCAACCACAAGGCCGTCAGCGAAGTGTTGCCGGACGCCCTGCGCACACTGGGCCGTATCGATGTGCTGGTAAACAATGCCGGTATCACCCGTGATTCTACTTTCAAGAAGATGTCATGGGAGCAGTGGCAGCAGGTTATGGAAACCAACCTCAACAGCCTGTTCAGCGTGACACAGCCGATATTCAACCTGATGTGTGAACAGGGCAGTGGCCGTATTATCAATATCTCTTCAGTCAACGGACTGAAAGGTCAGTATGGCCAGGTAAACTATTCGGCCGCCAAAGCCGGCATGATTGGCTTTACCAAGGCGCTGGCTGCAGAAGGTGCTCGTTTTGGCGTTTGCGTTAACGCCGTCGCCCCTGGTTATACAGCAACCCCTATGGTTACTGCCATTCGTGAAGATGTGCTGGACTCAATTAAAGCGACCATTCCCATGAAGCGACTGGCAACCACAGAAGAAGTGGCCGGTGCCGTTTTATATTTGGCGGGTGAACACGGCGGTTACGTTACAGGTGAAACGCTGTCGGTCAATGGCGGCCTTTACATGCAGTAAAGCATGTTAACGAGCATGTAAGAAGTCTAATTCCCCTGTATTTGTTATTTAAAGAGTGAATATAACTTATGGCTGAATCTGTATACATTGTTGCGGCAAAACGCACCCCCATTGGTAGCTTCTGTGGTGCACTGAAAACCATTCCTGCGGCCGAGTTGGCCGGTATTGCCATTAAAGGCGCCCTGGCCCAGGCCGGACTTTCGGCCGAGCATGTGAACGAAGTGATCGTCGGCAACGTGATTAGCGCAGGCCAGGGTATGGGCATTGGCCGTCAGGCCGCCCTGGCCGCGGGTATTCCGGTTGGCGTTCCTGCTTACAGTCTTAATATGGTTTGTGGCAGTGGCATGAAGACACTGATGGATGCCTGCGCCCACATCAAGGCCGGTGATGCCGATGTGGTGGTGGCTGCCGGTTGTGAAAACATGTCGCAGATTCCTTTCGTGGTGAAAGGTGATCTGCGTAATGGTCACAAGATGGGTGACATGGCGCTGTCCGATCTGCTGATCAACGACGGTCTGACCGATGTATTCAATAAATATCACATGGGTGTGACCGCCGAAAACGTGGTAGCACAGGAAAATATCAGCCGCGAACAGCAGGATGCTCTGGCCGTTGCCAGCCAGGCGAAGGCGGTGGCCGCCATCGAAGCGGGTCATTTCAAGGCCGAAATCGTGCCGGTAGAAGTGAAAACTCGCAAGGAAACCCTGACGGTTGATACCGATGAGTATCCCAAGGCCGGAACCACTACCGAGTCTCTGGCGCGTTTGCGTCCGGCGTTCAAGTCCGACGGCTCTGTCACCGCCGGTAACGCTTCCGGTATCAACGACGGCGGCAGCGCCATTATCGTGGCCAGCAAGGCGGCGGTAGAAAAGTATGGCCTGACGCCACTGGCAGAAGTAGTCAGCTATGGTCAGGGCGGCATTAACCCCGACATCATGGGCCTGGGTCCGGTTCCTGCCATCGAGCAGGCACTGACGCGTGCCGGTCTCACTCTGGCACAGATGGAGCGGCTGGAGCTTAACGAAGCCTTCGCCGGTCAGGCGTTGGGCGTGGTCAAGCAATTGTCCGGTAAACACGACATCGCCGAGCAGGCGTTACTGGAAAAAACCAATATCAATGGTGGCGCCATCGCCCTCGGCCACCCGCTGGGCGCTTCCGGTAACCGTATTCTGGTGACTTTGCTGTATGAACTGCAGCGCAGTAACAGCGAGCTTGGTCTGGCCTCACTGTGCGTCGGTGGCGGCATGGGCACGGCCGTGGTGTTGAAGCGGGTTTAATTGGGTCTTGTTATTGGCTTCTTTATATTTGAGGAACGAGTTATGTACACGAATATTTTCCAGAACTTTAACGAGCACTCCGAAAAAACCTTTGCCCCTCTGCTGAAGTTCAATCAGCTGGTCGCCAAGAATTTCACCGATCTGACCAATCTCCAGCTGGACGCCGCTCGTCAGTATGCGGATATCGGTCTGTCTCAGCTACAGGCAGGCACTCAGGTGAAAGATGTGCAGGATCTGGTGAGCTGTGGTTCCAAGCAGTTGGAAACCATGACCCGAATCAGCCAGCAGATGGTAGAAGACGGCAAAAAACTGGCCGAGCTGACGCAGGAATTCAAGTCCGGTCTGGAAACTCTGGCGGCAGACGCACAGAAAAAATAAAGTCTGTTAAGGGTTACCCCTTCAGCTAGTACATATTGCAGGGAAGGGGCTTGGCGGCTCCTTCCCGTTGTCGTTGCTGTTGGGTAGGTGCAACTTCTATCAGGGAAAGGCAATGCAACAAAATACGTTTAGCGGTAATGATCCCATAGGGCAGTTTTTTCACTGGAATGAAACCATGTGGTCCGATATGCAACGCTCCCGGCTGGGTGATAACCCGGTCAGCCAGGCGTTATCGCACGTCAATTCCGAAGATCTGAAGGTCTTTTACCAGGCGGTTTCAACCAATCCGATGCGACTGCTCGATATGCAGATGCAGTGGTGGCAGGGCCAGTTGGCTATCTGTCAGAACAGCATGGTCAAGGCGATGGATAACAGCACCGAAAGCCTGGTGCAGAATCCACCAGGTGATCGTCGCTTCCAGCATCATTCCTGGAAAGACGAGCCACACTTCGATTTCATGCGACAGTCTTATCTGCACTTTGCCAAGTCACTGGTCGAGATGCTGGAAGTGGTGGAGGGCGTACCGGAACCGGTTCGCCAACGGTTGGCTTTTACTTTCCGCCAGACCATCAATGCGCTTGCACCGACCAACTTCATCTGGAGTAACCCGGAGCTGTTGCAGCGCACCCTGGAAGAAAAGGGCGCCAATCTGGTCAAGGGTATAGAGCTGTTTCAGGAAGATATGGCGGCCAGTGCCGATCTGCTGAAAATCCGCATGACCCGCCAGGGTGCCTTCACTTTGGGACAGGATCTGGCCACCACGCCGGGTGAAGTGGTGTTCAGAAATGATATTTTCGAGCTGATCCAGTACGGCGCCAGTACCGAGAGCGTACATCAGACCCCCTTGCTGGTGATACCGCCCTTTATCAACAAATTCTATATTCTGGATCTTAAAGAGCAGAATTCGCTGGTTGGTTGGCTGCGTGATCAGGGACACACCGTCTTTATCATGTCCTGGCGCAACCCCGGCAAAGATCAGGCCAGTATCGGCTTTCCGGATTTGATCCATTCCGGCACCATGGAAGCCATTCGTGTCATCGAGCAAATCACCGACGAGAAAGAAGTTAACGCCCTTGGTTATTGCATCGGCGGCACCTTGCTGGCCTCTACCATGGCGCTGTATGCGGCACGGCGTATGAAACCCCGCGTGAAGAGCGCCACCTTTCTTACTACGTTGCTGGACTTTACCCAGCCTGGTGAGGTCGGGGTCTTCATCAACGATACCGTGGTTAGCGCCATCGAACAGATGAACGAGACCCAGGGCTTCTTCGATGGCCGGCAGATGGCGGTGACCTTCAGTCTGTTACGGGAAAACAGCCTGTACTGGAACTATTACATCGATAATTATCTCAAGGGAGAAGAGCCTTCGGACTTCGATATCCTGTACTGGAACAGCGACAGCACCAACCTGAGTGCGGCCTGTGCCCGTTTCCTGCTGCGCGAGCTGTATCTTAACAATCGCTTGAGCCAGTCCGGAGAGGTCAAGATTGGTAATTTTGGTCTCGATCTGGGTAAGATCAAGACGCCGAGTTACTTCCTGTCTACCAAGGAAGATCATATCGCGCTGTGGGACGCGACCTTCGGTGGCTCTCGTTTGCTCGGTGGTGAGACGACTCTGGTACTGGGGGAGTCCGGTCATGTGGCTGGCGTGGTCAATCCTCCGCACAAGAACAAATACGGCTACTGGCTCAGTGACGCCGACTTCGACAGCCCGGATCAGTGGTTGGCTTCGGCCAGGCGGGAGGCGGGATCATGGTGGACACACTGGCAGCAGTGGGTGACTCCTCATCTGGGCGATAAACAGGTACCGGCCCGCGCGGTGGGCTCTGAAGAATATCCCGGCCTGATGCCGGCCCCGGGTCAGTACGTGCAACAGACGCTGCCGGTTGAGGAGTAAGACGGAACTGCAGGCGGTGTGATTAACATCGTCTCTGTCATGCAGTTAACGGGATGGGCGTAGGCTCATCCCGTTTTGTATTCAACTGGTGGTCATTTCGCCAGCATCCGGCTTTTTGGTTGGCAAAACCGGTTATTCCTGCTCTGGCTATTGAGCAGCGGGCGGAGATCATGGATCATGGAGGTTTGATTATGTCATTCCCACGTTCGAGGTGCATGAATGAGTCAGGCGGACCATCGTCCCAGCAATTTTATTCGTCAAATCATTGATGAAGACTTAGCCAGTGGCAAACATCAGTCGGTGCAGACCCGCTTTCCACCCGAGCCGAATGGATATCTGCATATTGGCCACGCCAAATCCATCTGTCTGAATTTCGGTATTGCACAGGATTACCAGGGACACTGTAATCTGCGTTTCGATGACACCAACCCGGAAAAAGAGAGCGTCGAATACGTCGAGTCGATTCAACGCGATGTGCAGTGGCTAGGCTTTGCATGGAGTGGCGATATTCGCTATTCCTCAGACTATTTCGACCGGTTGTACGGTTATGCCGTTGAGTTGATCGAGAAAGGTCTGGCCTATGTCGACGAACTGACCCCCGAGCAGATCCGCGAGCATCGCGGTACCCTGACCTCACCGGGTCGCAGCAGCCCTTATCGGGATCGACCGGTTGAGGAAAACCTGAGCCTGTTTACCCGCATGCGTAACGGTGAGTTTGCGGAAGGGACTGCCTGTCTGCGGGCCAAAATAGACATGGCGTCACCCTTTATGGTGCTGCGTGACCCCGTGCTGTACCGGGTGCGCTTTGTCCATCATCACCAGACCGGTGACAAGTGGTGCATCTACCCGATGTATGACTTCACCCACTGTATTTCGGATGCCATCGAAGGCATCAGCCATTCGTTGTGCACCCTGGAGTTCCAGGATAACCGTCGCCTCTATGACTGGGTGCTGGACAACATCAGCATCGAATGTCACCCGCGTCAGTACGAGTTTTCCCGGCTCAATCTGGAATATACAGTGATGTCCAAGCGTAAGCTCAACCAGCTGGTGGCCGAAGGTCACGTCGAGGGTTGGGATGATCCGCGTATGCCGACCATCTCCGGCTTGCGCCGCCGCGGCTATACACCGGCTTCCATCCGCGAGTTCTGTTTGCGTATCGGTGTGACCAAGCAGGATAACACGGTGGAAATGGGCATGCTGGAAGCCTGTATTCGGGACGATCTGAATGACAATGCGCCGCGCGCCATGGCGGTATTGCGACCGGTGCGGCTGGTGATTGAGAACCTGGCCGAGGATCATGAAGAAATTCTGGTGGCACCTAAACATCCCAGCAAACCGGAAATGGGCACCCGCGAGCTGCCCTTTACCCGCGACATCTACATAGATGAAGCAGACTTCCGCGAAGAAGCCAACAAGAAGTACAAGCGATTGGTGCTGGGCAAGGAAGTGCGGTTGCGTAATGCGTATGTGATCAAGGCCGAGCGGGTAGAAAAAGACACTGACGGGAACATCACCACCATTTTCTGCCGCTACGATCCCGATACCCTGGGTAAGGATCCGGCCGATGGCCGTAAGGTCAAGGGCGTGATCCACTGGGTGTCGGCCCGTCGTGGGGTGCCTGCCGAGGTGCGTCTGTATGACCGGTTATTCAATGTGCCCAACCCGGGTGCCGCCGACTCCTTTGAACAGGCGTTGAATCCGGGTTCGTTGCAGGTGCTGAGCGGCGCCGTGGTTGAACCGTCATTGTGTCAGGCCGAGCCTGAACATGCGTTCCAGTTTGAGCGTGAAGGCTACTTCTGCCGGGACAGCAAGGCAGAAGGCGTGGTGTTCAACCTGACGGTGGCACTGCGTGATTCCTGGGGCAAGGAAGAGGGCTAAGGCGCCCTCATTCATCCCGGGCATAAAAAAGCCGCAGTTTACTGCGGCTTTTTTAATCTTGATGGTTGCCCATTACTTGTTTTCATCATTATGGCTGCACTCATCGTTCAGGCAGTGCCCATACAGATAGAGGCTATGATTGGTCAGCTTGATATTGTATTGAGCGGCAATATCACGCTGGCGCTGTTCTATGGTCTCGTCGTGAAACTCGATGACCTTGCCGCAGTCGAGGCACACCAGATGATCATGGTGTTCCTGGGTGGCCAGTTCAAAGACCGATTTTCCGCCTTCGAAATGATGGCGGGCTACAATACCGGCGTCATCAAACTGATTCAGTACTCGATAGACGGTGGCCAGGCCAATCTCTTCACCCTGATCAATCAGTAGCTTGTACAGATCTTCCGCACTGACGTGCTGGGTTTCGGGTTGTTGCAGCAACTCAAGAATCTTCACGCGGGGGAGCGTGACTTTGAGGCCTGCTTTTTTCAGAGCTTGATTATTGTCAGCCATAAGAATAATGTTTCGCATTTCGTTTGATTATTGCTTTTATTGTGCTTGTTCCCGCCCTTAAAGGCAACCGCAATCTGGCTCGGCCCCCTGTCATGGGAATGGCCAAGAAACCTGCCCATTCCTGTTTATCTTTGTTAGTATCTGACGCAGTTAAACTGGTCGGATGAGATTGATGAAGCAGATATTTTCCCACCCTCGATTGCTGAAAAAACTCTTCAACTGTTGGCCCCCCTTCTGGGGGGCCGGTATCCGTATCGAACAGCTCAGTAGTGATTACAGTTACTGCCGGATTGGGCTGGTCCTGCGCTGGTGGAATAAAAATGCCAACGGCACCCAGTATGGTGGCAGCCTGTTCTCGATGACGGATCCTGCCTACTCGATGTTATTGATGGCGTTACTGGGTCCGGATTATCGGGTGTGGGACAGAGCCGCGAGTATTACTTTCTTCAAGCCGGGCAGGGGGCGGGTTTATGCTGATATTCATTTGAGCCGAGAGCGGCTGGATGACATACTTGATGCGACCGCAGGCGGCGATAAATATTTTCCTCGCTTCCGTATCAATATCGTGGATGAGCAGGGAAACCTGGTCGCCGAGGTTGCTCGCACCTTATATGTGCGTAAAAAATGTACAAAAAGATGATATATCAGGATCTTAAGCAAAATTTCCTACTGTCATGACTTATAAAATAATTTGCGATAAGCAGGGAACTTCGTCCATACTTAGCTTGCCTAAGTGGTCTTTTTGACTCCCATACAAACAAGGAGCTTGTAATGCGTAATAAAATGATGTTGGTTGGTGGTGTTGTTGGTACTCTGCTGTTGGCAGGTTGTAGCTCTACCGATGCACTGGAAACCAAAATGGACAGCCTGGCCCAGGACGTACAAGCCGTTCAACAAGGCCAGCAAATGAACTCTGCCAAGATCGATCGTCTGGCTGCCGACGTTGCCGAAGCCCGTGCTTCTGCCGATCGCGCCAACTCTCGTCTGGATCAGATGGGCCGTTACACCAAGTAATTTGGTGGTACGGAAAAAAAAGCCTGGCTTACGCCAGGCTTTTTTATATCTGCTATCTCGTGGCGGGACTTATGGTAACTGTCCTACCAGTTGCGGCATGCCTTGCTGGTTGCGGATGACCTGTTCAATCAGCTGCCGGTCTGCTCCCTGTTCCAGCAGCGGCATCAGCGCCGTCATATCCAGCGGTCGCTCATCGGCCAGACCTTCGGGCGTCAGTGGCTCGTGGGCTTCAACAAAGGTCTGACCGTATTGATCGGTACTGACCTTGAGTGCCTGATTAACAACCTGCACCTGGGTGCCGCTGTCGACCTGGGCAAACAGCCATTCCACATGTTCAGGGTACATACGGATACAACCGGCGCTGGCACGCAGGCCGACATCCAGCGGGTCATTGGTGCCGTGGATCAGATATTCACCGCTGCCGTAAGCCAGACGCATGGCATACTCACCCAACGGATTATCAGGCCCTGCCGGAACCACTGCCGGCAATGGCAGCCCCTTGGCCTCATACTCGCGACGAGTATTGGCGGTGGGCGTCCAGGTCGGATTCTTTCGCATCTGACTGATACGAGTGATCATCTCTGGTGTCGCCCGGCCGACCCGGCCGATACCGATGGGAAACACATAAACTTCACTACCCTGCTCCGGGTAGTAGTAGAGGCGCAGCTCGGCGAGATTGATGACGATGCCTGTGGTTTCTGCCCGGGGCAGTAATAGCTGGTTGGGGATCACTATCTCTTGCCCCGGCTTCAGCAGAAACAGATCCTGCTCCGGGTTGGCAGCCAGCAGCAATATGGGGCTGACCCCGTAATAGCGTGCCAGACTGGCCAGGGTGTCACCTTCCTGAGCGGTGTGCAGCAATATCTGCCCTACCGGCTGGCCTCTGTCTTCCGGCAGAGGGAACGGATTGATGTTGGCCTGGGCCAGTGCCGCCGGCAACAACAGTATCAACAGTAAAACACTTAACCTTTTCATCTGTGTTCTCTTGAGTGTGTTTGGGTGATTGAATCACGATCATCCAATCTGGGATACAAAAAAGGGACGCGCCTGCCGCGTCCCTTAGTAGACCTGAGAAACCGGCTTAAGCTTCCAGTTCCTTCAGGCACATTTCTTCATATACCTGTTTGCACCAGTCTTTTACCCGGCTCTGAGTCAGCTCGGGCTGGCGATCTTCGTCGATGCCCAGGCCAATGAAGTTGGCGTCGTCCACCAGGGCGCGCGAGGCTTCGAAGTCGTAGCCTTCGGTCGGCCAATGGCCAACGATAATAGCGCCCTTGGGCTCGATGATTTCACGCAGAGTGCCCATGGCATCGAGGAAATATTCGGCGTAGTCTTCCTGATCACCACAACCGAACAGCGCCACCAGCTTGTCGTTGAAGTCGATGTTCTCCAGCTCCGGGAAGAAGTCGTCCCAGTCAGCCTGGGATTCACCGTAGTACCAGGTCGGAATACCCAGCAGCAGCAGATCGAAACCGGCGATATCCTCTTTGGTGCTCTTGGCGATGTCATGCACCTCGATCAGCTGTTTGCCCAGCTCTTTCTGGATCATCTTGGCCACGGCTTCGGTATTGCCGGTGTCACTTCCAAAAAACAGACCTACACTTGCCATAATAATGCTGTACCTGTCGAAAATGTGGGTGGTCAGGCCGCCGGGCCTAATTGCTGCCCTGCTGTTCAAGCTGTTGCAACAGCAAGGCCTGGATCAATTCGGCCCGGCTGAGCTGTTGCTCTGCGGCCAGTAAGTTCAATCTGCTCAACAAGTGTTCGTCCACTTTCAGCTCTATGCGCCGAAGACCGCGTTCGCGATCGCGCCTGAGCTGATTGCGCTTGTTGAGTTTGAGTTGGGCTTCCCGGGGCAGGGGATTGGTCTTGGGCCTGCCGCGCCGGCGTTCGTCGGCGAACAAGTCCAGCGTGGTTCTGTCTGTATCTTGTTTGGCCATGAATTAACCGACACCGCCTCCTTCCCAGACGGCCTCTATAATGCCCTTGGCCACAAAGCCGGCACAGCCCAGAAACAGGACTGCCCAGACGATGTAACGACCAAATATGGGCACTTTGCCCCGTTTGAGTACATCCTGAATAGCCAGTCCGATCAACAGGAATATCGCCACGAAAAACAGCTTGAGACCGAGGCTTTCCAGTAGCTCGATTTGTTCCAATGACATCATGTTGTCCGACCCTGTAAATTGAGCGCCACTATATCACAAAGGATTTGAGCCTGTTAACTGGCCGCGGCCAGGAAATCCAGCACCAGTCGATTGAACAGCAGGGGCTTTTCTGCATGCAGCCAGTGGCCGGTTCCCGGTATTACCTTGGCCCTGGCCTGGGGAAATTGCTGCGCAACCTGGGGCTGATGTTCGGGCAGCAGATAGTCGGACTCGCCTCCTTTGATAAACAGAACCGGGCCTGGATAAGGCTGGCTGACTCCGGGCCAGCTCATGATGTTGCGATAATGGCTGAATAATACCGGCAGGTTGAAGCGCCAGGGATCGGCGCTGTCGGGGACAAAGGATTTCAACAGAAACTGACGAACCCCGGCGAGCTTCACATGGTGGCTCAGCACCTCGTCGGCGGTTTTTCGGTCACGGCAACCGGCTTCGGTCACGGCCTGCAATCCCTTGAATACCTCATCATGGCGGGCCTGGGTATAGGCCACCGGTGCTATGTCGGCTACCACAAGCCCACCAATGGCGGCAGGGGCCAGACCGGCCGCCATCATGGCAACCTTGCCACCCATGGAATGCCCGATCAGGATAGGACGTTCGAGTTGCAGCTGCTCGCTCAGGCTCAGAATGTCTTCGGCCATGTCGTGATAATGCATCTGTTCACTACGCGGTGACAAACCGTGATTGCGCACATCCACGGCGATAACGTCGAAGTGCTCGGACAGTGACTTGCTGAGCCCGTTCAGGTTATCCAGGCTGCCGAACAGACCGTGGATCACGATCACCGGTCGGCCTTGCCCCTGGCGGCGAAAATTCAGTTGCATGTGTATTTCCAGACGAGGAATCAAGGCCGATATTGTTGCCTGCCGATGCCGACGGTGCAACCCGCTTGGGCCTGTGGTCTACGCCATGTATAATCAGGCTCCGTCATTGGGAGTGGACATGCCAGAAAACATGATGAAAACCATAGAGGTGGATGAAGATCTTTATCGTTATATTGCCAGCAACACCCGGCATATCGGTGAAAGTGCCTCGGATATATTACGGCGCCTGTTGAAACTGGACGCGATAGCGGCTAATCCACGGGAGCCTGCCGCGCCGGCTGCGCCCGTTGTAGAGGCGGGTCGGGGTGTGGAGCAGATGCTAACTGGTGGTGAGTTGGCGGAGCAGGAGTCTGCCATCGACCGTTTTATGCATATTCTGTCGGTGCTGTATCGAGAAAATCCGATGGCGTTTGCTCAGGCCAGCGATATCAAGGGACGCAAGCGGATTTATTTTGCCGACGACGAAGCGGCACTGTTGGCCAGTGGTAATACCACCAAACCCAAGGCCATCGAAGGCAGCCCTTACTGGGTGATAACCAATACCAATACCGGTCGCAAACGCAATATAGTGGCCCAGCTGATGGCGGCCATGGGCTACCCCCACGGATTGATCGAGCGCGTGTGTCACAGCATCTAAAACAAGCGTAAGCAAAAGGACCATGGTTATGGGCATAGATATGAGCACAGATCTGTTATGAGCACACACCCCAGAGCCGGGATGCCGGCCAACGCCGCCGAACTGGTGAATGTTCCCCGGCTGATGTCGGCTTATTACCAGCTGAAGCCCGACGTCGGCCAGGCGGCGCAGAGAGTTGCCTTCGGTACCTCGGGTCACAGGGGGTGCGCGCTGGATCTGAGCTTTAACGAACGGCACATCCATGCCATCTGCCAGGCTATTGCCGAATACCGCCGGCTGCAGGGGCTGACTGGCCCCCTGTATCTGGGCATGGATACCCATGCCCTGTCGGAAGCGGCCTGGGGGTCGGCGCTGGAAGTACTGACGGCAAACGGGGTGCAAGTCAGAATTCAGCCGGAGCGAGGCTATACGCCGACGCCGGTGATTTCTCATGCCATTCTCAATCACAACCGAGCCCATCCCGACGCTCTGGCGGACGGCATAGTGATCACCCCGTCTCATAATCCCCCCCGCGACGGCGGCATCAAATACAACGGCGCCGACGGTGGCCCGGCATCCAGCGAGGCAACCGGCTGGATTCAGGACAGGGCCAATGCCCTGATTGCCGCGCAAGGGGTGGGTATTCGCACCCAGCCGCTGCCGGCGGCGCTGGCGCTGGCGGTGCCCTTCGATTATATCGACCACTATGTCGCGGAACTGGGTGAGGTGGTCAACCTGGTCGCCATTCGCGAGGCCGGCATTCGCATCGGCATCGATCCGCTGGGGGGCGCCGGCCTGGCCTACTGGCCCCATATCGCCGAACGCCATGGCCTGGATATTACCGTGGTCAACCCATGTCAGGAGCCGACCTTTTCCTTCATGCCCCTGGATCATGACGGCAAGATCCGCATGGACTGCTCCAGCCCCTACAGCATGGCCAACCTGCTGGCGATGAAGGACGACTTCGATATCGCCTGCGGCAATGATCCCGATTACGACCGCCATGGTATCGTCGACCCCGGCGGCCTGATGAACCCCAATCATTATCTGGCGGTGTGTATTCATTATCTGTTCACCCACAGGCCGGACTGGTCGCCGACTCTGGCGGTGGGCAAGACCCTGGTGTCTTCCTCGATGATCGATCGGGTGGCGGCCCGGCTGGGACGCCGGCTGATGGAAGTGCCGGTCGGCTTCAAGTGGTACGTCAGGGAGCTGATGGATGGTCAGCTGGGCTTTGCCGGGGAAGAAAGTGCCGGAGCTTCCTTTTTAAGGATGAACGGCGACGTGTGGAGTACCGATAAAGACGGCTTTATTCCTTCATTGCTGGCGGCGGAAATACTGGCGGTTACCGGACTGACGCCGCACCGCTATTATACGCAACTGGTGGCCGAACTGGGGCAGCCGGTGTATCGCCGTGTCGATGCACCCGCCACCCTTGGTCAAAAACAGGTGCTGGCGAAGCTGGACGCCGCTGCCATCGATGCCGACACCCTGGCCGGAGATCCCATTATCGCTCTCTTGACCCATGCTCCCGGTAACGGGGCCGCGATTGGCGGGCTCAAGGTCGTGACCGAGCAGGGCTGGTTTGCAGCACGGC
The DNA here is from genome assembly GCF_046521305.1 of Oceanisphaera submarina. Taxonomy (NCBI): domain Bacteria; kingdom Pseudomonadati; phylum Pseudomonadota; class Gammaproteobacteria; order Aeromonadales; family Aeromonadaceae; genus Oceanisphaera; species Oceanisphaera submarina. The sequence continues at coordinate 442,113 of NZ_JBKGFN010000001.1, read as the reverse complement.
CCAGCGGCACCGAGCAGGTCTACAAAATCTATGCCGAAAGTTTTAGGGGCGAGGCTCACCTCGACACCCTGATCCGGGAGGCACAGGAGCTGGTCGGTGCCACTTTTTCCAAAGCCGGCGTTTAACCCGTCAGTTCACACGACACGCCGCTGGTAAATGACACTCACCCTTGCAGCCTTCTGCGAACATTCATCGGATGTTCGGCCAGGCTGCAACCGTTCGGCACGGCGAGACAAGTTTGTCTCGCCGGGGGCCCGGAAAGGCCATCAGACCGTTTTTCATGGCAATCGGATCGCATGTGGAGCGTCACCAGGAAGTGCTCGCGCGCGTCGGCGGAACGGGCCCTTTGATCGGGGGTATTATTTTTCAGACGCTTCGCCGTCCCTGATGATGCATAAGAATGCAGTAGTGTCGTTCTTGAATGCATTAATTAGCACCATTTTTGCCAGTTTAAATCATCCCTCCTCAGCCTCAGCCCCATTTTCATCCGTGTAAATGGGCACACGTCATGACATCACTAGACTTTACTGCTGAAATCAGGTTTTATCACCACGTGATATTTCGCTGTTATTGGTTTTATTGGAGGTAAATATGAACGGAAGCCGGCTCGATGATTTTTTAGCGCTTAGTAGATCAAACCCCTGGGAGCTTGCTCCTTTTCAGGAATCATTGCCCGATGGCAGCCAGATTCAGGTATGGGATACCGGAGTTCTGTGTATCGAGCCGGCGGTACCGGGTAACCGGGATCTGGTGCTGTCTTCTGGCATACACGGCAATGAAACCGCGCCCATCGAGCTGTGTGAGCGTTTGTTGAAGGCCATTCTGAGCGGTCATTTACCTTGCCGGCAGCGACTGCTGTTCATCTTCGGCAATCCGGCGGCGATGAATCTGGGCGTGCGGGAAGTGGAAGAAAACCTGAATCGGCTGTTTTCCGGCGCCCATGCCCGGGGAGATAAGCGTAATCACGAGCGTGAGCGGGCGGCTCGGCTGGAGCAATACGTCACGCGTTTTTTTCAGGCCCGGGATGGCGCCGAACGACTGCATTATGATCTGCACACCGCGATTCGACCGTCGGCATACGAGAAATTCGCCATCTACCCCTTCACCCACGGCGCGCCTTATAGCCGCAGTCAGCTGGCCTTTTTATGTAGCGCCGGGGTCGACACCATACTGTTGGCCCATGGCCCGACTACCACCTTCAGCTATTTCAGTGCCCGGAACTTCGGCGCCCATGCCTTTACCGTGGAACTGGGCAAGGTGATGCCTTTTGGCCAGAATGACGCCAGCCGCTTTGCCGCCATCGAGCTCAATCTGGAACAGCTGATTAGCAAGCCCGACTGGCAGCCAGCTGCGATCGATCTCGGGCAGATACGGATATTCAGGGTGTGTCAGGAAATTATCAAACAGAGTGAACAATTCTGTTTTCATTTTGCCGATACGGTGGCCAATTTCAGTGCCTTTCCGGTCGGTACCCTGTTGGCCGAAGACGGTGAACAACACTGGTTTGTTCGTGAACCGGAAGAGGCGGTGGTCTTTCCCAACGCCGGAGTGGCCAGGGGGCAGCGGGCCGCGCTGATGCTCTCGGCTGCCGAGCTGACCGTCGACATGCTGGATGGAAGTTGAAATCGACGCGGTTTGGAACCAGAAAAACGGCCGGTGAAAAGGTGGGGCAGATCACGGATGTGGCAGAGTGTATAATATTTTTATGCTTTTTTGTGAACAAAATGTAGATTTATGGTGTCGGTCTGTGTAATTATTTTTGTGCTTAAGATTAAAGCGAAGGCACAACACTGACGCCGTTTAAATGAAGAATAATCAGGGCGTCATACTTCAAGAATGTGAGGGAATCACGAATATGAAGCAACTCAGCAAGCGCATTTTCACTGTCTCTGCCCTGGCTCTGGCCGTTTCCGCCGCCCCCCAGGTGAGCGCTGCCACCTGGTCCGATACCTATGTCGGCTATCGTTACGGCTCTGAGTTCACCGAGCCAAGTAACCCCAATGATGTAGAAAAACACATTCTGCAGCTGACCCACGCCAGCGGCTACGCCTACGGCCAGAATTTCTTCAACCTGGATATACTGCAGTCTGACGATATGGATCCGGCTAATGGTAGTGCCCGCGGCGAAGGCGACGGGGCATTGGAAGCCTATCTGACCTACCGCCATCAGCTGCATTTGGGCAAGGTGCTGGACAAGGATCTGAGCTTCGGTCCGGTCAAGGAAGTGGCGCTGAGTGCCGGCTTCGATCTCAACACCAAGAACACCCAATTTGCACCGCGTAAGCAGCTGTTGCTGGTAGGTCCGACCCTGAAGTTCGGCTTGCCCAAGGGCTTTGCCGATCTGAGTCTGTTCTATGCCTATGAGCGAAATCACTGTGGGGCCCCTTTCTGTCAACAGAGCGATATCAGCTTTGATCCTTACTATGTGATTAACCTGGCCTGGGGTGTTCCGTTTAACGCCGGCCCGGTACCGATGAAGTTCCAAGGCTTCGGTAACTATAATGGTGCCAAGGGTCAGGATTACAACTTTAATGAAACCAAGCCCGAAGTGCTGGTTCGTACTTCGTTGATGGTCGATGTGGGTCAGCTGGCGTTCAACAAGAGCAACACCCTGTGGGCCGGTGTCGGTTATGAATACTGGGACAACAAGTTCGGCAACCACGGTAAGCCGGGCGTCGATACTCGTGCGCCGACCTTTCAGATGGAATGGCATTTCTAAACCTGCATGACGGCTCCCGTTACGACGTTTAGGTTCAGGAGGGAGGACAGTGCTTGTCCTCCCGCTTGCTTATCAGAACCGCCAGACCGCCAGGCCCTGGACGGCACTTTCGGTAACGTCACTGCCGAACTTGTTGTGCCAGTACTGGTACTCTATGCCCACGAACAGCCGCTGGGGATCATTGAATAGGGTCTTGCCCAGGTCGTAACGCAGTTGAGGCTGAGCCAGGATATGGGCCTTGACCTTGTCACCAAATTCGTTGTCGCGGCTACCGATATATTCGACATGGCCTTCCAAGCTAAAATCATGGCTAGCGAAGGAGAAAGGGAAGGCCCAGGCGGTATCCAGCATCCAGCTGTTCCCTTCCTTGGGGGCGCCGCCGTTGGCCACACCGACGCTGTCATCGATATAGGCGGTGAGCAGGGTATTGAAGAAGGCGGCGCCGGGCACATCCAACGCAAGCTGAATGCCAGGAAGGTACTTGCGTATCTTGCTGTCTCCACCGGCATTGACCCCCATTACCAGGCCCACATCCTGCACCGGCCCGACGCTCAGATCGGCGCCGCTGATCTTGCCCAGACTGAAGTTGAAATAGCCCTCGCCGTACCAGTCTCGCCGACGTTGTCCGTCGTCCCAGTCGGAATAATCGATAAAGAAGAAGTTATCACCGTATTTCCAGCCACTGGCATGCTGCAGGGTATAGATATTGGTTGTCGACTTTTGCTCGGCATTGGCCCCGAATGGGTTTTGCTTGAGGTTGCCCAACTGGTAGTGGAGCTCAGTCGTGCTCCAGTCGGCGGCGAGGGCGGGGGTGGTGGCCATGGCCACCACCAGCGCTAAGGCGGTTTTATTCATCATGACTCCCTGTCATTTTTGTATTCATAGATGTGAATACAGGTAGTGGTAAAGGCCGGCAGGTTGTATCACCGTGGCAGCTCGGCAATGTTATCCAAATGTTACCTTTTGAGTCGTGAGGAAGATCACAATTCCTGATTTATTTCTATATGAAGATTCTTCTTATGAAGATTTACTGTTGTCAGCATAGGAGTCGGGGTTTGTCGGGGGACTATTATGTCTTTGGGTGGGAGCGGCTTTGGGGCCGAAGGGATAGCGGCGATGAGTGAAGATATAGTGATACAGGCTGGCAAAGCCGACCATGAAGAGGCTGCCGACCAGGGTAGGTACCATGAAGTCCTGCGGTGGCAGATGCGCACCGGACAGATAAATCAGAATCGGGTTGGCGCCCGCCGGCGGGTGCAGGGTGTCGGTCAATACCATCAGGGTGATGCCGAGGCCAAAGCAGGCGGCGAGGCCCAGCATGGGGTCGGGTATCAGCGCCATGCCGGCTACGGCAATGCCGGTGGTCAGCAGATGACCCAGTATCACGTTCTTGGGGCGAGACAGGGGAGCGGAAGGCAGCAGCAGCAGCAGCACCAGGGTCGCGCCCAGCGGCGCGCTCAGTACCATTAAATGGGCCCAATCTTTCAGATAGCTCAGTAAAATAACGGCGGCAAAGGCCGCCAATCCGGCGAGGGTGGCGTCGCGCAGTCGGTGTTTAAAGTGCATAGAACCTCGAAGATGAAACAGGTGGTATTGAACAACGGATTAAATTGTATTCAAGATGCATAAAAAATAAAAGATATGCCTGCTACGCTAACGTTATAACTTAGTGCCGGAGGCGATATGAATGAGCGTGAGTCATTACGCAAAGCCCTGTCCTGGTTGTTGGCACAGCCCCGGCTGGATCAAGAGACGATTGCCGAGGCAAGCCGGCATTTCGATCTGTCTCCGGTCGATGAGGAATTTTTGCACCGCTATTTTATCGAGGAACGGCGACGTCGGGCCAATGTTCAGTCAAAAAATACTCGAAGTGACGATTTAGGCAGCAGTTGAATTCCAGCCTATTTACAGCGACCATCGGGTTCAGTACTATTCATCGCGTTCGGAGGGGTGGCAGAGTGGTTGAATGCACCGGTCTTGAAAACCGGCATGGGTTTATAGCCCATCCAGGGTTCAAATCCCTGCTCCTCCGCCATATAGAAAAAGAAAACGCCGCCTGGTTTATACCAGGCGGCGTTTTTCGTTCTGTTCCGGTAGTCTATTCCAGCAAGCCTTTTTCCCTGAAGTATCTGCTCGCACCGGGGTGTAGCGGCGCCGACAGACCGACATCGATCATCTGGGCCGGCTGCAGTAAGGTCAATGAGGGGTGCAGGCGGATAAACTGCTCGAAGTGGTCGAATACGGCTTTGGTCACTTCATAAATGACCGGTTCCGGCACCGAGGCATGGGTCAGCAGGTTGGCAGCGACCTCAAAGGTGTGTATATCTTCTGCGGTTCCCCGGTATTGACCGCCGGTAAGGGTGACAGGACGATAGTAGCCGTGCTCGGCGACCAGTTTGTCGACCACCGCATCGCCGATCGACACCAGATTTACCTCACAGGCACTGGCGGCTTCTTTGATTGAGCCGTTAGGATGACCGACCACGTAAACGAAAGCATCAATACGGTTATTGCACAGCGCCTGGCTATGCTCTGCGGCGCCCTGCTCGGATATCTGACCGAAGTCGTCATGGCTCCAGCCATAAGCCTGGAGCAGGGTATCCATGGTTTCACGCTGGCCTGAACCGGCATTGCCGATGTTCACTCTTTTGCCCTTGAGATCGGCAAAATGATGGATGTTGGCCTCTTTGCGAGCCACTATGGTGAGGGCTTCACCATGTAGGGTGAAGACGGAACGCAGCTCCTGATAGGGCCCCTGTTCGGTAAAGGGGCCTGTGCCATGGTAGGCCTGATACTCTACATCCGACTGTACCAGCCCCAGCTCCAGTTCACCGCGACGCAGTGAGGCGATGTTGTAGGGCGAGCCACCGGTGCTTTCTACCATACAACGGATGCCGTGCCTGGCTCTTTCCTGATTGACCAGTCTGCAGATGGCGCCACCGGTTGGGTAATACACCCCGGTCATGCCTCCGGTGCCAATGGTGATAAACACAGGTTCGGCGGCCATGGCTGCCATGGGGGGGAGCAGCGCGGCGAGCAGTCCGAGCATCTGGGCGAGTCGGCGGGCCCGGATTTTCCTTAATGACATGTCTGTCTCCTTATACTGGCGCCAGGTCGCCAGGTCGCCAGGTCGCCAGCGAGGATCGCTGTGCAGCCAAGTGATTACAGTGATTACAAGATAGCAAAAAACGAGCGGCGGCCCGGGTTTACAAGAATGAGGACAAGCGGAGCAATATGTCGGGCCGGGATGACCGGCCCGAGGGGATCAGCGGTTGCTGATGGCGGCAATCATGCGGTGCAGGGCTTCGTCCAACATGGCGCGCGAGCAACCGAAGTTGAGCCGGATAAAATCGCTGCCGCCGAACTGGCCGCCGGGTGACAGGCCGACGCCGGCCTGTTCGAAGAAGCCGATGGCATCGTCCAGTTCCAGCGCGCTGATATCAATCCAGGCCAGATAGGTGGCTTCCGGTGCCAGTACCTTGATGCCGGGCACATTGTTGAGACGTTCAACCAGCAAATCCCGGTTCTGGCGCAGATAGGCTATCTGGGCTTCCAGCCAGTCGTCGCCGTCCCGGTAGGCGGCTTCGGCCGCCACAAAGCCGAGCAGATTGACATCGGCCATGATGCCACGGGCGGCGCGGGTAAAGCGGGTACGCAGCTCGGGGTTGGGGACGATGGCAAACGAGCAGCACAGTCCTGCGATATTGAAGGTTTTGCTGGGCGCCATCAGAATAACACTGCGGCTGGCCGCATCGTCGTTCAGGTCGGCATAAGGTATATGAGGCTTGCCTTCGTCGAGCAGCAGATCGCAGTGAATCTCGTCCGAGCAGACAATCAGATTATGGCGTTGGGCAATGTCGTTGATGGCCAGTAACTCTTCACGGGTGTAGATGGTGCCGCCCGGATTATGCGGGTTACAGAACAGCAGCAATTCGCTGTCTTTGGCTTGTTCTTCCAGCTGGTCCAGATCCAGCAGCCAGCGGCCGTCTTTTTCGATCATGTCGACATAGGCGGCTTTGCGGCCATGAAACCCCGGTGCATGCAGAAACGGATAATAAATCGGTTTGGGGGTGAGCACGGCGCTGCCCGGTTCGCTGAAGGTCTGGCAGGCCAGGTTCAGGGCCGGAACGACACCGGGCATGTACACCAGCCAGTCGGCTTCGATTTGCCAGCCGTAACGGTCGGCCATGCGTTGTATGATCAGTTCGGTCAGCTGCGGGCTGGGTCGGCTATAGCCGAAAATACCGTGTTCTACCCGCTCATTCAGCGCCTCGATAACGGCGGGGGGCGCCTTGAATTCGGTATCCGCCACCCACATCGGTAAAATATCGGTGCCTTCGTATTTCAGCCACTTCAGGGCTCGGGTAGGGCGGCGGTCTATCCACTGATCAAAATCAAACATCGGGGTTCCTTGTCAAATGCGAGGCCATCAGCATAAGGAAGCCGCTTCGGCCTGGCAAGATCAAGGTGCAGGCAGGGCCCTTTCCTGATCGCTCAGGGACTCTTTCATCTCGTCATTCAGGACCATTTCGTGATTGCCGTAATGATGGCGGATCAGGCTCAGCAGCAGGCTGGCCGCCGGGCCCGGCGGCGTGGCTCGGGGCAACACCATATGGGTAAAGCGCTTGCGCAGCGCCTGATTGGCCATGGGCAGGCGCTGCAGCAAGCCGCTGTCGATCATTGGTGCCACCACTTCCAGTGGCAGCCAGGCAAAACCGATACCACGACGCAGCAGCGACAGGGTGTCGTGCAGATGGTTTATAACCCAGCGTTGCTCCGCCCGTTCCCAACCCTCTTCCTGCTCGTTGCCATCGGCCAGAATCAGTTCCAGTTCGGGATCCAGTTCATGGGCGGTGACTTCATCGAGAAGGGCGAGGGGGTGTTCGGGGGCGCATACCGGCACATACACAGTGGCGGCCAAAGGCAGGCTGGTCACCCGGCTAAAAGCGCGGCAGGCAAACACCAGGTCGGCGGCCTGCTTGTCGACCACCGCCTGACAGCCGGAAGGCTGGGCTTCGACCAGGTGAATGCGGCAGCCCCGTGAGCGGGGATAAAAATCCGCCAGCGCCTGATACAGGGGCTGGCGGGGGAGTGATGCTTCTACCACTATACGCAGAATCGGCTCCCAGCCACTGGCCAGTACCCCGGCGAGTAGCTCGAGTTCTTCTATGCCCTGGGTCAGCTTGCGTGAACGGCGTAAGAAAACCTCTCCTTCCGGCGTCAGATAGGCCTTGCGGCCCCTGACTTCCAGCAGTGGTACACCCAGCCCTTGCTGTAGCTTGGCGACGGCGTGATTGAGTGATGACTGGCTTTTACTGAGTTTTTCAGCCGCCTGGGCATAACCGCCACAGTCGACGACCGCCTGAAAAATCCGCCATTGCTCTACCGTGCTCTTGGGACGATACATGGTTATTGCTTCATCCTTTTGGCAATGGGGTCAAGCTGTTATGACCCCAGAGTTCACGAATTGGTAAGCTTAGTTTTAGACGAAGTTATGCGGTCTGTCAGCTTATTGGTTGACGCGTGGGCGGATTTTGTCGGGTTGAGCGTCCAGTGACTGGCCGCTGATTTTCAGGCTGTCATCGCCCATCAGATATAGGTACAGGGGCATGATTTCCTGCGGGGTACGCAGGGTGGCCGGATCTTCTCCGGGGTAGGCCCGGGCCCGCATATCGGTACGGGTGGCCCCCGGGTTGATGCAGTTTACGCGCACCCTGGTGTTGTCCAGCTCGTCGGCCAGTACTTCCATCATGCCCTCGGTGGCAAACTTGGACACCGCATAGCTGCCCCAATAGGCCCGCCCCTGCTTGCCTACACCAGAGCTGGTGTAGACGATGGAGGCGTTCGGGGTGGCTTTCAGCAACGGCAACAGTGCCTGGGTCATCAGGAACTGGGATTTGACGTTGATCTGCATCACCTTGTCCCAGTCGTCTTCCCCGATCATCTCGAAGGGACCGAGCACGGCCAGATGGCCGGCGTTGAACAGCACCCCGTCCAGACGGCCGAACTGTTGCTTCAGGGTCTCGGCCATATCCAGATAATGCTGTTTGGTCGCGCCCTGCAGATCCAGAGGGATAATCGCCGGCTCGGGGCTGCCCTGAGCCAGCAGTTCATCGTAGACCGCTTCGAGTTTTTTCACGGTTCTGCCCAGCAGAATGACGGTGGCACCATGAGCACCATAGGTCAGCGCCGCGTCGCGGCCGATGCCGTCGCCGGCACCGGTGACCAGAATCACCTTGTCATTGAGTAAATCGGGGGATGCATGATAGTCGAGCATGTGCCTGTGTTCTCTCGGCAATAAATCAGGTATGACGATCAAACCAGACTCTGGGCACGGATACCAGCCTCACAGGCCAAAAGTTGGCAGGAAAAAGTGGAAAGGAAAAGAGTCGGTTGTAAAAAGCCCGTTGGTGTTCGTCATGAGGGCTTTTACAATGGGGGTCGAATTAGGTCTCAAGGAAATCTCATGCTGGAATTTTTATACGAATATGGCCTGTTTATGGCCAAGAGCCTGACCTGGGTGCTGGCCATCGGCGTCGTGGTGGCATTGATCTCCGGTGCCGCCATGCGGCAAAAGCGGGGTGACGATCGGTTGGAAGTCGAGGATCTGGGCGCCGGGTTGCGCCGGCAGCAGCAACGGCTGCAACTCGCCACGGCGGTGAACGACAGTGAACGCAAGGCGCTCAAGCAGCAATTCAAGCAGCAGGCCAAGGCCGATAAAAAAATGGCGGACAAGGGCCCCCGGCTTTATGTGCTCGATTTCAAGGGCAGCATGGATGCTCATGAAGTGGCTGGCCTCAGTCGGGAAATTACCGGCCTGCTGCAACTGGCTCGCGAAGGGGATCAGGTGCTGCTTAATCTGGAGTCCGGCGGTGGCGTGGTGCACGGCTATGGCCTGGGGGCTGCCGAGCTGGCGCGGGTTAAGGCGAAGGGCCTGCACCTCACGGTGGCGGTAGACAAGGTGGCGGCCAGTGGCGGTTACATGATGGCCTGTGTTGCCGAACGCATTATCGCGGCGCCCTTCGCCATCGTCGGCTCCATCGGTGTGGTGGCGCAGTTGCCCAACTTCAATAAGTTCCTCAAGAGTAAAGACATCGACATCGAGCTGCATACCGCCGGCCAGTACAAGCGTACCCTGACCCTGTTCGGCGAGAACGATGACGAAGGCCGCGCCAAGTTCCGCGAAGAGCTGGAGGTGATTCATCACAGGTTCAAGGACTTTATTGCCGAGAACCGACCTGCGCTTGCATTGGACAAGGTGGCCACCGGTGAACACTGGCTGGCGACCGACGCCCGCGAGCTGGGGCTGGTGGACGAGCTGATGACCAGCAGCGACTACCTGCTGGCCGCGAGTGCCGACAAGCGGGTGATCCGCCTGCATTACCAGCCGAAACAGACCATCAAGGACAAGCTGGGCAAGGCGGTGGAAGCGGGTGTCAGCCGGGGATTGATGAGATTGGTGGAAGCGGGACAACGCCCTTTCGGGTGAGGTTAGATCAAGGTCATCGTTGTTAGAGGCAACAGAGCCGACTCCCATGACTCGCCATAAACTCATCCCAGAGGGCTCAGGAAATGCGGTCCATGGCGGTCGGACGCCATGTGCTGAGCGTCACAGGGAGGTGCTTGAGTGAGTTCGGTGGAGCGGGGCCTTTGTCCGGGATGGGTATGTTTAATGCGCTGGGCATGAAAAGGGCTGCACTTGCGGCCCTTTTCATGAGCGTGAGTTAGCGCTGGAAGGGGTAGACGGAGCCCAGTTGCAGGATCTGGGTCAGTTCGTCCAGAGCCGAGCGAGACTCCAGTAGCAGCGCAGGGTCACGCAGATCGTTCAGGCTCAGGCTGTCGCGGTAATGGCGGTCTACCCATTGATTCAGTCGGCCAAACAGCGCTTCGTTCATCAGGCAGGCGGGATTGGTGGCCGCATGCTCCGCTTCGGTCATCGCCACCCGCAGCCGCAGGCAGGCCGGGCCGCCGCCGTTGCGCATGCTCTGTTTTACATCCATGAAGTGGACTTCCCGAATGGGCGTGTTCAGGGTCAGCAGCTTGTCCAGATAGGCCTTGACGCTGGGGGTGTCGGCGCATTCCGAGGGCGCGATAATTGCCATGTGGCCGGGACGCAGGGTCACTATCTGGGTGTTGAACAGGTAGCTTTTCACCGCGTCCAGCACCGGTACTTCGGCGGTGGGCACCTCGATGAAGTGCAGTTCGGTATCGGGCAGCTTGCGGCGAATTTCGTCCAGGGCGGCACTGGTGTCGAGAAAGGCCTGCTGATGGTAAAACAGCACATTCTGGTTGCCGACCGCGATCACGTCATTATGGAATACCCCCTGATCGATCACCTCCGGGTTCTGGGCAATGAAAATGGCGGTATCATCATTCAGACCGTGCAAACGGGCCACGGCGCGGGAGGCTTCCAGGGTCTGGCGAGCCGGGTAACGGCGTGGCGCCGGACGGCTTTGATCGAAGGCGCTGCGTCCATACACGAACAGCTCAACTCCGGCCTGGCCGTAATCGGCGCACAGGCGAGTGTGGTTGGCGGCCCCTTCGTCACCGAAATACTCGTTGGTAGGCAGGGCGGAGTGATGGCTGAAATAACGTTCGTCGGCAAAGACCTGCCCCAGAATGCGACCGGTTACTTCATGCTCGATAGAGCGATGAAACTTGTTGGTCAGGTTGGCCGGGGTAAAGTGAATACGGCCATCGAGGGTATCGGCGCCGGGCGAGACAGTTGCGGCGTTGGCGGTCCACATGCTGGAAGCGGAGCAACAGGCGGCCAGTAGCACGGGATCTTCGCGAAAGGCTTTTTCCAGCACCTGGGCATCGCTGCCGGTAAAACCCAGCCGGCGCAGAGTATGAATGTCGGGACGCTCCTGGGGGGCCAGTACGCCCTGCACCAGGCCCAGATCGGTCAGTGCCTTCATTTTTTGCAGGCCCTGCCTGGCCGCCTGTTTGGGGCTGGATGCATCCTGCGCATTGCTTTGAGAGGCTACATTGCCGTAAGAAAGGCCGGCGTAGTTATGGGTAGGGCCAACCAGACCATCAAAGTTAGCTTCAAACTGTACCATTATATTGTCCTTTTAAATGGTGAAAATGGCCGAGATAATTCTGAGTTACGCCATTATAAGTGGATTTTTCGAGGAGATGTAACCCGAATTTAACAACAGATTATGCCTTAATCATAACAATGCATAAAAAGCGGACGAACAGGCAACTTAATCAAAAAAGCGGTTGATTCCTGCAGGTATGAAGGTGTTAATAAGTAAATATAAATTCACTTAACTTTTTTCCGGCCCTAGCCTGGCAAGTTTGCTTTTTACGGCTTTTTCACTTATACAGCCGTCATTACCTTGCCGCCGGACCCCTGAGTGGGGGCCAGACCTTAAGGATCTATACGCGCTTTATGAGCAAATCCCTCGTTATCGTGGAATCGCCCGCCAAGGCAAAAACCATCAACAAATATCTGGGTAAAGACTTCATCGTCAAATCCAGTGTCGGCCATGTACGTGATCTGCCCACCGCCGGCTCCTCTGCCGCCAAGAAAGCCGGGGGGAAAAAAGCCGACACCAAGCAGTTGAGCCCCGAAGAAAAAGCCCGGCTCAAACAGCAGAAAGAGCAGAAGGCGCTGATCGCCCGTATGGGAGTCGACCCCGGCCATGGCTGGAAGGCGAACTACCAGGTGCTGCCCGGCAAGGAGAAGGTGGTCACCGAATTACAGGCGCTGGCCGAAAAAGCCGACACCATCTATCTGGCAACGGATTTGGACCGCGAAGGGGAGGCGATTGCCTGGCACCTGAAGGAGTTGATCGGCGGTGACGATGAGCGCTTCAAGCGGGTGGTCTTCAACGAAATCACCAAGACGGCGATTCAGGACGCCTTCAGTCGTCCGTCCGAGCTTAACCAGAACCGGGTGAATGCCCAGCAGGCACGCCGTTTTCTGGATAGGGTCGTGGGCTATATGGTCTCGCCCCTGTTGTGGAAAAAAGTGGCCCGCGGCCTGTCTGCCGGTCGGGTACAGTCGGTGGCGGTACGTCTGCTGGTAGAGAAAGAACGTGAAATCAAGGCGTTCGTACCGGAAGAATACTGGGACATTCAGGCCAGCCTGAGCAACGAAGAAAAGCTGGCGTTGTCGATGGCGGTGGCCAAATACCAGGGCAAGGAGTTCCGTCCGGTCAACGAAGCCCAGACCATGGCGGCGGTCGACGCGCTCAAGGCGAGCCGTTTCGAGGTCGTCTCGCGCGATGACAAGCCGACCCAGAGCAAGCCGCCGGCGCCCTTTATCACCTCGACCCTGCAGCAGGCGGCCAGTACCCGGCTGAGCTTTGGCGTCAAACGCACCATGATGCTGGCCCAGCGCTTGTATGAAGCGGGTTACATCACCTACATGCGAACCGACTCGACCAACCTGAGTCAGGAAGCGGTGGCCGGGGTACGCGAGTTTATTCAGGAGCAGTACGGCCCGGATTATCTGCCCGAAAATCCCAATGTGCATAGCGCCAAGGCCAATGCCCAGGAAGCACACGAAGCGATTCGTCCTTCCGACGTGGCGCTGTCTGCCGACCAGCTCGATGGCATGGAAGCGGATGCCAAGCGGCTGTACGATCTCATCTGGCGCCAGTTTGTGGCCTGCCAGATGGTACCGGCCCAGTATGACAGCACCACCATTACGGTGCGTGCCGGCGATTACGATCTCAAGGCCCGTGGCCGCATCCTGCGTTTTGCCGGTTGGACCAGGGTACAGGCTGCCGCTCAGGGTCGTAAAGGCGAAGACACCGTCTTGCCCGCCGTGCAGGCAGGTGAGGTGCTCACGCTCGAGCAACTCGATCCCAAACAGCACTTTACCAAGCCACCGGCGCGTTTCACCGAAGCGGCGCTGGTGCGCGAGCTGGAAAAGCGCGGCATCGGCCGGCCTTCCACCTATGCGTCCATCATTTCCACCATTCAGGACCGGGGCTATGTCAAGGTCGAAAGCCGCCGCTTCTATGCGGAAAAAATGGGTGAGATTGTGGCCGACCGGCTGCAGGAAAGCTTTGCCGAGCTGATGAACTACGACTTTACCGCCCAGATGGAAAGCAAGCTGGACGAAATTGCCGGCGGCAGCCTCAACTGGACTCAGGTGCTGGATGCCTTCTATGCGGAATTCAGCGAAGATCTGGAGAAGGCCGAGCGGCCGGTGGACGAAGGCGGCATGCGCGCCAATGAAATGGTGCTGACCGATATCGACTGCCCCACCTGTGGCCGCAAGATGGGCATTCGTACCGCCAGCACAGGGGTGTTTCTCGGTTGCTCCGGCTATGCGTTACCGCCCAAGGAGCGCTGCAAGCAGACCATCAACCTGATCCCGGGTGACGAGTTCGTGCTGGCCAACGACGAAGAGGCGGAAACCGATGCCCTGCGCGCCAAGCACCGCTGTGGCAAGTGCGGCACCGCCATGGACGCCTATCTTATCGACGACAAACGCAAACTGCATGTGTGTGGTCAGAACCCGGACTGTGACGGCTACGAGCTGGAACAGGGGCAATTCAAGCTGAAAGGCTATGAAGGGCCGGTGATCGACTGTGATCGTTGCGGCGCCGAGATGCAACTGAAAAATGGCCGCTTCGGCAAGTACATGGCCTGTACCAACGAGGAGTGCAAGAATACCCGCAAGATCCTCAAAAACGGCGAGGTGGCTCCACCCAAGGAAGATCCGGTGCACCTGCCCGAGTTGCCCTGTACCCAGTCTGACGCCTACTTCGTGCTGCGAGACGGTGCGGCGGGGATCTTCATGGCGGCCAGCAACTTCCCCAAATCGCGGGAAACCCGGGCCCCGCTGGTGGAAGAGCTGGTGCAGTTCAAGGATCGACTGCCGCCCAAGTTCTTGTATCTTGCCGAGGCACCGATCCAGGATCCGGAAGGCAACAAGGCGGTGGTGCGCTTCAGTCGTAAAAACAAGGAACAATATGTGATGACCGAGGTCAATAAGAAAGCGACCGGCTGGGCTGCGCATTATGTTGATGGCAAGTGGCAGCAAAGCCAGAAGGGTAAATAACCGCCGAAGCGGGCCGGCAGCAATGGCTGGCTGGCCCCGGCAGGTCGGATTATTGCAGATCTGGTTATTGCTGATAGGGTTAATACAGATCTGGTGATTGCAATAGTATCAGCATCGCGAGTGAGCAAAGATGACACAGGGACGTTAATTCAACGCAGGCATGCCTGCTAATGGAGATTGAATATGGATATTCATGACATCAGACCGGGCATGATCTGCCACACGCCGGACGGCTCCGGCTATGTGCTGGAAGTCGACATCAACAATCAGCTGGTCTTGTTACAGCGCGAAGACGAGACGATTCCCTTTCAGGTTCATGTCAGCGAACTGCAGGAAGAAAGAAACTGAGTTCATTGCAAGACCATTAACTTACTGATCCATCAACATCAGAATAGCGGCCAGATCGGGCCGCCATCTGTATTGCTCCATCGGCACCCTGTCTCCTTTCAGTAATATCCCCTCTGTCAGCAATCGTTGTCGTTGTTCATGCCATCCATCACTGCCTCTGGACAGGCTGATGCGGCCATTGGCGGCCACCACCCGGTGCCAGGGCAGCATCGAGGTATCCCGGGTACGCAGAATGCGTCCGATCAGCCTGGCTCGGCCCGGCAGGCCGGCCAGGTCCGCCAGCTGCCCGTAACTGACCACCTGCCCCGGGGGAACCAGGGCAAGCAGTGTCAGCACCTTGTGGCTGTGATCAACTTTGCTACCGTTGTGGGGCATGGGCTCAGGAAAAGGTCCTGGTCAGATCGTTGAGCCCATGGGAGCGTTCCAACAGCTGTTTGCTGGCGCCTTCCACGTGGGCAATCTTGTCCAGATTGGCCGAAGACGTTTCGGAAATTTGATGGACATTGTGGCTGATTTCTTCGGCCACCAGCTGTTGCTGTTCGGCGGCCGAAGATATTTGTACGGTAATGCCGACAATATTGTCGATTTCAGTCACTACCCGGGCCAGGCTGGCGCTGCCGGCTTCGGCAGCACCGACGCACTCCTGGCTGTGTTCCATGTTGGTGTCCATCATGGCACGCCACCGGGCCAGGGTTTGCTGGATCTGGCTGATGCTGGTCTGTATCTGCTCGGTGGCCCCGTGGGTGCGGGTAGAGAGGGCGCGAACCTCTTCCGCCACCACCGCAAAACCGCGGCCATGCTCACCGGCCCGGGCGGCCTCGATGGCGGCATTGAGGGCCAGCAGGTTGGTCTGATCGGCAATACCCTGAATTTCACTCATCAGGGTGCCGATACGATCAGACTCCTGAGTCAGGGCCAGGGTGGCCTCGGCGGCCTGCTCGGCCTCTTGCGCCAGCTCGATGATTTTCAGTCGGGTTTGCTCCAGCTGATCCTGGGTCAGGTGGCACTGGTGTTGTGCTTCGCTCGCATTAGTGGCCGCCTGCTGGGTATTCTGGGTAATTTCGTTGGCGGAGGCCGACAGCTCGTTGATGGCGGCGGCGATCTGATGGGTATCGCTGTCCTGGCGGCTCAGTTCGACCCTGGCACCCGTCATGGCCTGCATCATGGAGCCGGCCAGATCTTTCAGCGAGTCGGTGGCGTCATCGACCCTGCCGAGTATGGTGCGGGTTCGGGCCTGCCACATCTTCAGGTGATAATCGGCGATGGAGTGGGGCTCATCGCCGGAATAGACCAGCCGGGAAATACTGTCGTATTCGCGGCCCAGTCCCTGCAGGTAATACTGAGTGCCAAACAGCGACTTGCGATAGCTGAGCGTG
This sequence comes from Oceanisphaera submarina, assembly GCF_046521305.1. Taxonomy (NCBI): domain Bacteria; kingdom Pseudomonadati; phylum Pseudomonadota; class Gammaproteobacteria; order Aeromonadales; family Aeromonadaceae; genus Oceanisphaera; species Oceanisphaera submarina. Next base: position 425,645 of record NZ_JBKGFN010000001.1, on the reverse strand, counting down.
CACCAGGCGACCGGCAGCAGGCTCCAGAGCAGCTGACTGCTCCCTCCCTGCACAAAGGCCCCGGCCAGCAGTGCGACCAGGCCGCTTGCCGCCAGCCAGGCGTTGGCCTGCTTTGGCCAGAAACGAGCGCGGCGGTTGCCTTGTTCCTGCTTCAGCAGCTGACGATAAGCTTGAGCCGCTTTGTCCCGGACGCGATCGTCGAGCTGGGTGCGTACCGACTGGTAGCCGGTTATTTTTCCCTGTTGGTAGATAGGCGTGACATAGGCATCCACCCAGTAATAGCGGCCGTCTTTACAACGGTTTTTGACCGCGCCGCGCCAGGCCTGGCCGGCCTTGGCATGTTCCCACAGATCCTGGAAGGCAGCCTTGGGCATATCCGGGTGACGCACGATATTGTGGTGTTTGCCGATCAGCTCTTCCGGTTGATAGCCGGCGACACGACAGAATACCTCGTTGGCATAGGTAATAACGCCGCGCAGGTCGGTGGTGGAAACCAGTTGTTCCTGGCCGCTATAGGTGACTTCCTCGTCAATGACATGCTGGTTTTTTGTTTTCATTGGTATCCGGTGCTTGTTATCGGGTTACGGTGACTCCTGCTCGGGCTATCGGCCCCCGAAGTTAAAACTTGAATGGAGTCTTTCAGAGCCCTCAATATACGAGGGTTCACGATAAAATTCATGTCTTACCTGTATATTATGTAGGGTCTTTTAGTCACCTACAGGCAATTCAGTCTGAGGCCAACGCCACACCTTCTCGCCGGGGATCGGCGGCGGCACTGAGATGGTCTCCGTGCAGCATGATACCGTGCAGGCCGGAGTTGAGTTCGGTCAATCGGGTGTCAAAGCCCAGTTGCACCATGGCCGCTTGCAGCGCCAGGTTTCGACCCCTGGGCTCCATTTCCAATGTTCCGCCGCGATGTAGCACGTGGGGCTGATGCAGTGCTTCCTGCAGGTTCATGCCCCAGTCGAGCAGGTTGATCAGGCTGTGCAGCACATAGCCGATGATGCTGCTGCCGCCGGGGGAGCCAATCACCAGCAGAGGCTTGTTCTGATGCAACACTATGGTGGGCGACATGGATGAGCGCGGGCGTTTGCCCGGTTCCAGCCGGTTGGCGACCGGTATGCCGTTCTGGCTGGGGCTGAAGGAAAAATCGGTCAGTTCGTTGTTGAGCAAAAAGCCCTGCACCATCAGGCGGGAGCCGAAGCCGTTTTCTATGGTGGAGGTCATGGACAGGGCATTGCCTTCGGCATCGACGATGCTGATGTGCGAGGTGGAAGGGAACTCGGGGGAATGGTCGGGCGCCCGGCGGCCGTGGAAGAGCGCCGGGGTGCCGGGGCTCACCTGTGGCAGGGCGACGGATCCGTCGGCGATAAGTTTTGCCCGGCCGGCAAGATAGTCAGGGGCAAGCAGTGCTGTCACCGGCACAGAGACAAAGTCGCTGTCGGCGGCATAAAGGTTACGGTCGGCAAAGGCCAGGCGCGAAGCATCGGCGATCCAGCGCCAGCCATCGGGAGCATTGGGCCCTGCCGTGGCCAGGTCGACATGAGACAAGATGCCGAGAATCTGTCCCAGGGCGAGGGTGCCGGAGCTGGGCGGACCCATGCCGCAGATCTGATACCGGCGGTAGGGGGCGCAGAGCGGCGCCCGTTCCTTGACCCGATAATCGGCCAGATCGGTCAGGCTCAGATGACCGGCCGGGCTGGCCTGACGTACCTTGTCGACCATGGCGGCGGCGAGCTGGCCCTGATAAAACGCCGAGGGACCTTCAATGCTGATCCGGCTTAGCGCGGCGGCCAGCAGGGAGTTGGTTCTGGTGCTGCCGGCCGACAAAGGGCGGCCCTGATCATCGAAGAAATAGCGGCGACTGTCGGGGTCCCTCGACAGATAATCCTGATCTTCCGCGATCAGCCGGGCCAGACGCGGTGATACGGTAAACCCGTTCAAGGCCAGAGTGATGGCGGGCTTGAATAATTTTTGCCAGGGCAGGGTACCGAAGCGTTGATGAGCCTGCCACATCAGCATGACGGTGCCGGGTGTGCCCACCGAGCGTCCACCGACCACGGCGTCGAAGAAAGGCAGTGGCTGGCCTTCCTCATCCATAAACAGATCTTCCGGTACCGTCATGGGGGCGGTTTCCCGGCCGTCCAGGGTGGTCAGCCGGGCCAGATGTTGTTGCCAGTACACCAGAAAGGCACCGCCGCCGATGCCCGAAGACTGGGGTTCGACCAGGGTCAGCACCGCCTGGGCCGCGATCATGGCATCAACCGCACTGCCGCCTTGTTGCAGCATCTGTTGAGCCGCCCGGCTGGCATAGGGATTGGCCGTGACCACCATGGCTTTGTCGGCGGTGACCAGCGGTTTGTTACGCCAGCCGGTGGCCGCCTCCGGTGCCGGTGTGTCGGTGTTGATGCTGGCGTTGGCCCGAGCATGAGACAGGGTGAGGGGAGCCAGCAATATGAACGTCAGTAACAGCAGGGGCATGGGGTGCACTCTACGGGACAGGATGTCTGCAAGCTTAGCTAGCTCTGATTGAGCAGCCAAGGCTTATACCTATTACATTAAACAAATGATCTATTTAATTGCTGTATCAATGTGGGACAAAGAGTCCGCTCTACCGACCCGCTTCAAGCACCTCCCTGTGATGTTCAGTACCTGACATCCCTGCCATGTGATGGTCTCTGAAATGGGAGGCGGCTGCATTGCCTCTGGCAACTTCTCTCAAAATCTGTTCGGATACTCAATGAGATTGGTATTAAGGCCGTTAAAAAATGCACAACACGCTGAAAATTAAAGCGAATAAACCAGAGATCATAAAAATGGCTTGTATTGTCTGGCAGCCTGCCTATAATGCGCAGCCATCGGACGGCAGCAACTGCAGCCCGGTGCACCAGTAATCAAAGAAGTTTAAGCGGGAATAGCTCAGCTGGTAGAGCACAACCTTGCCAAGGTTGGGGTCGCGAGTTCGAATCTCGTTTCCCGCTCCAAATTTTGCAAAGGCGCGTTAGCAAAGCGGTTATGCAGCGGATTGCAAATCCGTTCAGTCCGGTTCGACTCCGGAACGCGCCTCCATCTTCTTCGTTGTATCCCCAGCTTTTATTTCCTCTCGTTAAGCCATTCCGAATCTACCCTGATATACCAGTTACCTTTTTTGTCCTGAAAATTCTGTCTTCTATCCTGATGTTCACTGTGCCGTCCACCGGTCAGCCAGCCGAGTTTTTGCTGTGGTTCAAAAGAAGCATCCGGGGACTCGAGCCCCCAGTGCCCACGTTCGCCCTGATCGGATAAAAACTGCTGGCAGGAGGGCGGATAATAGAGGCGTCCCTTCATGATAAGCCGAGAGCCTTGTGGCATCAGCTTCTGGTGCAGGAGGCGTTCACGAATCCGTGGATGCTGACTGAGTTTGAGCTGATGTTGAAGCATATGCTCGACTTTGTGTCGTAACTTGTCGCGTGTATTTATACCGCAAGCCTGATCGTAAGCTTCGCTTGGATTTCTTATCAGGTAGAATTTGACCGCCAGTTCCCAATGCTCGATGCGCTGTGACTCCTGGTCCCAGACGATAAAATCGAAGGCGCCCAGGGTGGTGCCGTCAATCACCTGTTGCCAGTTGTGGGCCAACAGTTGAAAACGGGAATGGTCGAGCAGAAAAAAGTGCCAAAGTGCTTCGAAATACAGGCCGAGGCGGCGATAAGGTCGGCAATGGGCGTGCAGCACCTCGGGAGCGGCGTCCAGTTCGAGCAGCCGCGGTTGGTACTCGGCGAGCAGTTGCCGGTACCAGTCATTATCGGGAGCCAGTGGCGAGCTTTGCAGCAGGTTGGGGCTGGCCAGCGCCCAGGCCAGATCCCGTACCACAGGGGTGGTTAGCTGCGTTAAGAAAAGACGGAGTGAATCGCTCATCTAAGGGAACCTTTTGTTTTACAATGGACCTAAGTCACGCCATGGAGTCAGCATGAACAATCTGGAACTCGAACGGCTGCTGAATAGGCAGCTCAACGCAGCAGCCATCAAGGATTATTGTCCGAATGGCCTGCAAGTGGAAGGTAAAACCGAGGTGAATCATCTGGTGACCGGCGTTACCGCCAGCCAGGCGCTGGTCGATCACGCCATCGAGGTGGGCGCAGACGCCTTGCTGGTGCATCACGGTTACTTCTGGAAGGGGGAAGACGAGCGGGTACGCGGTATCAAGCGGATGCGACTCAAGGCCCTGCTCAGTCATGATATTAATCTTTATGCCTATCACCTGCCGCTGGACATTGCCCCTGAGATCGGCAATAACGCCCGGCTGGCGGCGCTGCTGGGTATCCGGATAGAAGGCCCGCTCGAACCGGACAATGCACTTTCGGTGTCGATGAGGGGCGAGCTGGATACTCCGGTCAGTGGCGCCGAGCTGAGCGAGCGGCTGCAACAACGGCTGGGCCGGTCCGTGTTGCATGTGGGTGACCAGGGGCCGGCGTTGATCCGTCGGGTAGGCTGGTGCACCGGTGGGGGGCAGGGTTATATCGACCTTGCCGCCGACCAGGGCATGGACGCCTTCATCAGCGGTGAGGTGTCGGAGCAAACCGTGCATGTGGCGCGAGAACGGGGAATTCATTTCTTTGCGGCCGGTCATCACGCCACTGAGCGCTATGGTATCCAGGCGCTCGGTGACTGGCTGGCGCGGGAGCAGGGACTGCAGGTCAGCTTCATGGATATCGACAACCCGGCCTAGCCAGTGGCGAGCTTGAGACATAAAAAATACCAGGGTACATGAATACCCTGGTTTCGCAGCAGCCACAGAGGCTTAAAGCGGATGTCGTTCTTAACGCTAGCAATGAAAGAAATGAAATGGCAGACAATAGAGCAGTGACGAGATGAGTGACAAATGGGTCACACTTGATGTTGATGTGATGTTAACATCAGGTTAATTCTCTGCAAGTTTTTTTTCACGGACCATGTTCTCGTAGACAATGTGAAAAGACGAACCAGACGGTTAAGGGTGAGAGATAAAAGATGGTAGATGAGAGACTGAATGTCTTGTTGGTAGAGGACACGGCCCCCCTGGCAGCGCTGTATCAGGCTTATTTGCAGGATGAGCCGCTGTCGCTGACGGTGGTCAGCAATGGTCAGCAGGCGCTGGAACATATTCGGCGGCAACCACCTGATATTCTGCTGCTTGATCTGATCTTGCCCGACATGCCCGGCATGGAGATCCTGCAGTGGCTACATCGGGAGCAGCCGAATGTCACCACCATAGTGATGACGGCCCATGGCTCGGTGGATGTGGCAGTGGATGCCATGCGTCTGGGAGCCCATGACTTTATCAACAAGCCGGTCGAGGCCGAGCGACTCAAGGTCACGCTGCATAACACCATGAAGTTTCGCCATCTGAATCAGCTGGTGGACCGCTATCGTCACGAAATAGAACGCGAGCCCTTTCAGGGTTTTATCGGGGCCAGTCTACCGATGCAGAAGGTATACCGCCTGATTGAAAACGCAGCTCCCAGTACCGCGACCGTCTTTATTACCGGTGAAAGCGGCACCGGCAAGGAAGTTTGTGCCGAGGCGTTGCATCGGCTCAGTGGGCGCAGCGAGGGGCCCTTTATTGCCCTGAACTGTGCTGCCATTCCCAAGGATCTGATGGAAAGCGAGCTGTTCGGCCATATCAAGGGGGCCTTTACCGGCGCCCTGCAGGACCGGGATGGCGCCGTGATCCGGGCCGATGGCGGCACCCTGTTCATGGATGAAATCTGCGAAATGGATCTGGAGCTGCAGAGCAAGCTGCTGCGCTTCCTGCAGACCGGGCAGATACAGCCGGTGGGCAGCTCCCAGCAGATCAAGGTTGATGTTCGTATCGTCTGCGCCACCAACCGGGATCCACTGGTCGAGGTGGAGCAGGGGCGCTTTCGGGAAGACCTGTATTACCGCCTGCATGTGATCCCTATCCATCTGCCGCCGCTGCGGGAACGGGGAGGCGATGTGATCAACATCGCCAACGCCCTGGTACGACAGGCGTCCCGGGAAGAGAACAAATCGTTTGTCGGCCTGTCGGAGGCCACCAAAGACCGGCTGCAGGGCTACCACTGGCCGGGTAACGTACGTCAGCTGCAAAACGTGATCCGCAATGCGGTGGTGCTGCATCAGGGGGAATGGATAGAGCAGGATATGCTGCCGGCTCCTCTGGATACCCCCTTGGCACACAGCACTCCGTCACAGCCGGTAGCCGATGCCCTGCCGGCCCCCATAGTGCCATTATCGGTGATCGAACGGCAGGCGATAGAAAGGGCCATCAGCCATTGTCAGGGCAATGTTTCCCGGGCCGCCGCCCTGTTGGAAGTCAGTCCTTCCACCATCTACCGCAAGCTGCAGAGTTGGGACAACAGCTGATGGCCGATTGGCAACGCCTGCAGGCGAGACTCCCCTTGCTCGATCAGCATCAGTTGCAGCGGATGGAACGGGAGTTGGGAGACGAGGTATTGACACGATTGCTGCGGCTCTTTGTTGAAGATAGCCTGCAGCAGAAGGAGGCCCTGCAAGGGGCCTTTGCCGAGCGGGATTATGCCTTGATAGCCCGCTGTTGCCACAGCCTGAAATCGACCTGTGGCAGTTATGGTGCCCTGCGCTGCCAGTATTTGAGCGAAAAGCTGGAACAGTCCTGTCATGAGCAGGATGAAGATCAGGTGGAAAACCGGATACGGGCATGGCAGCAAGCGCAGGAAGATACCCTGCAGCAACTCGAAACCCGACTGAATGCCGAATAACAGACAAAAAAATGGCCAACCCAAAGGGTTGGCCGAACTTCAGCTAGAGCTGAAGAGAGCACGGGATAAAAACAACTGCTGTTACATATGAAATAATCGTGCCAACTTTTCAAATGCAGTAATGGCGGACGTTTCCGTGCTTTTGGCCAATACATGAATCATGCAAATTGCGAAAAACATGTCTTTTGCAATCTCGCCGCTCTCAATATGAGAATGCTTACGCCTCACGCCTCACGCCTCACGCCTCACGCCTCACGCTAAAACAGTGAGCGCCTGCAGATAATCTGGGTCGCTTCCATATTCTTCTTGATCTGAAGTTATGTTTTTACCTAAGGTGGTAGTAGAAAACCGGAAAACGTCAAAAACTCCGAGTCTGGTGGACCTACGTTGGCCAAGGTCAATAAGGTTGCCAGGCCGTTCAGCCTGTTGCTGTAAGGGTAGGGAGAGAAATGTCCCTGCCTCCCGTATTGGAAAGGTGTTTATGTTTGAATTACAGGATGCGTTTGCGCGCAAGTTCCAGTATTTGCGGCTGTCGGTCACCGATGTCTGCAACTTCAAGTGCAATTACTGTCTGCCCGACGGCTATCGACCCGATGGCCGCAAGTCATTTCTGACTCTGGACGAAATCCGCCGCCTGACCGGGGCCTTTGCCGCCATGGGTACCAGCAAGGTGCGCATTACCGGCGGCGAGCCCTCGTTGCGCAAGGATTTTACCGACATCATAGAAACCGTGGCGGCGACGCCCGGCATTCAGAAGGTGGCCATGACTACCAATGGCTATCGCATGGCGAAGCAGGTGGCAGACTGGCGCCGTGCCGGCCTGACCGCCATCAACGTCAGCATCGACAGCCTGGATCCGCGCATGTTTCACCAGATCACCGGCCAGAACCGCTTTCATGAGGTGATGGCCGGCATCGATGCGGCCTTTGACGCCGGCTTCGAACAGGTCAAGGTCAATGCGGTGCTGATGCGGGGCCTCAACGACGAGGATCTCGGCCGCTTTCTCGCCTGGATCAAGGACAATCCCATCCAGCTGCGGTTTATCGAGCTGATGCAGACCGGCGAAATGGACGAGCTGTTCAACCGTCACCATGTGCGCGGCGCCCTTATCAAGGAGCAACTGTTGCAACAAGGCTGGCAACAGAAGCTGCGGGCCCATAACGACGGCCCGGCCGAAGTGTTCTGGCATCCGGAATATCGGGGTGAAATCGGCCTCATCATGCCCTATGCCAAGGACTTCTGCGCCAGCTGTAACCGACTGCGGGTCTCGTCGCTGGGCAAGTTGCACCTGTGTCTGTTTGGAGACTATGGCGTGGATCTGCGTGATTTACTGGCGGAAGATAATCAGCATGCGGCCTTGCAGCGTCGCCTTCGAGACGCCCTGGCCGACAAAAAAGCCACCCATTTCCTGCACGAAGGCCATACCGGCATGACGCCCAACCTGGCCTCGATCGGCGGCTGAGCAAATATCTTTGTCCTCCCGGAGGTGAAGGCGCCGCCTGTTTGGTCTACCCCGCGGGAAGCCCGATCGTGATGGGAAGGTATTAACGTCGGTTGCCCGAGGCACCGGATTTGCTTTTGAGACAGGGCTCGTTGATCTTGTGTTTCCCTGTGCGAGAATGCGGTTATCAACATTCTTTATATGAAAATTTTGCGAGGATTTCATGAGCCATGCCGACACGGCCTTTGTGCCACTGAACATGGCGGTGCTTACCGTCTCCGATACCCGTAATGAAGACACCGACAGCTCGGGCCGTTATCTGGTCGAGGCGCTGACCGGCGCCGGCCACCGGCTGGCGGAAAAAGTCATCCTCAAGGACGACAAATACGATATTCGTGCCCTGGTATCCCGCTGGATTGCCAGCAAGGAAGTACAGGTCGTGATCATCACCGGCGGCACCGGTTTTACCGGTCGCGATACCACCCCCGAGGCGATCGTGCCGCTGCTCGACACCCAGATTGACGGCTTCGGCGAGCTGTTTCGTCATATCACCTATCAGGAACTGGGTACCTCGACCGTGCAGAGTCGCGCCCTCGGTGGCCTGGCCAACCACACCGCCGTGTTCTGCCTGCCGGGCTCTACCGGTGCCTGTCGTACCGGCTGGAACGGCATTCTGGCCGAACAGCTCGATGCCCGTCACAAGCCCTGCAACTTCGTTCAGCATCTGGTGCTCGCATGAGCCAGCTGACTCACATCAACGCCTCGGGCGAGGCCAATATGGTGGACGTCAGCGACAAGGCGGTGACGGTGCGTGAAGCTCGGGCCGAAGCCTGGGTGCTGATGGCCGACGAAACCCTGCAGTTGATCCTGAGTGGTCGGCACCATAAGGGCGATGTGTTCGCCACCGCCCGTATCGCCGGCATCATGGCGGCGAAGAAAACCGCCGATCTGATCCCGCTGTGCCATCCGCTGGCGTTGTCCAAGGTGGAGGTGCAGCTGACGGCGGATGTCGAGCGGGGCGGGGTGCAAATCAGCAGTTACTGCAAGCTGTCCGGCCAGACCGGGGTCGAGATGGAAGCGTTGACTGCCGCCTCGGTGGCGGCGTTGACCATCTACGACATGTGCAAGGCGGTGCAGAAGGACATGCGCATCGAAGGCGTCCGCCTGCTGGAAAAACGGGGCGGCAAATCGGGAGATTTCAGGGCATGACAATCAAGGTGGTCTTTTTTGCTCAGGTACGGGAGCTGGTGGGGCAGGATGAACTCAGTTTGCCTGCCGATTACGCGGATGTGGAATCGCTGCGTCAGGCATTGGTCACCCGGGGCAACAAGTGGGCGCTGGCACTGGCCGACGACAAGCTGCTGGCGGCGGTCAATCACACCATAGTGCCGTTCGATACCGCAGTTCACTCGGGAGACGAAGTCGCCTTCTTCCCGCCGGTTACCGGAGGCTGAGATGATCAGGGTACAAACCGCCGATTTCAGCCTGGGCGCCGAATACGCCGCCCTCAGCCAGTCGCACCAGACCGGCGCCGTGGTGACCTTTATCGGCAAGGTACGAGAGATGAATCAGGGGGCTGCGGTCAGCGGCATGACCCTGGAACATTACCCGGGCATGACAGAACACGCCCTGCAACAGATAGTGAGTCAGGCCCACGACCGCTGGCCGCTGCTGGAATGCCGGGTGATCCACCGGGTCGGACCCTTGGCGCTGGGCGATCAGATCGTCTTCGTCGGGGTGGCCAGCCAGCATAGAGAGGCGGCGTTCGAAGCCTGCCATTTCATCATGGATTATCTAAAGACCCGGGCGCCTTTCTGGAAGAAAGAGCAGACCGACACCGGCGAACGCTGGGTAGAGGCAAAAGACAGCGACACCCAGGCGGCAGAAAAGTGGCACGAGTAAACTGAGTCGTTTCTTCTGTCCTCCCTCAATATCAGTACAGGCTGCAGCTCTCTCCCTGTGGCTGCGGCTTTAGCCGGCGGAGCAAGCGATTCGGTGTTTATACCAAATTGATTAAATGATTGCTCTCTTCGGTTGCTTTACAAAAGTAGGACAAAGGGTCCGCTCCGCCGACTCGCCGTGAACCCATCCTCGGGGCTCAGCCGAGCATCCGTGGTGCGGATGCTCGGCTGAGCAGAACCCTTTGTCTTCCTTGATGCTGCAGAGTCATCTGTTGGCACTGTCTGCAGGCAACTAGGGGCTCAGAAAGAGGCAACAGAGACGAGCTCCCACGACCATGAAATGCCAGGGATGACATTTCTGAGTCCTCAGGGACGAGTTTATGGCGTGTCGTGGGAGCCGGCTGTGTTGCCTCTGAATTCGGGCTCGAGAAAGATCAGATCTTTATTCAGATTGGTATTAGATTTGGCGCCGTATCAGCATATTTCTGGCCACACAGATACGGCGCCACGTAAACGGGTGTCTACAAAAGAGTAACCCTTCCTTTTCCACTTGGCGTCAAACGGCCTCCTTGCTAGTATAGCCATCTAAATGTCCAAACGATTAATGCCCTGTTGGCTGTTGTTGTCGTTCACAAGGAGTTGTCATGCGTCGTACCCTGCTCAAGTTGCCCCTGCTGGCCCTGGCCTTCGGTGCCTTTCCGGTACTGGCCGTCGATGCGGATAAAAGGGAAATCGTCATCGGTACAACCGTGGGCGACTTCGCCGACATGGTGACCGAGTCGATCAAACCCCAGCTGGAAGCCCTGGGCTACAAGGTTAAGCTGGTCGAGTTTACCGATTACGTCATGCCCAACCTGGCCTTGGCCGAAGGAGCGGTGGACGTCAACTGCTTCCAGCACAAGCCCTATCTTGAGACCTTCAGCAAGGACCGAGGTCTTGAGCTGAGCCCGGTGGCGCAGGTACCTACCGGCCCCATGGGGCTGTATTCCGGCAAGCAGGATCAGCTGGATGAGGTAAAAAAGGGCAGCACCGTTGCTATCCCCAACGATCCGACCAATCAGGCCCGGGCACTGCTGATGCTGGTAGATCTGGGCTGGATCACCCTGCGTGACGACATCGATCCGTTGCGGGCCAGCGAGTTCGATGTGGCCGACAATCCCGAGGGCATCAAGTTGATCCCGCTGGAAGCGGCGCAGCTGCCTCGTTCCCGACAGGATGTGGACTTCTCGGTGATCAACGGCAACTATGCCGCCTCCAGTGGTATTGCCTTCAGCGAAGGCCTGTTCCTGGAGCGCAGCTACGACTTCATCAACTGGGTGGTGGTGCGGAGCGAAGACAAGGACCGGCGCTTCGTGCAGGATGTAGTGGCGGCCTATGATTCGGCTGTCTTCAAGGAGTATGCGGTGAAGCGTTTCGAAGGCTACAAGTACCCAGAAAGCTGGGATCGTTAAGCCTTGACAGTGCAGATGCATCGTTCATGGCAGTTTGAGGTTCATGGCCGTCGGCTGGCGGTGATGGAGTGGGGGGATCCGCAAGGGGTACCTGTGGTGGCGCTGCATGGCTGGCTCGACAATGCCGCCAGCTTTACCTTGCTGGCCCGTCATTTACCTCATGTTCGGCTGATTGCCCTCGATTTGGCCGGACATGGTCTGTCGGATCATCGCGCCGCAGGTCAGCCCTACTATATCTGGGACAACGTGGCCGATGTGCAGGCCCTGGTCGACGAGCTGGCGCTGGAACAGGTGGTGCTACTCGGGCATTCGCTCGGTGCCGGGGTAGCGACCCTGTTTGCCGGCGCCTTTCCCGATCGGGTCAGTCGGATGCTACTGATAGACGGCCTGGTTCCGCTCGACTAGGCAGCCGACCGGTTGCCGGAGCAGATGACCAGGGCATTGCTGAACGGTGCTCGCCTGAGCAGACGTTCCCTGCGGCCTTATTCCAGTTTCGAACAGGCGGTGCAGGCGCGGATGAACGGTCGCTGGCCGGTGAGCAGGGAGGCGGCAGTCTGGTTGCTGGAGCGAGGATTGGAACAGCGGTCGGATGGCTGGTATTGGCGCAGCGATCTGGCCCTGACCCAGCCCTCCATTGTCCGGCTGTGCGAGCAGCAAATTGCCGCCTTCGTGCGCCGGCTGACCATGCCGGTGCTGCTGGTCATGGCGGAGCGGAGCGAAGAGCGGGCCTTGGTCGAATCGATGCTGGCGTTGGTGCCTGAGCTGGAGTTCAAGACCCTGTCCGGCAGCCATCATCTGCATCTGGAAGCGGCGGCATCGTTACAGATTGCCGCATGGTTCGGCGAGCGGCTGGCCACACCGGGTTAATCGGGTTGGCCTGCGACCCCAGCTCTAGACGATAAACTCCAGAGCAATGTCATTTCTATCTATCCGTACCACCTTCATCATGAGTGGTGGCAGAGTCTGGTCCCAGTCCGGGTCCAGGACTTTGGCTTCAAACAACATGCCGAGTGAAAAATCAGAAGCGGTGACGACTTCCACCAGGACACCGCCTTCGGACATGTTGCTGATGTTACCTTCGATCGGCCCAAAGTATTCGTTACTCAGGCATATTCTGCAGTTCGTTTTACGGCGCGGGTCTTTACGGCGATCTTTCATTGCCTCTCTCCCCAGTGTCAGAGTCTGATGCTGTTACATCGGCATGAAAAGGGTCTAACGGGTCCCTCGGATTCCAAGTATAGGCGGGTCCGAAGGCACTTGAAGGTAATACCGGTAAAGAAGCAGCCATCCGCATGCTGCTTAAAACCAGTCTCGTCATTTGAGCCGGGTATCGGCATGGCGCAGGGAGAGTCGTTCCTCGAACCGAGCCCGGCGTTTGAACTCAAGGTCCTGGCCGGCGGTCAACATCTGCACCGGGAAGAAAAAGCGGCGGATCGGATTACCGGATGGCCGAGTGAGTGGTTGGCCTAAAGCAGCGAATCCTGAGGTGGAGTGTCCTGTCGGACGAGTTCGAACTCTAACTCGAGTTGTTTCTTGCGGGCGGCGGCCAATACCCGGCGTTTGCGATCCTGGCACAGACGGATCACCTCGCGTTTTTGTCCCGAGCTGAATTGCAGCCAGTTGAAGCGTTCGTCCCGGCTGCGAAAACAGCCCTTGCAGTAGCCTCTGTTGTTGACCTGACAGACACCGATGCAGGGGCTGGGTACCTCGAAAAACTCCAGTTGCTCCATTTTTCCTCCCTAATCTCCCTAAATGGGGCATATTTCACCGTTTTCGGCAAGCGTCCCGCGCCTACAACCAGTCCCGTAGCCGATACCAGGTCATGGCCAGCACCAGTGCCGGTGTGCGTAATAGTCGGCCACCGGGAAAGTCGTGGTGTGGAATTCGTCCGAACAAATCGAAGCGCTCGGCCGAGCCTGCGATGGCATCGGCCATCAGGCTGCCGGCCATACCGGTGAGGGCGATGCCGTGGCCGGAAAAACCCTGGGCATAATAGACGTTATCGTTCAGGCGGCCGAAGTGAGGTGCCCGGTTCATGGTGATGCCCACATAGCCGCCCCAGGTGTATTGCTGATTCACGTCCCTGAGCTGGGGGAACACCTGGCGCAGCCGCTGGCCCATGGCACCGGCCAGATTGAGTGGGTCCAGCCGAGAGTAGCTGACCCGGCCACCGAACAGCAGCCGGGTGTCGGCACTCAGGCGAAAGTAGTCGAGCACGAAGTTGATGTCGGCCACCGCCATGTTGTTGGCGATAAGGGCTGCGGCTCTTTCCTTGCCGAGCGGCTCGGTGGCGGTTATATAGGTGCCCACCGGCATGATCTTGCGCTCTATGTCCGGGGAGATACCGTCCAGATAGGCGTTGCCACACAGCAAGAGTTGACGACAGCGGACCCGTCCGCGGGCCGTGTGGGCCACCGGTGTGGCGCCCTGTTCTATGCGGGTGACGGCCGTCTGCTCATAAAACTGTGCGCCTGCCTGCTGGGCGGCCTCGACCAGCCCCAGGGTGTAGTTGAGTGGGTGCACATGGCCGCTGTCGGGATCATAGAGGCCGCCCAGATAAGACTCGGTGGCCAGCTGTGCCTGCACCTGATCCCTGCTCCACAGTTGCAGGCCGTCGTAGCCGAAGTTGAGTCGCAGATCTTCGGCCCAGCCTTCCAGCTCGGTCATATGGCGGGGTTTGACCGCCGCATGCAGGTGGCCGTCGGCCAGGTCGCAGTCGATGTTATGGGTCTTGATACGTTGGCGCATCTGGGTCATGGCTTCCAGCGATATGTCCCACAGGGCCCGGCTGGTATCCTTGCCGACCATGGTGGTGAGTTTGGACTGATCGCAGGCATAGCCGAAAATCATCTGACCGCCGCTGCGTCCGGAGGCGCCCCAGCCAACCTTGTGGGCTTCCAGCACCGCCACCTTGTAGCCTTTTTCTGCCAGCGACAGCGCCGCCGAGGCGCCGGTGATGCCGGCGCCGACGATGCACACATCCACGTCCAGATCGTTTTCCAGGGTGGGGTAGCTCAGGGGCAGGTTGAGGGAAGCGGCATAGTAGGAATCGGCGTGCTGCTGCATAGGGGCTCCGTTAATCATTCTGTTGTTTTGCTTTAATATTCTGGGTCGGCCCACCAAAGGGGCGACTCCGCCGACACGCCGTGAATACCTCTATGTACGCTCTCTGCTTCATCCTTGAAGCGGAAGGCCGGCGGAGCAGCTCTCTTTGGTCGTCTACCTGATCTGGAGTCATCTTGTTATACCAGGTGTTGGTACCACTGGTATTCCAGCGGGGTGACGTGCTGGTCGAATTCGGCCAGCTCGAAGCGCTTGTTGATAAGGTAGGCACGATGAAATTCCTTGCCCAGATACTGGGATAACCGGTGCGACTGGGCGAAGCGGTCCAGCGCATCCTGCCAACGGTAGGGCAGTAAGGGCAAGTCCATCTTGTTGGCGTCGCCCGGAATCGGCGCCGGGGCCTGCAGTTGCTCGCCGATGCCGTGATCCACCGCCGCCAGTATGGCCGCCACCACCAGGTAGGGGTTGGCGTCGGCGCCGGCCACCCTGTGTTCGAGGCGGGTATTGGCCTTGTCGCCCGACGGCACGCGCAGTGCCACTGTGCGGTTGTCGAAGCCCCAGCTGGCGTGCAGCGGCACAAACATGTGCGGTTGCAGCCGACGGTAGGAGTTGGCATTGGGGGCAAACAGCGCCATGCATTCGGGCAACATGCTGCAGTTGCCGGCAATGGCCTGGCGCAGCAGCTCGTGATCCTCGGCGAAGACGTTGTTGCCTTCTTCGTCGAGCAGGCTGACGTGAATGTGCATGCCGGAGCCGGCCTGGCCATTATAGGGCTTGGCCATGAAGGTGGCGTACATGCCTTCCTTGTTGGCCACCGCCTTGATGGCGCGCTTGAGCAGCACCGCCTGATCGCAGGCGTCCACCGCGTTGTGCTGGTGGGTCAGGTTGATCTCGAACTGGCCCGGCGCATATTCGGCCACGGCGTTGTCGGCGGGAATTTTCTGCAGTTTGCAGACTTCCGACACCCGCACCAGAAAGTCTTCCCAACTGTCGAGATCGTCGAGGGAATAGACCTGGGTATCGTGCATGCGCTCATCGGTGCCCGGCAGAATCGGCGGCTGGGGCAGGCCATCGGCGCCTTCCTTCTGATCCACCAGGTAAAACTCCAGCTCCACCGCCACACAGGGGCGTAATCCCTTGTCCAGCAGTCGTTGTATCACCTTCTGTAATACGTGACGCGGATCGGCGAAAAAGGGGCTGCCGTCCGTGTCTTCCATGGTCATCAGGATCTGGGCGGAGGGGGTCTTGTGCCAGGGCACCGGCACCAGGGTATGGGGCAGCAACCGGCACAGTCGGTCGCTGTCACCCTGAGCCAGCCCCAGGCCGGTGTCTTCCACCGTCTGGCCGGTGATGTCGAGGGCAAAGACAGACGCGGGCAGGCAGATGCCATCATTCATGGCTTTTTCCATGGCACTGCTTTGAATACGCTTTCCCCTGAGTACTCCGTTGATATCGCACAGCATCAGGTCGATGGACTGATAATCGGCCCAGGGGCCGTTGGGTGCCGAATGGGGGTGTTTGCGATGGTCCTTGATCATGTCGTCATCCTTAACGTGCTTTGGCCTTGTTGTTGGACCACTAGATTGTCAGCTAATCATGAGAACAGGTGTTTAATATATGGATATTTTGATGAATCTTGATTTCGGTCTCATACCGGCCCATTGTAATGATGAATGATTTTCCTGTTAATAATTTCTATGTATAGCATGACCTTAGCAAAGGTGGTCTATGCTTCCCTGTATTTCCCACACCATGGGTATGAATGATGAGTGTTCAAAATCCTGAAAAGCGAGATATGGAATGGTTACGGCTGTGGATGCAGAAGCATGCCATTACCGAGGTGGAATGCCTGTTGCCGGACTTTACCGGCAATGCCCGGGGCAAGATACTGCCCGCCAGCAAATTCCTCAAGGAAGGGGGCATGCGGCTGCCGGAAAATATCTTTCTGCAGACCGTCAACGGTGACTGGCCGGACGATGAAAATATCGACTGGACCGAACGCGACATGGAGCTGCACGCCGACATCAATACTCCCCGTTTGGTGCCCTGGGCCAGCGAGCCCACCGCCCAGGTGATCCACGACTGTTTCGACGCCGACGGCAATCCGGTCGACATGGCCCCCCGCAGCGTGCTGCGCCGGGTGCTTAATCTCTATGAGGCAAAAGGCTGGCGCCCCGTGGTGGCGCCGGAGCTGGAGTTCTTCCTGGTCAAGAAAAACGAGGACTGGGACTATCCGCTAGAGCCGCCCATCGGTCGTAACGGTCGGCCCGAGACGGCCCGTCAGTCGTTCAGCATCGATGCGGTCAACGAATTCGATCCCATCTTCGAGGACATGTACGACTTCTGCGAGGCCCAGGGACTGGAGGTGGACACCCTGATCCACGAGTCGGGCGCGGCGCAGATGGAGGTCAACTTCATTCACGGCGACGCCCTGGATCTGGCTGATCAGGTGTTTCTGTTCAAGCGCACCATGCGCGAGGCGGCGATGCGCCATGACGTGTACGCCACCTTCATGGCCAAGCCGATGAAAAACGAGCCGGGCAGCTCCATGCACATTCATCAGAGTCTTATTGATGCGGATGGTAACAACCTGTTCGCCAATGCCGACGGCAGCCACAGCGAGCGGTTTCTGCACTTTATCGGTGGCATGCAACACTATATTCCCAGTGCGGTCGCGCTGTTTGCCCCCAACGTCAACTCCTATCGCCGCCTGGCGTTCGGAGACTCGGCGCCGCGCAACATGGCCTGGGGTGAAGACAACCGCACCGTAGGCCTGCGGGTGCCGCGCTCGGGGCCGGCCGACCGGCGTCTCGAAAACCGCTTTGCCGGTGCCGATGCCAACCCTTACCTGGCGCTGGCCGCCAGCCTGGCCTGTGGTTATCTGGGCATGATGAACAAGATTGAACCCACAGAGCAGATACAGGGCAGTGCCTATAACATGCCCTTCGGTGTGGCCCGAAGCCTGGAGGAAGCCTTGCTTGAACTGGAGCAATGCGATGAATTGTGTCAGCTGCTGGGGCCCCGCTTCGTCAGCGCCTTTATTTCGGTCAAGCGCAAGGAATACGAGGCCTTCTTTACCGTGATCAGCGCCTGGGAACGGGAGTTTCTGCTGCTTAACGTGTGATGGTGACAACAATGGAATGGGTGTCATGAACAGGGAGTCGAGAATGCCAAAACCACCGAAGAGTCCGTTGCAACAGCTGGATGCGGCCCATCACCTGCATCCCTTTACCGACAGCCGGGCGCTGCATCAGAAAGGCGCCCGGGTCATAGAGCGGGGCGAGGGCGTCTATCTGTGGGATGCGGACGGCCGACGCATTCTCGACGCCATGGCCGGGCTCTGGTGCGTCAACCTGGGCTATGGCCGGGAAGAACTGGTGCTGGCCGCCGAGCAGCAACTGCGCCGGCTGCCCTATTACAATCTCTTCTTTCAGACCACCCACCTCAGGGCCACCGAGCTGGCGGCCAGCCTCGCCACCCTGCTGCCTGGCGACATGGAGCACCTGTTTTTTACCGGATCCGGCTCCGAATGCAACGACACCGTGATCCGCATGGTGCGTCATTACTGGGCCGGGCAGGGGCAACCCGGGCGAAAAACCATCATCAGTCGCCACAACGCCTATCACGGCTCCACCCTGGCCGGTGCCTCGCTCGGCGGCATGAAACCCATGCATGCCCAGGGCGGTTTGCCGTTGCCGGACATAGTGCACATCGACCAGCCCTACCATTTCGGGGAAGGTCAGGGGCTGGACCCACAGCAGTTTGGCCTGGAACGGGCCCGCCAGCTCGAACATAAAATCCTGGAACTGGGGCCGGACAGGGTGGCGGCCTTTATCGGCGAGCCCATTCAGGGCGCCGGCGGGGTCATCATTCCGCCCGACTCTTACTGGCCGGAAATTCAGCGTATCTGCCGGCAGTACGAGGTTCTGCTGGTGGTAGACGAGGTGATCTGCGGTTTTGGCCGCACCGGTCACTGGTTTGCCAGCGAACATTACGGCCTGGAGCCGGATCTGCTGTGCATGGCCAAGGGCATTACCTCCGGCTATATCCCGCTGGGGGCGGTAGCGGTGGGCGCGCGGCTGGCCCGGGGGCTGATAGCAGGCGGTGAATTCTTTCACGGCTTCACCTATTCCGGCCATCCGGTGGCCTGTGCGGTGGCGCTGGCCAATATCGAGGTGATGCAAAAGGAACGGCTGGTAGCGCGGGTGCACGACGACATAGGCCCCTATCTGCAGCAGGAATGGGCCCGTCTCGGCAACCACCCGCTGGTGGGGGAAACCCGAGGCCTGGGGCTGCTGGCGGCGCTGGAGCTGGTGGCCGACAAAAGCGACAACCGGCGCTTTGCCGAGGATGCGGGTGCCGGGATCATCTGCCGTGAACACTGTTTCGATCTCGGCCTGGTGATGCGGGCGGTGGGCGACACCATGATTGTTTCGCCGCCGCTGGTGATCGGCAGGGCCGAAGTCGATGAGTTGATAACCAAGGCGCGCCAGGCGCTGGATCTGACTTACCAGACACTGATGAACTGACAAGGATGGAGCAATGCAGATGGTAAAGACAACCGCTTTTCGTGTGAGCATGGTGGCCGTTGGCCTGGGACTGGCATTGAGTGCCCGAGCCGAGGAACCACCCCAGCTGAACTTTTATAACTGGTCCGACTATATCGCGGAGGATACCCTGGCCGGCTTTACCGCCGCGACCGGCATCGAGGTCACCTACGATGTGTTCGACTCCAACGAAGTGCTGGAAGCCAAGTTGCTGGCGGGTAATACCGGCTTCGACGTGGTGGTGCCCACCAGCGACTTCATGGCCCGCCAGATCCTGGCTGGCGCCTTCATGCCGCTGGATAAATCAAAACTCGGCAACTACGGCAACCTGGATCCGAAGATCATGGCGGTGCTGGCGGACAAGGATCCGGGCAACAAGTATGGCGTCCCCTATATGTGGGGTACCACCGGCATCGGTTATAACGTCGACAAGGTCAGAGAGGCCCTGGGAGAGGATGCCCCGCTGGACTCCTGGGATCTGGTGATGAAGCCGGAAAATCTGGCCAAACTCGGCCAGTGCGGCGTGGCCTTTCTGGATGCGCCCACCGAAGTTTTCGCCGCCGCCCTGAATTATCAGGGGCTGGATCCCAACAGCACCAAGGCCGCCGATTACAAGGGGCCGGCCACCGAGCTGATGATGAGCCTGCGGTCTCATATCACCTATTTCCATTCGTCGAAGTACATCAATGATCTGGCCAACGGCGACATCTGTGTGGCGGTGGGCTGGTCCGGCGACATATTGCAGGCGCGGGACAGGGCCGCCGAAGCCGAACAAGGGGTCAATATTGCCTACCGGATCCCGAAAGAAGGCGCCCTGATGTGGGTCGACATGTTGACCATTCCGAAGGATGCCAGGCATCCGGACAACGCGCACCAGCTTATCGACTATCTGCTGCGGCCCGAAGTGATCGCCGGCGTGTCCAACTACGTGGCCTATGCCAACGCCAATACCCCCGCCAAGGCACTGGTGGATGAAGATATTCGCAACGATCCCGGCATCTACCCCAGCGAAGAGGCGGCGGAAAGGCTCTATACCGCCAAGCTGTTGCCGCAGAAGGTCAACCGGGTGATCACCCGGGCCTGGACCCGGGTCAAGACCGGCAAGTGAGACGAGGGGCCTGAGGTTGAGAGCTTTCGCTTAAGCGCCCGTCGGGCGAGGGGTTGATGAACACCAGGAGGTAACATGCCGGAAAACGAAAGCCAGCCCAAAGACAGTATCGCTCCTTTCCTGGAAGTAAGGGGGCTCACCAAGCTGTACGACGGTCAGCCCGCGGTGGACGACGTCAGCCTGGGCGTGATGCGGGGGGAGATTTTCGCCCTGCTCGGTGCTTCCGGTTGCGGCAAGTCGACCCTGTTGCGGATGCTGGCCGGGTTCGAGCCACCGAGCCGGGGTGAAATATTGCTCGATGGGGTCGACATCGCCGAGGTGCCACCCTATGACAGGCCCATTAACATGATGTTTCAGTCCTATGCGCTGTTTCCGCACATGACGGTGGAGGCCAATATCGCCTTCGGCCTGAAACAGGATAGGCTGCCGCGGGCGGAAGTGGCCGGGCGGGTGGAACAGATGCTGAAACTGGTGCACATGGAAGGCTTCGCCAAACGCAAGCCCCATCAGCTGTCCGGCGGCCAGCGGCAACGGGTGGCGCTGGCCCGCAGCCTGGCCAAGCGGCCCAAGCTGTTGTTGCTGGACGAGCCCATGGGCGCGCTGGACAAGAAGCTGCGCGAAGAGATGCAACTGGAGCTGGTCAACATCATAGAGCGGGTGGGGGTGACCTGCGTCATGGTGACCCACGATCAGGAAGAGGCCATGACCATGGCCGGGCGCATCGCCATCATGAACAAGGGACGGCTGGTGCAGGTAGGCGAGCCGCTGGATGTGTATGAATTTCCCAACTGCCGCTACAGCGCCGAGTTTATCGGCTCGGTCAACGTCTTCGAGGGGCAGCTTGAGACCAACGAGACCGACAGTGCCCTCATTCGCTGCCCCGAACTGGATCGTCCCCTGCGCATCAATCACGGTGTGTCCATCGGCGAAGGCTTGCCGATGATGATAGCGGTACGGCCCGAGAAGATGTTTCTCTGTGCCGAGGCCCCCTCAGAAGACAGCAACTGGCTCAGCGGCATCGTCGACGAAATCGCCTATCTGGGCAGCTTGTCGATTTATCATGTGCGCTTGCCCTCGGGTAAACGGATACTGGCGACCCTGCCCAACATGGACCGGCATCGCCGGGGCAATCCTACCTGGGGTGATCGGGTGCATTTGCGCTGGGAAGCCGACAGCTGTGCCGTGCTACTGACCTAGGGAGATGCTGATGAATACCCGTTCCCGACTCAAACTCGGTCGCAGCCTGGTCATCGCCCTGCCTTACAGCTGGCTGCTGCTGTTTTTTTTGATCCCCTTTCTGATCGTGTTCAAGATCAGCCTGTCCGAGGCGGCGCTGGCCATACCGCCCTACAGCGAGATACTGAGCTTTGCCGACGAGCAGCTGCAACTGGTGCTCAACCTGGGCAACTATCTGTTTCTGTTGAGCGACAGCCTCTATGTGCGGTCTTATCTGCAGTCGCTTCAGGTAGCCGGCATCTCGACCCTGCTCTGCCTTCTGATCGGCTACCCCATGGCCTGGGCCATAGTGCATTCCCGGCCCTCGACCCGTAACGTCTTGCTGATGCTGGTGATATTGCCGTCCTGGACTTCCTTTCTGATCCGGGTTTACGCCTGGATGGGCATCCTCGGCAACAACGGTTTTCTCAACAATGTGTTGCTGGCCATCGGGGTTATCGAGACCCCGTTGCAGATCCTCAACACCAACATCGCCGTCTACATCGGCATCGTCTATGCGTATCTGCCCTTCATGATATTACCGCTTTATACCGCCCTGATGCGGCTCGACTACTCGCTGGTGGAGGCGGCGGCGGATCTGGGGGCCCGGCCCTGGAAAAGCCTGCTGACGGTGATAGTGCCACTGACCAGGGGCGGCATCATCGCCGGCTCCATGCTGGTGTTCATTCCGGCGGTGGGGGAGTTCGTGATCCCCGAGCTGCTGGGCGGCCCCGATACCCTGTTGATCGGGCGGGTACTGTGGCAGGAGTTCTTCAACAACCGGGACTGGCCGATAGCGGCGGCGGTGGCCAGCATCATGCTGCTGTTGTTGATGGTACCCATCATGTGGTTCCACCGCATTCAACGCAAAGAAATGGAGGGCTGAGCCATGAACCAGATTCCCGTCAGCCGTTCCCGACTGCGACCGACAGTCCTGCTGCTGGGCTTCGGTTTTCTCTACCTGCCCATGCTGTTACTGATTATCTACTCCTTCAACAGCTCGCGGCTGGTCACGGTCTGGGCCGGCTGGTCCACCCGCTGGTATGGCGAGCTGTGGCAGGATCAGATGATGATGCAGGCGGTGGGCCTGAGCCTGACCATCGCCTTCTTTGCCGCCAGCACCGCCGTGGTGCTGGGCACGGTGGCGGGTTTTGTGCTGACCCGCATGGGGCGCTTTCGCGGCGAAAGCGGCTTCGCCTTCCTGATCACGGCGCCGCTGGTGATGCCGGAAGTGATCACGGGTCTGTCCCTGCTGTTGCTGTTCGTGGCCATGGGCGACTGGCTGGGGTGGCCTCAACAGCGAGGCATGGGCACTATCTGGATTGCCCATGTGACCTTCTGCACCGCCTATGTGGCGGTGGTGGTCAGCTCCCGGCTGCGAGAGCTGGACCGCTCGGTGGAAGAGGCGGCGATGGACCTGGGCGCCCGGCCGCTCAAGGTATTCTTCGTGATCACCCTGCCGATTATCGCACCCGCTATCGTGGCCGGCTGGCTGCTGGCCTTTACCCTGTCGCTCGACGATCTGGTGATCGCCAGCTTCGTGTCCGGCCCCAACGCCACCACGCTGCCCATGGTGGTCTTTTCCAGCGTGCGGCTGGGGGTCAGTCCCAAAATCAATGCCCTGGCGACGGTGATTATTCTGATCGTGTCGCTGGTGACCTTTATCGGTTGGTGGCTGATGGCGCGCGCCGAGCGACGGCGCGGCCAGGAAGCGGCGGCGGGTCGCGGCTCTGGCACCTGAAGGAGAATAAATGATGGAGCTTGCCGAACGACTGAAATGGTTGCGGGGCCGTCATGGCCTGACCCAGCGAGAGCTGGCCCGCCGGGCCGGGGTGAACAACAGTCTGATCTCGCAAATCGAGCAGGCGGCGGTCAACCCGTCGGTGGCCACGCTCAAACGGATACTGGATGGCTTTCCCATCACCATGGGTGCCTTCTTCAGCCTGGAACAGGAGCCGGTCCGCCAGTGTTTTTTTCGACAGCAGGAGATGCTGCCCATGTCCAGCGGCGAGGTGCAGATGTGGCTGTTGGGCCCGCTGCATCGGGGCCACAGGTTGGCGCTGCAACGGGAGCTGTATCCACCAGGCGCCGATACCGGCCCCGAGATGCTGAGCAACGAAGCAGAGGAAGCGGGCCTCGTGCTGAGCGGGGAAATCGAGGTCACGGTGGGGGAGCAGTGCTGCGTGCTGCGTGCCGGCGATGGCTATTACTTCGATACCCGCCAGCCTCATCGTTTTCGCAATATCGGCAGCGAGCAATGCGAGTTGATCTCGGCGGCGACCCCGCCCACCTTCTAGCGGCGCGGATGCGGGCCTTTCCTCTCTTCGGTGGAGGATTGAATGTTAAAACACAAACGCGCAAGATGAAGACAACCGGCTGCTTACCGGAGCCGATTTCTGGTGTCGCCCCGGTACAGTGTCAATGACAAGATCGCACAAAAGAGGTGGTTATGGACATCGGTGTACCACGGGAAATAAAGAATAACGAATATCGGGTCGGCATGACGCCGGGTGGCGTCAAGGAGCTGGTACGCGATGGCCACCGGGTACTGGTGCAATGCGGTGCCGGCAGCGGTATCGGCCTGCTCGATGAAGATTATGCCGCCGCCGGTGCCGAGCTGGTGCCGGAGGCGAGCGACATCTTTGCGCGGGCCGAGATGGTGATCAAGGTCAAGGAACCCCAGCCGGAAGAATACCGACAATTGAGATCCGGTCAGCTGCTGTTTACCTACCTGCATCTGGCGCCGGATCTGGCTCAGACCCGGGGGCTGTTGAAATCCGGCTGTACCGCCATCGCCTACGAGACCGTTACCGACGCCCGGGGCGGCCTGCCGTTGCTGGCGCCGATGAGCGAGGTGGCCGGGCGCATGGCGGTACAGGCAGGCGCCCATTGTCTGGAAAAAGCCCAGGGCGGGCGAGGGGTGCTGCTGGGCGGCGTACCGGGTGTGGCGCCGGGCCGGGTACTGGTGCTGGGCGGTGGCGTGGTAGGCATCAATGCCGCCCGTATGGCGCTCGGGCTGGGCGCCGATGTGACCATTCTCGACAAGTCACTGAACCGCCTGAAAGAGCTGGACAGCCTTTACGGTCCGGGACTGAAAACCCTGTACTCCACCACCGATAACATAGAGTTTGAACTGGCTCGCAGCGATCTGGTCATCGGCGCCGTGCTGATCCCGGGGGCGGCGGCGCCCAGGCTGGTGACCCGCGACATGCTCAAGCTGCTGCCTCAGGGCGCCGTGCTGGTGGATGTGGCCATCGATCAGGGGGGGTGTTTCGAAACCAGCCATGCCACCACCCATCGGCAGCCGACCTTCGAAGTGGACGGCATAGTACACTACTGTGTAGCCAATATGCCGGGGGCGGTGGCCCGCACTTCCACCTTTGCCCTGACCAACGCCACCTTGCCCTTCATTCAGGCGCTGGCCAACCTGGGCTGGCGGCAGGCCCTGCAGCAGGACCAACATCTGGCGAATGGCCTCAACGTGCACCAGGGCAACATCACCTGTCAGGCGGTGGCCGAAGCTCATGCTCTGGACCATACCCCGCTGGCACAGGTGCTGGCAAGGGGCTGAAAGCGGCGTGAACAGGCCGGTTTTTCACGCAGGGGAGAGTCGAGAATGGCATTGAGCAGAGAGCAGGAAGCGCGGGCCCGGGCCCGGTTCATCGATGGCATGGGCGAGATGGACGATATCGAGCTGAATGAGGCGGCCCAAGGGGGCGAGCGCAAGCTGAACAGATTCGGCGACAGGCCGCCGGGCTCGCTGGCCGAATGGTGGCAGGAACTGCAGCTGATGGTGAGCCTGCTCAACGACTATCGCAAGGGCGACTATCGGGCCGTGCCCTGGAAGGTGATCGCCGCCATCACCGGGGCCGTCATCTATTTTGTGTCGCCGTTGGACGTGGTGCCGGACGTTCTGCCGCTGGCCGGTTACCTGGACGATGCACTGGTGATCAAGCTGGCACTGGATCTGGCCCGCTCGGATCTGGCCCAATATGCACACTGGAAAGAGGGGCAAAACGGTGAGGAATGAGGCTCCCCTCACTCCTCGCCCTTCATTTTAACCGGGGCTTACGCCGGCAGCAGCTCCCGATGCAGGTCGATAATCACCTGATTGGCGTTGTCTTCCTGTACCAGAAAACACAGATTATGCGGACTGGCGCCGTGACAGATCATGCGAATGTTGACGTTTTCCAACGCCTGAAACACCCGGGTGCCGGTACCGTTGACTTCGCTCATGCGATTGCCGATCAGCGCCACCAGCGCCAGTCCCTGTTCAACCTTGAGGTGACAGTGCTTGCCGAGTTCGGCCTTCACTTCTTCGGTCAGCAATTCGGCGCCGGCGTCCAGGGTGAGCGACACGCAAATCTCGGAGGTGGTGATCAAGTCCACCGAAATCTTGTGCTTGGCCAGAATGCCGAATACCTCGGCCAGAAAGCCGTGTACCTGGAACATGCTCTGATTGGTCAGGGTCAGCAGCACCTGGTTGCGACGCAGGGCCAGGGCGCGGAACAGCGGCTGACTGGGAGTGCTGTTGCGAATCCAGGTGCCACCGGCTTCCGGCGCCTTGCTGGAGCCCACAAACACCGGTATCTGCTTGCGTACCGCCGGTTGCAGGGTGGCGGGATGCAGCACCTTGGCACCGAAGGTGGCCATTTCCGAGGCTTCGCTGAAGCTGATTTCGGGAATGGCGCGCGCCTCGCTTACCAGTCGCGGATCCGTGGTGTAGATACCGGGCACGTCGGTCCAGATTTGCACGGCGACGGCGTCCAGCGCTTCGCCCAGGAGGGCGGCGGAAAAATCACTGCCGCCCCGGCCCAGGGTGGTGGTACGGCCGTCTTTGGCGGCGCCGATAAAGCCCTGGGTGACGACCAGCTGGTTATCACACAGGGGTTTGAGTTCTTTTTCCACTTCGGCACGCAGGGTGGCCAGGTCGGGCGCGGCACGGCTGAAACGATCGTCGGTGCGCATCACCTTGCGTACATCAAACCACACGGCCGGAGTGCCGCGATGGCGTAGCAGCTCCACGAACAGTCGGGTAGACATCAGCTCGCCCTGGGCCACGATTTCATCGTGCAGCGCCTTGGTGGGGCTGATGACGGCACTGTCGGCCAGCTCCTTGATATGAACCAGAATGTCTTCGATATGCCGGGTCAGCATGTCGGGCTTGTCCAGGCTGTCGAGAATGCCTTGCTGGATTTCGGTCAACTGTTGCAGCAGTGTGGCGCGCGACTCGGGTTGTTGTTCACCCGAGGCCAGGGCCACCAGCAGGTTGGTGACGCCGGAGCTGGCGCTCAGTACCGCCAGACGGGTATCGGGGTTGTGTTCGAGAATGGCGGCGCAACGGCTCATGGCGTCGGCATCGGCGACGCTGGTACCACCAAATTTGGCAACGGTTAACTGACTCAAGTGCAGCTCCTTGATGTGTGCATATAGTAGGTAACGGGGAAACGGCTGCAGAGACGGGAAAAGTCACTTAGAAGCACGCCACCCACAGGTGACAACCCGAAGGATTCAGCCTTCGTAGCCGAGGGTGATACGCTGCCCCGTATTACCCTCTCGGCGTTATCTCCCCTGACCGGCGATCCTGGGAGTGGGAGCTCCTCCTGCCGGCTGCCTGAATAACGCGCCTCTTCTCGCCCGACGTGCGGGCTGCCATATAAGTACTGACTCTGTCTGTCGCTGTCAATAATTAAGTGGTTAAATTCATCTGATATCAGTGTTATACCAGATCTTTCATCATGATCTTGGAACGACGCTGGTAATTGTAGAGCGCCTGCTTGCCCATCGGCAGGGCGCTAACATCCACCGGCTCGAAACCGCGCTCCCGAAACCAGTGAATGGAGCGGGTGGTCAGGATAAACAGCCGGCTCATGCCGCGCTTCTTGGCCTGCTCTTCCACCTTGTTCAGCAGCATGTCGCCCCGGCTGCCCCGGCGATAATCCGGATGAATGGCCACACAGGCCATTTCCGCCATAGCCTCTTCCGGAAAGGGATAGAGGGCGGCACAGCCGATGATGGCGCCGTCTTTCTCTATGATGGTGAACTGATCGACTTCCATTTCCAGCTGCTCGCGGGAGCGGCGCACCAGAATGCCTTCTTCCTCCAGCGGGCGGATCAGATCCAGGATGCCGCCGATGTCGTCGATACGAGCCTGACGGGCCTGCTCGGCGCTCAGGCTGACCAGCTGGGTACCGAGACCGTCACGGGTGAACAGTTCCTGGATAAGGGCACCGTCTTCCTTGTAACTCACCAGATGGCTGCGGGGAACCCCGGCACGACAGCTTGAAATGGCCGCACGCAGATAGCGGGCGGTGCCGGACAGGGTCTCGCCGTCGGACAGTAGCCGCTGCAGATGTTCTTCCGCCTGCTCGGGAAAAAGTTCCGGAATGGCCACACCCTCTTCGTTGAGCACACCGCGCTGAGAGCAGAAGCCGATCAGCTTCTCGGCCTTGAGTTCGATGGCCAGGCGTCGGGCCAGCTCTTCGGAAGACAGGTTGAAGCTTTCGCCGGTCACCGAAAAGCCGATAGGAGAAATCAGCACGGTGGCGCCGTTGGCCAGCTGATGATGAATGGTGTCGGTATGGATGCGGCGTACCCGGCCGGAATGCTGATAATCCACGCCATCATCCACTCCCAATGGTTGGGCCGTGACAAAGTTGCCGGTCACCACGTTGATGCGCGCGTTCTGCATCGGGGTATTGATAAGCCCCATCGACAGACGGGCCATGATGTCCATCTGCAAGCCGCCACAGACATTCTTGATGATGCGAAAGCTGTGCTCGTCGGTCACCCGGGTATGCTTGTGAAAGATATTGTCCAGCCCGGCTTCTTCCAGCCCCTGATCGATTTGCGGGCGGGCGCCAAACACGATGACCAAGCGGATACCGAGGCTGGTCAGCAGCGCGATATCGGTGATGATATTGGGAAAATTATCCTGATCGATGGCTTCGCCACCGAGCATGACCACGAAGGTCGAGCCCCGGTGCAGGTTGACATAGGGGCTGGATTGACGAAACGCCTTGACCAGGGCGGCATCGGTATCGCGCACGGGCAGTCCTTAAAGCGAAAAAACAAAGATGCATGATCGTGAAAAATAATGCAGAAAACAAGACTAAATATTTACTTTCTGGCCGAATATTTCAAGGTGGCAGCCTCGCATTTCGATATGAAAAATGCGAACCAGCGCCAATAAAGCGGCCTGTCGTGACAAGTGCTTTATGTTAGTCTTTTCAATGGGGTTGACCTAAGGATCGGCAGGCTCCCCGGTAGCTATAGCCAAAATAACAAAAGCGAGAAAAACAATGCAAAGGAAACTGTGCTTACTCACTCTGGGGGGGCTGGCAGCACTGTTCAGCTCCTCTGTTTTTGCGGCCGCGGGGCCACTGGATTTAACCTATTCTTCGATCGGCATCTTTGCCGTTGTCATCTTCGTTATCGCCTACCTGCTGGTGATGGGAGAAGAATACCTCCATCTGCGCAAGTCCAAGCCGGTGTTGATTGCCGCCGGTATCATCTGGGTCGCCATCGGCTGGACCTATATCAATCATGATATTCCGGGCGTCACCGAGGCGGCATTTCGGCATAACCTGCTGGAGTATTCCGAACTGCTGCTGTTCCTGCTGGTGGCGATGACCTATATCAACGCCATGGAGGAACGTGGACTGTTTGATGCCCTGCGAGCCTGGATGGTGCGGCGCGGTTTCAGCTACAAGTCTCTGTTCTGGATGACAGGGTTTCTGGCCTTCTTCATTTCTCCCATCGCCGACAACCTGACCACGGCATTGCTGATGTGTGCCGTGGTGATCAAGGTGGCGGAAGGGGACAAGCGTTTCATCAACCTGTGCTGCATAAATATTGTCATTGCCGCCAACGCCGGTGGCGCTTTCAGTCCCTTCGGCGACATCACCACCCTGATGGTGTGGCAGGCCGGCATCATCAAGTTCAACGAGTTCTTCATCCTGTTCATTCCCTCTCTGCTCAACTACCTGGTGCCGGCGCTGGTGATGGGCTTCTTTATCGAAAACCGCAAACCCGCCGCCCTCTACGAAGAAGTGGAAGTCAAACGCGGCGCCATTCGCATCGTGTTGCTGTTTTTGCTGACCATCGCCACCGCCGTGGCCTGCCACAGTCTGCTGCACCTGCCGCCGGTACTGGGCATGATGACCGGCCTCGGTTACCTGCAGTTTTTCGGCTATTACCTGCGCCAGACCCTGCCGGGTTCACTGGCGCGCAAGCGGGTGATGGCCGAAAAGCGGGGCGATGAAGAGGCGCTAAAGCGGCTGGGCAGCGTGGTGCCGTTTGATGTGTTTAACCGAATCGCGCGGGCCGAGTGGGATACCCTGCTGTTTTTCTACGGGGTGGTGATGTGTGTCGGCGGTCTGGGATTCATGGGCTATCTGGCGCTGGTGTCCGAGGTGCTCTATGGCGGTTGGGATGCGGTCTATGCCAACGTCGCGCTGGGCGTGGTGTCTGCGGTGGTGGATAACATTCCGGTGATGTTTGCGGTGCTGTCCATGCAACCCGAAATGTCCCACGGCAACTGGTTGCTTATCACCCTGACCGCCGGTGTGGGCGGCAGCCTCTTGTCCATCGGCTCGGCCGCCGGCGTGGCGCTGATGGGCCAGGCCCGGGGCATGTATACCTTTTTCGGCCACCTCAAGTGGGCCCCGGTGATTTTCCTCGGTTATGTGGCGAGCATTCTGGCGCATCTGTGGCTGAACGCCGACAGCTTCAAGGTGTTTGGCTGAAGAGCAGCGGTCAGCGTTAAGCGATGAGTCAACAACAACGCCCCTGAAAGTCCTCTGCTTTCAGGGGCGCTTTTTTTTGGGGAATGACCAATTTCACTGATTTAATCTCAACATAAAGGTCGGACAAAGGGCTCACTCTGCCGACCCGTTCGAGCACATCCTTGTGGCGTTCAGCACATGAGGTCCCTGTCATGTGATGGTCGTCTGAGCCGATCCCTTTGTCTTCCTTACGGCCCCGGAGTCACCATGCCGGGGCTTTTTTATTGTTGGCAAACGTGTGCAAAGGGTTAATACCAATTCCAGAGGAAACACAGCCACCGCCCTCGACTCGACATGAACCCATCCTTGGGGGCATCGGAAATGCCATCCCTGGCATTTCACGGTCGTGGGAGTCGATCTCTGTTTCCTCTTCCTGAACACCGAGTTGTCCGTAAACGGTGCCAACAGGCGGCCGGGGCCTGATGGCTTTACGATGTGCTACATCAAGGTGCAGGGCCGGGTAACGGCTCGCGACGACGGCGTTGCAGCCAGACCACCAGGCCAAGCAACAGGAAGCCGGGCCCCCACATCAGCTCTTTCACCCAACGCTCGGTCGGTGCACGCACCACCAGTATTTGCTGGTCGAAGTCCAGACCGGCATCGGCGGCGGGGCTGGCGAAGGCGACGCTGTCGATCATCACCTTGCCGTTATCTTCATACAGCATCAGACCGAGTTTCTGCAGTCGCTCCGCACCGCTGTCTCCTGCCGGTACCGGCAGTAACAGGCTGAATTCCTGCGGGTCACCGACCGCATCCACCCCGAGCATGCGCAGGCGAAGCTTGCTCTCGGCATCGATCTCGCCGATGACCTGCTCCAGTTGTGCCGGTGGCACCTCGCGATAGGGATCGTGCAGCATGTCCATCCAGAAGCCCGGGCGGAACAGGGTAAAGGCTACCAACAGCAGCAAGAGTCCTTCATACCAACGGCTGCGCACCAGGAAAAAGCCCTGGGTTCCGGCGGCAAAGATCAGCATGGCGGCGGTGGAAATCACGAAGATCAGCACGCCGTGCCAGAAGCTCACGTCAATCAGCAGCAGATCCGTGTTGAAGATGAACAGGAAGGGCAGGGCGGCGGTACGCAGGCTGTAGTAGAAGGCGGTGACACCGGTCTTGATGGGGTCGCCCTTGGACACGGCCGCGGCGGCAAACGAGGCCAGACCCACCGGGGGCGTCACGTCGGCCATGATGCCGAAGTAGAACACGAACAGATGCACCGCAATCAGCGGCACTATCAGGCCGTTTTGCTGACCCAGAGTCACCACTACCGGCGCCAGCAGGCTGGACACCACTATGTAGTTGGCGGTGGTTGGCAGGCCCATGCCCAGTATCAGGCTGAATACCGCGATAAACATCAGCATCAACAGCAGATTGCCCATCGACAGCAGCTCGACCAGATCGGCCAGCACCAGTCCGACCCCGGTTTGTGACACGGCACCGACGATAAGCCCGGCGGCGGCGGTGGCGATACCGATGCCGATCATGTTGCGGGCGCCGGCCAGCAGACCCTCACGCAGATCGATGACGCCGTCCATAAAGGTGCCGTGCTCGTGCAGGCCATCGGTGCGCATCCAGCTCAGCAGCGGGCGCTGGGTCAGCAGTATCACCACCAGCATCATGCTGCCCCAGAACGCCGACAGCCCGGGTGACAGGCGCTCGACCATCAAACACCAGACCAGCACCACGACCGGCAGCAAAAAGTGCAGGCCAGATAGCAACACGGCGCGGGTTTGCGGCAGGGCATCGAGCGGTGCACTGGGATCTTCGGGCGCCAGCGGGGCGACGCTGGCGGCAATCTTCAGCAGGCCCAGATAGGCCAGTGCAAGCAGTGCGCCGACGCCCTCCAGCACATAATCACCCAGCACCGGCTTGAGCCAGCCGAGGCCATAATAAACGGCCAGCGACAGACCGCTGATCAGGGCCACACCGAAGGCAAAGCCGGTCAGGCGGCGCAGCCAGGGGGTGGGCCGATGGCCGCCGATGGGCTGCAGACCGAGCTTGAGCGACTCCAGATGCACGATGTAAAGCAGGGCAATATAGGAGATGGCCGCCGGCAGAAAGGCGTGCTTGATGATCTCGACATACGGCATGCCGATATACTCGACCATCAAGAAGGCCGCCGCGCCCATGACCGGTGGCATGATCTGGCCGTTAACCGAGGAGGCGACTTCCACCGCGCCAGCCTTTTCGGCCGAGAAACCGGTGCGCTTCATCATCGGAATGGTGAAGGTGCCGGTGGTGACCACGTTGGCGATGGAAGAGCCGGAGATCATGCCGGTCAGGCCGGAGGCGACCACCGCGGCCTTGGCCGGACCGCCGCGCAGGTGGCCGAGCAGGCTGAAGGCGAGCTGAATGAAGTAATGGCCGGCACCGGCCCGTTCGAGCAGGGCGCCGAACAGCACGAACAGAAACACGAAACTGGTGGATACGCCGAGGGCGATGCCGAACACCCCTTCGGTGGTGATCCACTGATGGTTGGCCAGGGCGCTGAAGCTGACCCCGCGGTGGGCCAGCAGGCTCGGCATATAAGGACCGGCCAGGCTGTAGACAAGAAAGACCAGGGCGATGATGGCCAGCGGCGGCCCCAGGGCCCGGCGCGTGGCCTCAAGCAGCAGCGTCATGCCGACACAGGCGGTGAGCAGATCGGCGGTGGTCAGACTGCCCGGACGCTGAGACAGTTCCTGATAGAAGATGAACAGATAGGCCGCACAGGCGGAGGCGACCAGACCCAGCACGATATCGAGCAGGGGCACCCGGTTACGCGGCGATTTGCTGAAGGCGGGAAAAACCAGAAACGCCAGCAGCAGGGCAAAGGCAAGGTGGATGGAGCGTGTTTCCGTGTTGTTGAGTACGCCAACACCAAAGATGAAGGGGAGCGGAGAGGCGATCCAGAGCTGGAACAGTGACCAGCACAGGGCCAGTCCGGCGATCACCCTGGCCATGATGCCATCGGGTGAACGCGCACCGACATCCTGGGCGATCAGCTCCTCTGCGGATAATTGTTTTTCTGCCATAGGAAGGTACCTATTTTGGTTGTGCAATAGGAAGAGCAAAACCTCTCCCGCCGACGGGGCGGGAGAGGTTTGAGTGCCAGCAGATACCGATGTCAGGCAGTGTGCCCAGTGGCGGATATCTCACGGTTTACCGTGTTGTCGGCAAACGGTTACAGCCAGCCTTTTTCCTTGTAGAAACGCACGGCCCCTTCATGCAGCGGCGCCGTGATACCGGCACTGATCATGTCTTCGGCCTTGAGATCGGCAAAGGCGGGGTGCAGACGCTTGAAACGTTCCAGGTTGTCGAACACGGACTTGACCAGTTGATAGACCACTTCCGGATCGGTTTGCGCTGTGGTGGCCAGCACCGCCTTGCCTCCGATGGAGGGTACCGGCTGGTCGACACCCGGATAGAGACCGGCAGGAATGTTGGCGCGGGTAAAGTAGCTTGCCTTGGCCAGCAGCTTGTCGACACCATCGCCTGCTACCGGGATCAGTTTGGCATCGGCCGTGGTCAGTGCTTCCTGAATGGCGCCGCTGGGGTGACCCACCACATAGGTAATGGCATCCAGGTTGTTGTCGCCCAGGGCCGCGGCCATTTCGGCCGGTTTCAGTTCGGCGGCAAGGGAGAAGCTGTCTTTGGTCCAGCCGCTGGCCTGCATCAGTTCATCGAAGGTATCGCGGCTACCGGAGCCGGGAACACCGATATTGACCCGCTTGCCCTCGAGATCCTCGATGCTGTCGATGTCACTGTCGTTACGCACTACCACGGTGAGAATTTCACTTTGCAGCGAGAAGACGGCGCGCAGTTCAGTCACCGGTTTTTTGTCGAAGGGAGCCTGACCTTCCAGTGCCTTGTACTGGTGATCGGACTGAATAAAGCCGAAATCGTAGTCGCCGTTTTGCAGAGAGACGATATTGCCGACGCTGCCTGCCGATGAAGGAGCATTACATTTTATGTCATGCTCCTCGGCACCGCGATTGAGAAAACGGCACACCGACTGGCCGGCCGTATAGTAAACGCCGGTCTGGCCGCCGGTGCCTATGGTCACGTAGCGTGCTTCGGCGCTGACCTGGCTGCTGAACAGGAGGGCGGTTACCGCGCCGGTAAGCAGTTTGACGACTTTACGGTTTTGCATATCCATATTGGTTTTCCTCGGGTTATTTTCCAAATAACATCATCATTCTTCTTATGGTCAACACATTGGTTTATGTGTAGCCATATGAGGCGTTTACGTTAATGTACTACTCCGTTAATTGCTAATAAAAAGAGCGCAAATAATAAGGATGAGAATATACAGTGTGTCAATAAAAGTGGCCTGAAAACGTCAGCCGGCCAATTGCAGGCCCTGCAGAGAAATAGCCGTGGGCTCATCGTTGATTAAATTGGCCAGAGTGTCGGCACTACCACAGGCCAGGGTAAACCCCAGGCTGCCATGGCCGGCATTCAGCCACAGATTTTTGATACCGCTGTGCCCGATGAAGGGAGTGCCTTCGGGGGTGGCGGGGCGCAGGCCGGCCCAGGCGGTGGCGGTGTGATAGTCGCCCGCGTGGGGGAAACAAGCCTGAGCCTGTCGGCGCAACGAGGCAATTCGACGGGCGTCGAGATCGGTGTTCCAGTCGCCAATGTCCACCATGGCGGCGATGCGCAGTCGATCATCCAGGCGCGCATAGACAATTTTTCGGTCATAGTCGGTGACATTGGTCTGTGGCACCCTGGTGTGATCGCTCACGGGCAGAGTCAGACTGTATCCCTTCAAGGGGTAAAGCGGCAGCTTAAGCCCCAGCGGCCGCAGCAGGGCGGCGCTGCCAATGCCGGCGGCCACCACCAGATGATCGACCGTCACATCGCCCTCTGTCAGCGACAAGGCCCGTACCTGTCCGCGTTCGAGCTGCAGCTTGCTGATGGTTTGCCCGCTGTACAGCCTGAAATTGGCATGCCCGCGAAGGCGCTGCAGCAGTTGCCGGCAGAACAGGTGGCAATCGCCCACTTCGTCGCCGGGCGAAAATATACCGCCCTGCAGCCGTGAGGCCAGACTGGCCAGGGCGGGCTCGGCCTCGATGCATTGTTGGGCATCCAGCACCTGTTGCGGTGTGTCGGCTTTGACGCCAGCGGCGGCTTTCTTGAGGCTGGCGCCATCGCGATAAATGACCAGCTTGCCATTGGCACGCCAGGCGAAGCCGTTCAGGCCATCCCGCTCGCGCCAGCTACTCAAGACCTGCTGGCTATGCAGTGCCAGTCGCAGCAGATGGGTGGCATTGGACTGATTGACGCTACGGCGGCAGGCCAGCAAAAAGCGCAGGCACCAGCGCCATTGTTCGAGGTTCATCCTTGGCTGAAAACGCAGCGGGGCATCTTTTCTCAGCATCCAGCCCAGCGCCTGCCATGGCACCCCGGCATCAGCCAGCGGCGCCACGTAGCGATAACTCAGCTGACCGCCATTGGCGAAGCTGGTTTCCATGCCGACCGTATCCCGTTGCTCGAACAGCTCGACCCGGTACCCTTTTTTGACCAAGGCATAGGCGGTGGTCAATCCAATCACCCCACCACCGATAATTGCGACTCGCATGACTGATTTCCTTTAAACTCAATCGCTTCAGCATAGGCATTGCCGCGGTGAACGAACAATGAAAAGATAAAAGCAGGTCATAACCTTTGGTTATGCCAGTAAGGTATCCAAAGGAGTCAGCTGTATGCGTTTACGCCATATCGAGTTGTTTCAGGCCGTGCTGCAAACCGGCAGCCTGACGGCGGCCGCCGAACTGCTGCATATTTCCCAACCTGCCGCCAGCAAGAGCCTGCAGCAGGCCGAGCAACAACTGGGCTTTGCCTTGTTTCGTCGGGTGCGCGGCAAACTGCTGCCCACTACAGAGGCGTTGATCCTGCAACAGCCTGCCGAGCAATTGTCGTCTGATCTGCAGCGCCTTCGCCGGCTGGCGGATAACCTGCGCCGCGGCAATGCACGTGCATTGCGCTTGATGTGTACTCCGACGCTGGCGCTGAGTTTGCTGCCCCGGGCACTGGGTG
This sequence comes from Oceanisphaera submarina, assembly GCF_046521305.1. Lineage (NCBI taxonomy): Bacteria > Pseudomonadati > Pseudomonadota > Gammaproteobacteria > Aeromonadales > Aeromonadaceae > Oceanisphaera > Oceanisphaera submarina. Next base: position 389,378 of record NZ_JBKGFN010000001.1, on the reverse strand, counting down.
GTTGGCGTGAATATTATCCCGATACCGAATGTGAACTGGCGACTCAGCACACCCGGGAAATGACCCAGGCGCTGTTGCTGCGCGAAGCGGACCTGGGGCTGACGCTGCAGCGGGTCAAGCACCCCGCTGTGCAGGTTGATGTGCTTGCTCATAGCCGGATGATGGCGATTGCGCCGCCCGGCTGGTGGAGCGAGGCGCAATGTCATGAACCCATTCGGCTACAATCCCTGGCGGGGGTCAATTTGATCGGTCTCGATAGTCGAGATGGCCTCGGTGGTTTGCTGCACAGCCATACTCGAGAACTCGATCCTCCGGTGTGCATTCATACCCGGGTACAAACCTATCAGCTGGCGCGCCAGATGGTGGCCGCCGGCCAGGGGATTGCATTGGTCGACCCTTTTACCGCCCTGATGGGGGCACGCGGTGAGGTACAGGCCCGGCCACTGGAGCCAGGCCTGGCCGTGTCACTCTATGTGCTGCGTCGTGCCGGCGAAACATTGATACCGGCACAGCAGACGTTGCTGGAACAGCTGCAGGCCGTGGCCATCAGCCTGTTGCAGGGGGAATGAAAAAAGCCGCCCTAAGGCGGCTTTTTTGTTTGAGCGACTTACCACCACAAGGTGGTGATGCCCAGTATCATAAACAGCAGGGCGCTGGCGCCGTGAATCCACTTCATCGGAATACGCTCGGCGCCCTTCTTGCCAATCAGTACCACGGGTACGTTGGCGGCCATCATGCCGAGGGTGGTTCCGACCACCACCAGCCAGTAGTCTTCCACGAAACGGGCGGCCAGCAGCACGGTGGCAAGCTGGGTCTTGTCGCCCATTTCCGCCAGAAAGAACAGCACAAAGGTGGTGACAAAGGGCCCGTAGCGGCGAAGGGTGCCGTCTTCATCATCGAGCTTGTCCGGAATCAGCATCCAGAATGCCATGACGAAGAAAGAGCCGGCCAGCAGATAGCGTAGCCAGTCGGGATCCAGCCATTGCTGAACCCATACTCCCACCCAGCCGGCCAGGCCGTGGTTGAGCAGGGTAGCGGCCAATATGCCGGCAATAATGGGCAGGGGTTTTCTGAAACGACAGCTCAGCACCAGGGCGAGCAGTTGGGTTTTGTCACCGATTTCGGCGATGGCGACCGCGAGGGTCGAGGTAGTCAGTGCTTCCAAGATAGTTACCGGGGGACGGGTGATGAGCAACCAATGAGCAGGCCATGCCACCCGTCCCCGGTATCGGCATCAGCCTGTCAAAGGTCTCGTCAAACCACGGTTATCTTGTTAACAACTCGTCAGCAAGATACCTGGGTCACGGCCACCATGGTGATTTGCACCAATTATGTTGACGACCGTCTCGACAATCATTGTCGAGAGACTACTCCCCCTTGTGCAGGAGCCGAGTATTCTAGCGGTAGACACGTGAAAATCAAGGTGGAATTAACCACCGACTTTTTTCACCTTAAGTCCGGTTTTGGTCAGCAGGGCGCCGACCTGCTCCAGCCGGTCGCCCTGAATCTCAATGACCCCTTTCTTGACCGCACCGCCGGTGCCCAGCTGTTTCTTCAGCTGCTTGGCCAGGACACCGACCTGCCCGGTGGGCACGCCGTATACGCAGATCACCCCGGCACCCTTGCGGCCCTTGGTTTCGCGGCGCAGGCGCACCACACCATCGTCGGGGAAGGGGCTGTCGGTAGACGCGGAGGCATCGGCTTGTTTGGCCTGCCAGTCGGGATCTGTGCTGTATACCAGTTTGTTCATATGTTGACTCGATAATCGGTGATAACGTCAGGTACTGAAGCGGCCGTTGACCAGGGTGGCCTTGACCTCCAGCTGGCGGCTCAGCACCACCAGATTGGCCACCTTGCCGACGGCAATGGCGCCGAGCTCGTGGTCGAGGTTCAGTGCCCGGGCCGGATAGAGGCTGGCCATGCGCAGCGCTTCTTCCAGCGGCAGCCCGACCCGTTCAACCAGGTTTTTGACCCCGGCAATCATGGTCAGCGCCGAGCCGCCGAGTGTACCATGCCGGTCCACACAGCGACCATCGCGTACCAGGACAGGGGTGCCGCAAAAGTCGAACCGGGTCAGCTCGGGGCCCGCACCGGCGGCGGCGGTGGCATCGGTCACCAGACACAGACGCGGGCCCAGCACCCGGTGTGCCAGTCGCACATTGGCATCATGCACATGAAAGCCATCCACGATAATTCCTGCGTATACCGTGTCGTTGTCGAACACGGCCCCCACGGCGCCGGGCTCCCGGCCGTTGAGGGTGGGTGTCATGGCATTGTAAAGGTGAGTGGCAAAACCGACACCGGCGTCAAAACCGGCCATGGCGTCGTCATAACTGGCGGCGGTATGGCCCATGGCCACCAGAATACCGGCTGCTTTCAGGCGGCGAATATGTACCGGGCTGTTGCACTCGGGGGCCAGGGTGACTGTGGCGATCACCGCCGCATTACGGCATAAAAAGTCCAGCATGGGCTCGTCCAGCGGCCGGATCTGCGCCGCCGGATGAATGCCCTTGCGCGTGAGGTTGGTGTAGGGGCCTTCCAGATGCAGCCCCGGCACCCGGTGCCGATGTCGGGCCATGTAGTCCTGGGTGACCGAGACCGCCTGCCGCATATCCCGGTCGGGGGAGGTGATCAGCGTCGGCAGAAAGCTGGTGGTGCCAGACCTTAGGTTGGTCCTGTGCATGGTATCCAGCGTTTGGATGCTGATGTCGTCATTGAACATGACCCCGCCGCAGCCGTTTAGCTGCAGGTCGATAAAGCCGGCGCTGAGCAGGGCGCCGCTCAGCGAGTGACGCGGCAGTGAGGCATCGAGTGTTGCTTCGGGCTGAATGGCGACAATGCGGTCTTGTTCTATCACCACCGACTGATGGTCGAGCATGTGCTCGCCGTCAAACAGGGTGCAGTGGGTCAGGGCAAACATGGTAGCGATGGCTCCTGGTGCCGGAACGGATTTTCATACATAAAGTAGTGATAGCGCTGTGGATATTCTGGCGGGAATCCGACGTATGCGTCCATATTGAAGGTAACCATATGTCGGAAGACTACCATATTTTCAAGTTCGGGGAGAAACAGAGACGCTGTCGTCACCGTCAGGCTCACGCCGGCACCTACTATGTAGCAAATCATCTTGCCTGAGGAGATCAGCCGTGAATGTATTGGGATATTTACAGAAACTGGGCAAGGCGTTGATGTTGCCCATAGCGACACTGCCGGTGGCGGCTCTGCTGTTGCGTTTGGGACAGCCGGATTTGCTGGGTATCGTCTTTATTGCCGAGGCGGGGGCGGCCATCTTCAATCAGCTGCCGCTGTTGTTTGGTCTGGGCATAGCGGTGGGTCTGTCTCAAAACGATGCCGGTGCCGCCGCCCTGGCCGGTGCCGTCGGTTATTTTGTGCTGACCGGCGCCGCCGGCGCCATTAACAGCGATATCGACATGTCTTTCTTCGGGGGCATCATCGCCGGCATCATCGCCGGCCACAGCTATAACCGCTTTCATCGGGTGCGGCTGCCCGATTATCTGGCCTTCTTCGGTGGCAAGCGGCTGGTGCCGATTATGACCGGGCTTTTTGCATTGCTGGCGGCCTTTATTGCCGGCTTTGTCTGGCCCTTCCTGCAACAGGGCATCGACAGTTTTGGCTCTGCCATCTCTACCTCGGGGGCGTTTGGTCAGTTTTTTTATGGCGTGCTCAACCGTGGGCTGATTCCGGTTGGTTTGCACCATGTGCTGAATTCCCTGTTCTGGTTCGGTCTGGGGGACTGCCTCATGCTGAGCTATGAGGCGGCAGACAAGTTGCAACAGTTGTGTCTGGATCCGGCGCTGGTTGGCACTCTGGCGGTGGGCGGTCCCGTACCAGGGGTGGACGGCGGCGTGATCAAGGAGCTGGCCACCGAGGTGACCCGGGGCGATTTGCATCGGTTCTTTGCCGGTGATCCGACTGCCGGGGTCTTTATGGCCGGCTTTTATCCGGTGATGATGTTTGGCTTGCCGGCCGGGGCGCTGGCCATGGTGTTGGCTGCCCCCAGGGGGAAACGTGCTCAGGTGGGTGGCCTGTTGTTGTCACTGGCGATGACATCGGTGTTGACCGGTATCACCGAGCCGCTGGAGTTTTCTTTCATGTTTCTGGCGCCGCTGCTTTATGTGCTGCATGCGCTGCTGACCGGGCTGGCGCTGGTGGTGGCCAACCTGTTCGGAGTACTGCACGGCTTTGGTTTTTCTGCCGGCCTGTTCGACCTGGTACTGAACTGGGGGCTGGCCACCCGGCCCTGGACTCTGGTGGTCATCGGTGTGGTGTTCGCCATCCTCTATTTTTTCGCCTTCTTCTTCGCCATCCGCGTCTTTCGTCTCAAGACACCGGGGTGGGAGGACGCCCCCCGGCTTATTGCCGGTGACATGGTGGTCATCGAGTCGGCCCAGCTGGCAACCGAATATCTGTCCGCCCTGGGCGGGGCGGACAACCTAGAGCATATCGATGCCTGCATCACCCGGCTGCGGTTGACCATCAAGGACCCGGGCCGGGTAGATGAAGTTCGGCTGACGGAGCTGGGGGTAACAAGCGTGGTGAAGCTCGGCAATCAGAACCTGCAGCTGATCGTCGGCCCGCAGGCGGACAGTCTGGCCGCCGACATCAAGGCGCTGATCGACAGGGCGTGATAGCGGAACGGCGGAAAACAGGGGCATTCTGAACGGGGCTGACGGAAGTTGGCCCTGTTTTTATTATTTCAGGGCATAAATATGACAAACCACTTGAAAAAAACAGTTTAAGTCGGCATATGCCAGCCGTGGTGTGCCCGCTAACTGCAATGATTCGACGGCACTGCCGGAAATGCAGTACTCGGAATTTTCAGGCTGTCAAGCGGAAGCACGGAGTAGCACGAGACTCAAAAGGTTATGCACAACGGGCCCGAGCCTTGTGCTGACAGGGTTAGGCGTACTTATCCACCATTTCTGTGGATAAGGTTGTGGATTACCTACCCAAAACCGGTTAGAAGCCAGTCAGGACAGGCTTCTCGGATAAGGCGACAAAAAATTAACCAAAAAATAAATACTTTAAAAACAAACACTTGAAAAAAGATACAACAAAGCAGCGCTCGATATCTGAACGATAGCAGCGACATTAGAGTAAAGACACAAAATGTGGGTTTTTTGAAGTAAGCGCGGGGCTTGTAGTGGATAAGTCAAGAGAAATGGAGCAAAAATTGGCTCCCCCTGCTGGACTCGAACCAGCGACATACGGATTAACAGTCCGGCGTTCTACCAACTGAACTAAGGGGGAATCTCGCGAAGAGGCCGCAGATAATACGCAGCCGGGTCAGCAGGGTCAAGGATAAAATGCGAATTTTGACCCTTAAGGCAATAGCGGCAGTTTTCGCTTAAATTTAGCGCTTCACAGGGGGTAAACTGGGGATCGAATCGAGAGGGGAGTGAGAAATGAGCAAAGATTTCCAACTGGTCAGCGAGTATCAGCCCGGAGGTGATCAGCCGACGGCGATTGCGCAACTGCTGGAGGGGATCGATGCCGGCCTGGCTCACCAGACCCTGCTCGGGGTGACCGGCTCGGGCAAAACCTTTACCGTGGCCAACGTCATTGCCGAGCTGAACCGACCCACCATGATACTGGCGCCCAACAAGACCCTGGCCGCTCAGCTCTATGGCGAGATGAAGGAATTCTTCCCTCATAATTCGGTGGAGTATTTCGTTTCCTACTACGACTATTATCAGCCCGAAGCCTATGTGCCGACGACAGATACCTTTATTGAGAAAGATGCTTCCATCAACGATCATATCGAGCAGATGCGGCTGTCGGCCACCAAGGCACTGATGGAGCGGCGGGACGTGATCATAGTGGCTTCGGTGTCGGCCATCTACGGTCTGGGTGATCCCCAGTCCTACCTGAGCATGATGCTGCACCTGCGCACCGGCGATGTGCTGAATCAGCGGGACATGCTGCGTCGGCTGGCGGAGCTGCAATACAGCCGCAACGACGCCGGTTTTCAGCGTGGTACCTTCCGGGTACGAGGGGAGGTGATCGATATCTTTCCGGCCGAGTCGGACAACCAGGCGGTGCGGGTCGAGTTGTTCGATGACGAAATCGAGCGCATCAGTTTGTTCGATCCCCTCACCGGTGGTGTGTCCAAAACGCTGGCGCGCTTTACCATCTATCCCAAGACCCACTACGTGACCCCGCGAGAAAAACTGCTCGGCGCCATCGAACATATCAAGGTGGAATTGCAGGCGCGCAAGGCGCAGTTGCTGTCGTCCAACAAATTGCTGGAAGAGCAACGGATCAGCCAGCGTACCCAGTTCGATATCGAGATGATTCAGGAGCTGGGCTATTGCTCGGGTATCGAAAACTATTCCCGTTATCTGTCGGGTCGGGGCGAGGGCGAGCCGCCGCCGACGCTGTTCGATTACCTGCCCGGTGATGGTTTATTGATCATCGATGAATCCCACGTCACGGTGCCGCAGATTGGCGGCATGTATAAAGGTGACCGCTCGCGCAAGGAAACCCTGGTGGAATATGGTTTTCGTCTGCCCTCGGCGCTGGACAACCGCCCGCTGCGCTTCGAGGAGTTCGAAGGTCTGATGCCGCAGACGGTATTTGTGTCCGCTACCCCCGGCCCCTACGAGCTGGACAAGTCCGGTGAGGATGTGGCCGAGCAGGTGGTGCGGCCCACCGGCTTGCTCGACCCGGTGCTGGAAGTGCGGCCGGTGGCCACTCAGGTGGACGACGTGCTGTCCGAGGCGCGGCTGCGCATCGCGCAAAACGAGCGGGTGCTGGTCACCACCCTGACCAAGCGCATGGCCGAAGATCTCACCGAATACCTGAACGATCACGGCCTGCGGGTACGTTACCTGCATTCGGATATCGACACCGTGGAGCGAATGGAGATCATTCGCGATCTGCGGCTGGGCGAGTTCGACGTACTGGTAGGCATCAACCTGCTGCGGGAAGGGCTGGACATGCCGGAAGTGTCTCTGGTGGCCATTCTGGATGCGGACAAGGAAGGCTTCCTGCGCTCCGAGCGGTCGCTCATTCAGACCATAGGCCGGGCCGCCCGTAACCTGAATGGTAAGGCCATTCTCTATGCGGACAGGGTGACCCGTTCCATGGCCGCGGCCATGAGTGAAACCGAGCGCCGGCGGGAAGTACAACGGCAGTTCAACGAAGAGAATGGCATAGTGCCGAAGGGGCTGACCAAGGGCGTGACCGATGTGATGGACCTGGACGGCAGCCGCCGCATCGGCTCCAAACGTGCCAAAGACAAGACACCGCGGCCGGAGCACCTGCCCACGGCCAAGGAACTGGACCGCCACATCACCGAGCTGGAAAAAACCATGCTGGAGCAGGCCCGCAACCTGGAATTCGAACAGGCCGCGGCCACCCGGGATCGCATACATGAACTGCGCGAGCAGCTTATTCGCAGTTGAGCGAAGGGGCAACATCAGGCCGGACGGCTTACCATTGCCCTTTAAGCTCTGTCGCGGCGGCTTGCCGAACCTTTTCGGGGTAGTCGGGCGCCAGGTACCAGATTCCTTCCAGCTCGGTCGGCGTCAGCCCCCGGCGATGAGGCGGCAAGTCGGTTCGCATCAGAAAAATGATATCGCTGCTCATCCACGGATGGCGATACCAATAGTGATGACCGGTTATATCGAAACCGCGTACTTCCTGGCCGAAGGAAACATCGATGATTTCCACGTTGCTCAGCTGGTGTTCTATGATAAACCTATCCTCAATTGCTTCGGCCCCCGTGGAGCCGGCACGGACCTCTCCTCCCATGAATTGTTTCGCTGCTTTCAAGGCGTTGTCATCGTCGGTCACGGTGATCACCACCTGATCTGCCAACTCGCTGATGGCCGGCAGCCGGTCAAGAAACTGGTTGATGCCCACATCGGTTGCCGCGAAAATCACAGAGGCGATTCTGAAGGTCTCCTTGAGCTGCCTTGCATTCAACTCGGCATAGTCCCGGCGTATTTCAAACAAGGCCTTGGAGGCCACCTTGCCACCGGCGCTGTAGGCCAGAATATTGATGTGCTCGGCCTTGCTGTGCTCGGCCAGCAGCGTCAGCAGCTCCTTTAGCGCCAGGCTCGAATGCCGGGCTCGACGCACGTCGATTCCCAAAAGATAAAAGAGAATGTTCTGATGCGAGGGCCAGGCAAAAGCCAGCCCAACAAAGTCCCTGCCGGAAAAATGCTCGATTTCGGCGGTCAGAATAGCAGCGTTGGCAAATCCGACTTTGGTACCGTGTACATAAACCATGATTTCTTTATCGACCGATGCGTCGAGTTCCCGGTTGATGGCATTGATGAACCCTTGCTGATCTGGTGAAAGAGGATGAGTAGAGCGAGCGGTACCGATCGGTATGCGGGCGGTTTCGGTGAGGCGTTCGAGGGTGAGTGGCACAGGTACGAGAGGCTTTTCGACCAGCGATGATGCCAGCAACTCACTCCAGCTGGCATTTGGTTCTCCCATTCGGATAATGGCTTCACCCAGATGAAGGGAAGTGTCCACGGCATTACCGTAATGCAGCCCACGCTTCGAGACGAGAGGGGCCCGGTTGGTGGCATAAAAAATATGAGTCCGGGTACTTTTATGCTTTGTGGTCAGGTGCGAAAAAGGATCGATGGCCCCGTTCTGGTAGAGAACCGGCGTAGGCATCAGGGTTAAATTTTTCTGTGTCGAACAGCCAGACAGTATTAACCCGAGCAGAAGCAGACAAGCGTGCCAGCACCACGGCCACGGCCCAAATCCATGTATTACGGCGGTAATCTTGGCGGGTATCATGAAGGCTCTCCCGAGACGAAACTGGCTATATTAGGTTTAGTCCTTAATGGCGAACTCCGTGAAGCGGAGATTAAAACGCGGGTCTGTTGTGCTTACCGGTTTGCTGGATGAGGTGATTTCGGGCAGGGGAGAGCAAGGGGGCCGCTTCACGGCGAAGCGACGGGCCTTGCTTATTCGGATTATGGTTGTACGGGTGCCTGGTAGGCGGCGGATCCCCACAGGGGCACGGTGGACATGGAATGCTTGAAGCTGCCCTCGGTTTCCTTGGTGCTGTAGGCGATATACAGCAGGCTCTGGCTGCCCGGATCGTAGATGCGCCGGATTTTCAGACTTTTCAGGAAGATACTCTTCGATTTCTTGAACACGATATCGCCGCTCTTCGACTTGTCGATGGCCGCTATCATGGCGGGAGTGATCTCGCCGGTCTGGCGGCAGCTGATTGACATGTCGGACGGATCGGCCAGGCTCAGATCGGCCACCACATCGGAAATATGACAGGTCACGCCGGGCACGCCCGGATCGGTCAGTACTTCTATCTTGATGTCCTTGGTGGTGAACAGGCCCAGGGATACATCGCCCACTTCATTATTGTCGCAGCCGGTGAGGGCGAGGGCAGTCAAACCGCCCAGCATCAGTTTTTTCCACATATCGGACTCCTCGTACTGGTGAAATTACAGCCAGCCTTTGCGTTTGAAGAAATAATAGGTACCACAGGCAGACATCAGCATCATCACCAACGACATGGGGTACCCGTAATCAAAACCAAGCTCGGGCATGATTTCAAAGTTCATGCCGTAAATACTGGCGATCAGGGTCGGGGGTAAAAACACCACGGCGGCCACCGAGAAAATCTTGATCACCTTGCTCTGCTCCAGGCTGGTAAAGCCCATGGCCGCTTCCAGCTGAAAGTTGATCTTGTCGAACAGAAACTGGGTGTGGGGCAGCAGCGATTCGATGTCGTAGAGCATTTCGTCGATCCATTTTCGTTGCTCGTCGTTACCGCTTTGGCGAAAAGAACGCTTGATGAAACGCAGCGCCCGCCGGGTATCGTACAGGGCCAGACGGATATGGCCGTTGCCGTCTTCCTGCAGCATCAGATCCGACATGGTGGTGCGCAAGTCGCTTACATGCAGCACCTGCTTGGCGGTGGCTTCCAGGGTCTTGTAGCCGTCTTCGATCAGGTCGGAAATATATTCGATTTTGAGCTGAAAAATTTCCAGCAGCAGATCGGGCGCGTCTTTCGCTTCCAGCCGGTCCTGACGCATGTAGTGACGCAGCAGCCGCATCAGGCCGAGATCGTCTTCCCGAAAACTGATCAGCATGTCTTTACGCAAGGTAAAGAGCACGTTGATACCGTCGATCTCCTTGCCCATACGCTGGGGAAACAGCGAATGAATGTGCAAGCCGTCCTTGTCCCGGTAAAAACGGGCCGAGGCCTCGATGTCGTCGAGCTCGTCGATCTCCGGTACTTCTTCCACAAACAGCTGCTTCATCCAGCGTTGTTCTTGTTCGTCCGGTTTGAGAATATCCAGCCACAGGGTGTTGGGAGGTAAGGTGTCCTCCAGGTTGAGCGGCTGAATGTCGAGAGATTTTCCATTCAGGGTATAGGCTGTGATCATGCAGCTCTCCAACCAGTAAACAATGACTTGCACTATATAGAGGCGCACACCGGATGTCAGGTAATCGGTGGGTTGACCTCGTTTTTTGGCGTTTATTTTATCAGAACAGGAGTAGACTCAAATGACTTGGCTCTGTGTCCGGCCTATAATGATGAGATCCCGCCATCAGAGCCCCCATCGGAGAGCTATCGTGAAACCAAGCTGTTGTGCCTTGATATTGTTGCTGGCGATGCCCGCAACGGCCGACATGACACTGAAGGCACGGCAAACGGTGGATATTTATGGCTCCAGCGCCCTGGAGCCAAACCTGGCCGATGTGGATTATCGATTGACCTGGCAGCTGTCGGGGGAGCAAACCGAGGCGGGCTGTCTGCCGTCCCAGGTGCTGGTCTCGTTGACCGCGACCGTGACCGAACCCCTGGAATGGCCGCAGACCCCCGCCTGGCAGAACTATCGGCTGGCACTCACCGCCTACGAGCGGCTGGTGCGGGAACGGGCCCTGCTGTCGGGAGAATGGCTGGAACGTTCACTGTTCGACATCGCGGCGCAATCGAATTGCGAGCAGTTGCGTCAGGTGGCAGACAACGTCGGTTATCACCAGCTCGACATCGCCCGCACCCTGTTACGAGATTTTCAGCAGCAGAACGATTACGGCCGCAACCTGGGGCTTATTCGTCCGGAGTAGGCCTTACTCCAATCCCAGTTATGATCTGAGCATCTTTTAGACCCAGGCTCCAGAGGCAACACAGCCACCTCCCTTGACACGCTACGGATAAATGATACTCACAGTTTCAACCTGCTGCGAACATGCACCGGATGTTCGGTCAGGTTGAAACCGTTCGTCACGGCGAGACAGGCTTGCCCCCTGTAAGCCCGGACATGTCATCTGACCGCCATGGATGGCGGGAATGCCGGAACGGCAGGAGCATTTTTTGGCCCTGGCATGTCACGGTCGTGGGAGCGGGCCCTTTGTTCGGGATTGATATGACAATCAAATAGATCGACTGTTTAATGAGATAGATGTTATTCCACCGGTTTTCCTTTCAGCAGCTTGCGCACCCAATGTCGATTGGGGTTAAGCACCGCCAATTGTGCCTGTGACAGCGGGTAGGGCTCGTCCAGCAACTGAGCCGCCATCAGCTCGGCCAGCAAGGGTGCCGAACACAAGCCCCGTGAGCCCATCCCCGACATCACATACAGCCCCGCATGATCTTCCGCCAGCGGTAATGCTTCCCACTTTCGACGTGGCATCTTGTCATATTGCGCCAGTTGCCGTGCTTTATCCGGCGCGGCGCCGGCCAGCGGCAGATGATCGCGACAGGCGGCGCGCACACTCACCCGGCCGTCACCGGCCTTGGGCGTCAGATCGTCGAGCGCGGGCAGGGTACGTACCAGCTTGTGCAGGTTGTCCTGCTCGTCTTGCTCCCGATAATCCAATGCGGACTGTCTGCGACCATAGCTGGCGCCGACGCAGTGTGTTCCTTGCCAGGCGGGAGTGAGATAACCTTCGTAGCAGACCACGGTTTTCAATGCCGTTAGCGAGGGGCTTGAAGGCTGGTAATTGACCTGGCCCCGTACCGGCGACAGCGCCAGGGCGCTGGTCTGCGGCCATTTTGTCACTTCGTGGCCGTTGGCCAGTACCACATTATCGGCATAGAAGGTTTCGGCCTCGGTGGTGAGGTACCATTGATTATTTTCCCGTGCCAGCGTTTCGACCCGGGTCTGATAGTGGCAGTCCAGCAGACCGCTTTTTTTCGCCTCGGCCAGCAGGGCGGCGGTCAGTTCGAAGGGACAGACCCAGCCCCCCAGCGGATACTCGATACCGGGCAGGTTGGCTGCAATACCGGTGCGCGCGTTTACCTGCCCGGCGGTTAATGGCTGCAGCAGTGCAGACGGAAACCGACTGGCCAGCAGCTTGTCGATTTTGGCGGCGCTTTTGTCGTTGTAAGCCAACTGGACCACACCACACCAGTCATGGCCGAAGGCGTGCCGCTCGGCCAGGGCCGGCAGGGCCCGACGTCCGAAGAGAAAGGCCTGCATAAAAAACTGGCTCAGGCAGTCGTGTTCGCCGTTAAGCAGCGGATAAATGGCGGCCTGGCGGTTGCCCGAGGCGCCCATCGCCGGGGCTTCATTCTGCTCGAGCAGGGTCACCCGCTGGCCGCGGCGGGTGAGGGCATGGGCCAGGCTGGCACCGGCGATGCCGGCCCCGACAATCAGGGTATGGCCGGACCGACCCGGTCGGCGCCAGAACCAGGGCGTGGGGTAGGGCGCGCGATTATTACTGCAACGCACGCCTGCCAGCATTTCCCGTTTGCGACCAAAGCCCTTGACCCGAGCCACCTTGAAGCCGGCTTCGTTCAGCCCGCGGCGAACGAAACCGGCGGCGGTAAAGGTGGCCAGGGTGGCGCCATGACGAGCCAGACGTGCCAGTTGCCGGAACAGTTGTGGCGTCCACATCTCCGGATTCTTGCTGGGCGCGAAGCCGTCCAGATACCAGGCGTCCACCTTGCCGGCCAGACCCGCCTCCATCTGAGGCAGTACTTCGGCCACGTCTCCCAGCCATAAATCCAGGCATACATTTTCGTCCAGCCAGAGTCGGTGGCAGCCGTTAACGGCGGGAGGATATTCAGCTAACAAACGTTCGCTTAAAATGCTAAGCTCTGGCCATTGGTCTAGTGCCTGCTGCAGATCGGCGTGGGTAAGCGGAAACTTTTCCACGCTGATCAGGTGGAGGCGCCGGGCGTTACCTTGCGGATGCTGCCGACGATAGTCGATAAAGGCCTGCCAGGTGGCCAGCACGTTCAGGCCGGTGCCAAAGCCGGTTTCGGCCACCACGAACAATGACCTGTCGTGGCTAATCCAGCGGTCGGGCAGGGCATTGTGACCCAGAAACACATAGCGGGTTTCGGCCAGACCATCGTCATTAGAGAAGTAGACATCGTCGAACGCAGCGGCAACCGGCGTGCCCTGGTCGTTCCAGTCCAGACTTGCGGTTGTAATGAAGTGGGGTGACACTGAACCTCCGGGGCCGTAAAAACGGTCATTTTATGTGAAAGCAGACCAGTTTGACCATGTTTTGTGGTTAGAATTGGCGCCAAATCAAGACAGTAGGAAAGATAGATGAGAAGAGCAGTCATTACCGGTATCGGCGTGGTATCCAGCATTGGTAACAATCAGGAAGAGGTTCTGGCCTCACTCAAGGCGGGCCGCTCCGGTATTAGCTTCTCCCAGCAGTTTGCCGATCATAACCTGCGTAGTCAGGTATGGGGGAATGTTAATCTGATCCCGTCCGAGCATATCGATCGTAAAGTCATGCGCTTTATGGGCGATGCCGCCGCCTTTGCCTATCTTTCCATGGAGCAGGCGATCGCCGATGCGGGCCTTGACGAGTCCATGGTATCCAACGAGCGCACCGGCCTGGTCGCTGGCTCCGGTGGCGCTTCCTCCAAGAATCAGATTGAAGCCTGTGACATTCTGCGGGAAAAAGGCGTGCGCCGTGTAGGGCCTTACATGGTGCCGCGTACCATGTCGTCCACCACCTCGGCCTGTCTGGCGACCCCCTTCAAAATCAAGGGTATCAACTACACCATCAGTTCCGCCTGTGCCACCTCTGCACACTGTATCGGCCATGCGCTGGAGCAGATCCAGCTGGGCAAGCAGGACATCGTCTTCGCCGGTGGCGGTGAAGAAGTAGACTGGACCCTGGCCCTACAGTTCGATGCCATGGGCGCCCTGTCCAGCAAATACAATGAGACCCCGGAACTGGCTTCCCGTACCTACGATGCGGGCCGTGACGGCTTCGTTATCTCCGGTGGCGGCGGCATGGTGGTGGTGGAAGAACTGGAGCATGCTCTCAAGCGTGGTGCTAAGATCTACGCCGAAATCACCGGCTACGGTGCCACTTCCGACGGCTACGACATGGTGGCTCCGTCCGGCGAAGGTGCCGTGCGCTGTATGCAGCAAGCCATGGCCACGGCGCCGGCCCCGGTGCAGTACATCAACACCCACGGCACTTCTACTCCGGTCGGTGACGTCAAGGAGCTGGAAGCCATCAACAACCTGTTTGGCGACAAGGCCCCTTACATCTCTGCCACCAAGGCGATGACCGGCCATGCGCTGGGGGCGGCCGGTGTGCACGAGGCGGTGTATTCGCTACTGATGCTGCAGCACGGCTTTATTGCCCCGAGCATCAACATCACCGAACTGGACGAGAAGGCCAAAAATCTGCCTATCGTTACCGAATACAAAGAAGCCGAGCTGGACACCGTCATGTCCAACAGCTTCGGTTTCGGCGGCACCAACGCCAGCCTGGTATTCAGCAAGTACAAAGGCTGATAGACAGGTAATACCACAGTAAAAAGGGCGCTTCGGCGCCCTTTTTGTGTTTCCAGCTCTCGCTCCGAAAATGTATCCCGGGCGCAGCAAGGAATACCAGGGAGTCCCGTATCGTCTCCCTCGCGAAGGTGGGGTTCATGGCCTGATGCGCAAGCCGTCATGCATTTCGTAGAGCTGCCGACTCGTCAGCGCCGATCCCAGCGAATAAAGGCCCAGGCGCCGAGTACGCCGAACATCACCCCCAGCAGACTGCTGGCCAGAATATCCACCGGCCAGTGCAGGCCCAGCAACAGCCGCGAATAACATACCGCCACCGCCCAGGTGGTCAAGGCGCCGATAAGCCAGGGGGAACGACGTCGATAAAGCAGCAACAGGCAATAGAAGGCGGCGATGGTCATGGCGGCAATGGAGTGGCCGGAGGGGAAGGAGTAACTGACTTCATCCTGCCAGTGCAACTTGAGCCAACCCGGTACCTGACGCTCCGGCATTTCTTTCAAACCATCGGCCAGCCATTGTTCCCGTATCGCGGGTAGTTGGGCATAAAAACGGTCGCTGTCGGCGAGTCGTCCTTTTTCAGCCAACCACAGTACATAAGGGCGGGGCTCTTTGAAGTACTGCTTGGCCAGCGTTTTGGTGACAAAGGCGCTGCCCAGCGCGGCCATCAGGCAGAAAAAAAACATCAGTAATATGCCGGGTCTGTGCCGCCAGCGGTGCAAGACCAGCAGGCTCAGGCCGACAAGGGTGATGACGATGCCGACCTTGCCGACCGACAGGGTCAGCCCATAGGCCAGCAGGGCTGGGGCATCATCCAGATCCAGCAGTGGGAACCAGTGCCAGTGCCATTGGTAGCCCATGCTGGCGATGGCGACCGGCAATACCAGTATCGCCAGTACCGTGAACAGTAACCGTGCTGTCATGAAAAGAAGTCGTCAGAAAGGAAAGCGATGATTCTAGCAAAACGGCGGGCCGATGGAAGCTGAAGCCCACCGCAACTCGGGGTACAATGAGTCGCTATTCGGGGAGCTCGTCATTCAAGGGGCCCGTCATTCAAGGAAATAGTCGATGAAATTGCTGGCCGATGAAAATATGCCCTTCGTGCAGGAACTGTTTGGTGACGGGGCCGAGATAGTGACTTGCCCCGGGCGGGAGATCAGGCCCGAGCAGTTGCGTGATGTGGATGTATTGCTGGTGCGTTCCATTACCCGGGTGGATGCCGCCCTGTTGGCCGAGGCCGAACGGCTGAGCTTTGTGGGCACCGCCACCATTGGTTGCGATCATATCGATACCGAGCTGTTGGCCCGGCGGGGCATCGCCTTTGCCAGTGCGCCGGGTTGCAACAAGGTCGCGGTGGGTGATTATGTGCTGGCGGCCTTGCTGCGGGTGGCTGGGCACAAGGGCTGGTCGCTGAAGGATAAAACCCTGGGTGTGGTGGGGGTTGGCAATACCGGTGTCGAAGTGGCCGCACGAGCCCGGGCACTGGGCATGACAGTCCTCTTGTGTGATCCGCCGAGGGCATTGAAGGACACGACAGCGTTTGTCGGTTTTGAACAGGCACTGGGCGCCGATATCGTCAGTTTTCATGTCCCCCTGACTCACGGCGGTGATCATCCAACTTGGCACCTGCTGGATCAGGACGCGATCGCCGGGCTGAGTGATGACCAGGTACTGATCAACGCCTGCCGGGGCGATGTATGGGACAACCGGGCCTTGCTGGCCCGGCAACAATTAGCTCACCAACAGGGTTCCTCTCAGCTGACCCTGGTGATGGATGTGTGGGAGCATGAGCCCGAGGTGCTGGCCTCACTGGTGCCTCATGTCTTGCTGGCCACTCCTCATATCGCCGGCTATAGCCTCGAAGGCAAGGCGAGGGGTACCTTTGCTCTCTACCGGGCCTTGTGCGAGCAGCAGCAGGTGAGTATGCGACATACCCCCGAGCAGTTGTTGCCACCGCCGCCGATAGGCGCCGTGTATCTGAACCAGGCGCCGGATCAGGCATTGGTGGCAAGTCTGGTGCGGTTAGTGTACGACATAGAGCAGGACGACACCGCTTTTCGCCAGGCCCTGGGCCAGCCGGGCTTTTTTGACCGATTGCGCAAGCAGTATCCCCAGCGTCGCGAGCTGGGCTCCGTACTACTGTCGGGAATGACCGACGCTGGCGAAGCATTGGGCTTTAAAGTTTGAAGGCCGGGTGCCGATAGCCGGTTAATAGAGAAAGCGGACAGATAAGTTCCTATTGGCACTGTTTTTTTCTACACTGGTGACATAGCCCGCCTCGACCGCCGGACGAACCGGTTCCGCGTCAGGAAAAGGATACAAGAGACATAATGAAACGATTCAGACCCCATATCGGTTTTGGTCTGGCCGGGTGGCTGGCCTGCATAGCCCCGGCAATGGCCCAGAGTGAATTCTATATCGAACTCAGAGGGCCGGAATCGGCGTCACCTGCACCTGCCGCCGCGCCGGTTCAGCCGTCAGCCTCTCAGCCGTCAGCCTCTCAGCCGGTGGCGAGCCCCGGCCGTTACGGCCCGGTGCAGAGCACCGATACCCTCTGGGCCATTGCCGCCCGCCATACCCGGGCGCCGGTGACGGTGCAGCAGACCATGGTGGCGCTCTACCACCTCAATCCCCAGGCGTTTGTGCGCGGTAATATCAATTACCTGCAGCGTGGTGCGCGCTTGCGGCTGCCGACAGAGTCGCAGGCTCGCCAGCGCTCGCCGCGTGACGCCGAGGTGGAGTTTCGCCGTTTAAGCCGACAGGGTAACCGCAGCGTAACGCGGGCCGCCACCGCCCCGAAACCTGCTCCGACAGCGAAACCTGCGCAGGCTGTCGCCCGGCCGAGGCCGGTGTCACCCGCCGTGGTCACGCCGGCGCCAGATGAGTTGCCCGTGCAGGAGACGCCTCCAGTGGCGGCGGTGCCGCCGGTGCAGCAGGCGACCGTGCCAGCCAGTACGATTACCCGGTCGGCCGATAGCGACGCCAGTGGACTAAGTGAGCCCAAGGCGGCCCCGGTTGTGCCTGCGGTCATCGCTCCCCCTCCGGCGCCAGAACAGGCCGAAGAGATGGCGTTGTCCCGGCTGCAGCTGCAACTGATGGACGAGCTACGTGAACAGGTTGCCATGTCCAACGAGCAGCTGGCTAACCTGGCGGATAACAATCAGCTACTGCGTCAAGGTCTGACCCGGTTAACGGCCGAGGTGGAAGAATTGAAACAGGGCCGGGCCGCAGAGGCAGCGCCCGAGTCTGCGCCCAGCCAGGCCGGCATGGGTAACGAACTATTGTCCAATCCGCTGAATCTGGCGCTGATACTGACTTTGCCGGCCTTGTTGTTGCTGGCGATGTTTACCCTGTGGTGGCGTAAGCGAGTACGGCGGGATCTGGCCGAGCAGGAGCAGGAGTTGTCCGAGAGCACCTCGGCGATGATGGACGACGAGCGCAACGAGTTTGATGACTTGTTCTCTGCCGAACCGGAACCCGAGCCGACGGTTGCCACCGAACCGGAATCCGGGCCTATGGCTGTTGATTTGCCGGCGCAGGAAATCGACGAAGATGCCTTCGCCCGGTTCCTCGAAGAGCAACAGCGGATGGAAGAGGACGAAGCCGAACCGATGGCGTCGACGTCCGAGGCGGCCGTGACGTCCGAGGCGCTGTCAGAGACGTTGTTCGATGACGAAGTCGCGTTGGCAGACAGTCGCAGTCAGCTCACCGGCAAGGGCGCCGAGGAGCTGCTGTTCGAAGATGAAATGGCGGCAGACGATACTCCACCGGAGACGCAGGTACCAAGCGACGATATTGATGAGCTGCTGCTCAATACCGAAGCGCCGGCGCCGGCCGAGGAACAGAGTGCACCCCTGGAACCCGAGCCGACATTACAGCAGCAGGCTGTCGATACCGATTATGTCTCGGTGGACCAGCTGATGGCCGAAGCGGATCTGAGTGACGGACCTGAGCGTGAATTTGAGCGCAAACTGGATCTGGAGCTGGATGACTATGCCGGTGTGCTCGGGCAGGGGCAGAGTGTGGATATCGATCTCGATGAGGGAGGCATGGGCGCCAAGCTGGATCTGGCTCGGGCCTATATCGAAATCGACGATATCGACAGCGCACGCGAACTGCTGAACGAGGCGCTGGAACGGGGCAATGAAGAACAACAGAGCGACGCACAAAAGCTGTTGCAACGGTTGGCCAGGCGCTGATTTCCTTTCACCGGCCTCGTTCCGAGGCCGGTTCTTCAATTTGACTCGGTAACGGGTATAATTGCCGTCCTTTTTACCCTTGGAACTGATTATGCGCATTGCCCTTGGCATCGAGTATGACGGCAGCCGTTATTATGGCTGGCAACGGCAACGAGAAGTCCCCAGCGTTCAGGCTGAGGTGGAAAAAGCCTTGTCCAGAATTGCCGATCATCCGATTAGCATACAGTGTGCCGGCCGCACCGACGCCGGTGTGCACGGTACCGGCCAGGTAGTGCACTTTGATACCCATGCCGACAGGCAGGCCGGAGCCTGGACCCTGGGCATGAACGCGAATTTGCCGTCCGATATTGCGGTGCGGTGGGTCAAGACGATGGGTGACGACTTTCACGCGCGCTTCAGCGCCACCGCCCGTCGCTATCGCTACATTATTTTCAACCACAATATGCGGCCCGCCATTCATGGTAGCGGCGTCAGCCATTATGTGGGTGATATTGATGTGCAGAAAATGCATGAGGCGGGCCAGTATCTGCTGGGCGAGCACGACTTTACCTCTTTTCGTGCCATGCAGTGCCAGTCGCATAGCCCCAATCGCAACATCATGCACCTGACCGTACAGCGCTATGGTCATTATGTGGTGCTCGACATCAAGGCCAACGCCTTTGTGCATCATATGGTGCGCAACATTACCGGCACGCTGTTGAAGGTGGGGATGGGAGAAGAAAGTGTTGCCTGGGTGCAGGAAGTACTGGAAGGGCGCGACCGTAACCTGGCCGGGCCCACCGCCAAGGCGGGCGGACTTTATCTGGTGGCGGTAGACTACCCGGAGCACCATGGGTTGCCGGATGCTCCTCCGGGACCATTATGGCTACCGGATCAGTTGCGCTGATCGGGGTAGGACCAGTACCGGCAGGCTTAAGTTTTTTATCAACGCGCATGCAGATATATGGTTTAATGCCAGCCATAACGCCTCGGGCGCCCCGAAAGGGAACGCCCGGCAACCAGGCTGGCAGAGGGCGGGGTAACGGCGAGCAGCACCGGGTAACGGTGATGGTAGGCCGATTACCGAACGTCCAATCTGACCAGACTGCGTGATAACGATGCAATTGTCTTGCAATAACCATGCAGTGACAAAGCTGCAATAACGATGCAATAACGCTAAGGATTTCCATGAGTTGGCTTGAGAAAATTCTTCCCAAGAATAAGAACATCGGTGTTCGTCGTCATAACATTCCGGAAGGGGTCTGGACCAAGTGCGCCAATTGCGAGCAGGTTTTGTACCGTGCCGAGCTGGATCGCAACCTGGAAGTCTGTCCCAAGTGCGATCACCACATGCGCATTGGCGGTCGGATGCGACTGGACAAGTTCCTCGATCAGGATGGTCGTGTCGAGCTGGGTGCCGAACTCGAGCCCCAGGATGTGCTCAAGTTCAAAGACTCCAAGAAATACAAGGACCGCCTCAGCGCCGCTCAGAAAAACAGCAACGAAAAAGACGCCATAGTGGTGATGACCGGCACCCTCAAAGGCCTGCCGGTGGCGGCCTGTGCCTTTGAATTCTCCTTCATGGGCGGCTCCATGGCTTCGGTAGTGGGGGCGCGCTTTATCAAGGCGGTTGATGCCTGTATCGCAGAAAACCGGGCCCTGGTGTGTTTCTCCGCCTCCGGTGGTGCCCGCATGCAGGAAGCCCTGTTCTCACTGATGCAGATGGCCAAGACCAGTGCCGCACTCAATCGTTTGTCACAGGCGGGTCTGCCGTATATCTCGGTGCTGACCGATCCGACCATGGGTGGCGTATCTGCCAGTCTGGCGATGCTGGGCGATGTGAACGTCGGCGAGCCCAAGGCACTGATCGGTTTTGCCGGTCCGCGCGTCATCGAACAAACGGTACGGGAAAAACTGCCCGAAGGTTTCCAGCGCAGCGAATTCCTGCTGGAGCATGGCGCCATCGACATGATTGTCGATCGTCGTGAAATGCGCGACAAGCTGGCAGGACTCATCGGCAAGTTGATGAATCAGGAGCCGGCCGAGTTCTGATGAGCAGCCTCGTGGACTCTCGCAGCCGATCGCTTGCCGACTGGCTGGTCGTACTGGAAAGCCTCAACATGGCTCATATCGAGCTGGGGCTGGAGCGCATGGCGCTGGTGGCCGGCAGGCTGGATCTGCTCAGCCTGCCAAGCCATGTGATCACCGTCGGCGGCACCAACGGTAAGGGCACCACCTGCGCCCTGCTCGAGGCCATGCTGCGCGCCGGTGGTCATAGCGTCGGTGTCTATTCGTCTCCTCATCTGGTCGATTATCGCGAACGGGTGCGTATCAACGGTGTCAGCCCGGCGGCAGACGCCTTTTGTGCCGCCTTTGCCGCGGTAGAAACGGCCCGGGCCGAGGTGGCACTGACCTACTTCGAGTTCACCACCCTGGCGGCGCTGTGGCTGTTCCGTGATGCGGCGCCCGAGGTGGTGTTGCTGGAAGTGGGGCTGGGTGGCCGGCTGGATGCCACCAATGTGGTGGCGTCGGATCAGACGGTGGTCACCACGGTGGCGCTCGATCATACCGACTGGCTGGGCTTTGACCGGGAAAGCATCGGCTTCGAAAAAGCCGGTATTTTCCGCGCCGGCAAGCCGGCGGTGTGCGGCGATGCTCACCCTCCGGCCAGCCTGCTGGTCCATGCCGAGCAGCTGGGAACCCCGCTGAGTTGCACCGGGCGGGATTATCAATGGCAGGCGCTGGATGATGAGTGGTGTTTTCAGGGCCTGGGCCTGAGTCTGGACACCCTGCCGTTGCCGAGTCTGCCGCTGATGAACGCGGCAACGGCATTGGCGACCCTGGCGTTGTCGCCGTTTTCCCTCGATATCGAGGCGATAAAGACGGGGCTGCAACAGGCCAGCCTGAGCGGCCGCCTGCAGCAGCTGACACCCAGGCTGTGGGTGGACGTGGCCCATAACCCGGAGTCGGCCGGCTACCTGGCCAGCCGGCTAGCCGGTATCAAGGGCGGCGGTCGCTGCCTGGCTGTGGTGGCCATGCTCAAGGACAAGGACATTGCCGCCAGCCTGGCCCCCTTGCGTGACCTGGTCGACGACTGGTATCTGGCCAGTCTCGGCGGCCCTCGCGGTGCCAGTGCGGCCGAGCTGGCCGAACGGCAAGCGGGCACCTGTTTCGACTCGGTCACGGCTGCATTGGCGGCGGCAGAAGCGCAGGCGGATGAGCAGGACATCATCATCGCCTTCGGCTCCTTCTTTACCGTTGCCGAGGTGCTGGCGAGCAGAAGATAACCAACGGCATAACTGGCAGCAAGTGAGGAAGGGCGCTTTGGCGACACAATTTCAGCATCGATTAGTGGGTACCGTCATTCTGGTGGCGCTGGGCGTTATTTTTCTGCCCGATCTGCTGGATGGCAAACAACAGCTGGTCCCCGATGAGGCGGTCACCATACCGCTGCGCCCGGAACTCGAACCGGCCCGCCCCGTAGTGATGGCACCGCCCGCCGCCGAGCAGCAGACGGACGGTGAGCAGGTAACGGCCGGCCAGCCGGTGTCGGCGGAGGCCAAGCCGGAGGTCTGGTCGCTGGAACAGGCCAAAGAGGCACCGCCGGTGGCGCCTAAGCCGGTCTCTAAGCCAGAGCCGAAACCAGAACCTAAACCCGAGCCGAAACCCGTACCTGCGCCCAGGCCGGCCCCGGTGGTGAAACCCGCACCGATCATAAAACCGGCACCGGTCATTACGCAGGTAGCGCCGCAGCAGGGAGACTATGTGGTTCAGCTGGGAGCGTTTCGCAATGCGGATAACGTCAATGCGCTGGTCAGAAAACTGCGAGCATCCGGTTATCGGGCTCAGACCACCCCGTCGGTACCCCGTCAGGGTGAGCTGAACCGGGTCTGGGTGGGGCCCGACAGCAAAGCACGTCTGGAACAGCAATTGTCGGCGCTGGAGCGGCTCACCGGCCTCAAGGGCAGCGTGCGGCCCCAGTAGTGCGATAACCGCGATTGCGATACAAAAAAGCCCCGTTAACCGACTCGGTTAACGGGGCTTTTTATTGCGATATCATCATCTGTCGATACCACTTGCGTCGGCAGGCCCTGCGAAGCATGGGCACCTCCATACGCCTCACGCCCGGTGTTACACCGCCGGGATCTGCTGGGTGATGCAATGGATATTGCCGCCGCCGAGCAGGATTTCCCGGGTCGGAACCCCGACCACTTCCAGCTCCGGGAAGATGGTTTCCAGTATCCGGCGGGCCTCGTCGTCGGTACGCTCGTCCAGCAGCGGAAACACCAGCCGGTTGTTGGTGATCAGGAAATTGACATAAGAGGCCGCCATCCGCTCATCGGCAACCCTGGGCACACCGGCGCCGGGAGCCACGCCGGCGGCTTCCTGCCTGGTGATAAACAGGGGGCCGGGCTGGGGCAGTTTCCATATCTTCAAGGCGCGCCCCCTGGCGTCCCGGGCCTGGCTCAGCACCTTGTATGCCGCCTGTGAGCGGGCATACTGAGGATCACTCTTGTCATCGGTCCAGTGCAGTATTACCTCACCGGGGCGGGCGAAACAGGCCATGTTGTCGATGTGGCCATTGGTTTCGTCCAGATAGACCCCGTGCGGCAGCCAGATAAAATGGCTGACGCCCAGGTACTCTCTCAGCTGCTGCTCTATGTCTTCCCGGGTGTAGTCCGGATTGCGATTGGGGTTGAGCAGACACTCGGCGGTGGTCAGCAGGGTGCCTTCGCCATCCACGTGAATGGAGCCGCCTTCCAGCACCAGTGGTGCCTTGTGCACCGGCAGTTGCTGATGGGCCAGCATGGCGCCGGCCATGGCCTGATCCTTTTCCCAGGGATAATAGAGGCCTTCTTCGTGGCCGCCCCAGGCGTTGAACATCCAGTCGATGCCGGCGGCCTCGCCTTTGCCGTTGATGACCACGGTAGGACCGGTATCCCGGGCCCAGGCGTCGTCGCTGTCGATGGCCACCAGGTTGATCTGTGGCGGCATCAATTGCCTTGCCTTGTCCATTTCTTCTGCCGGTACCGCCATATATACAGGCGTGGCGGCGGCAATGGCCTCGGCCAGCCTGGCAAAGGTGGCCTGAGCCGGTTTACCCTGCTCGCGCCAGTTATCGGGCCTGTGCGGCCAGATCATCCATACCGCCTGCTGGGGAGCCCATTCGGCGGGCATGTGAAAACCCTTGAGTGCGTCCATCAGCGACCTCCCTGCTGCTTGCCGTCGGAGGTCTGCAGGGTGTGATACATGGCCGGACGGCGATCCCGGAACAGGCCCCAGCTGATACGGGTTTTGGCGATGTCTTCCAGATCGAAGCTGTGCACCAGCACGCCTTCGGTGGTCTTGTCTGCCTGTGCCACCAGCTCACCGAACTGATCGGCGATAAAGGAAGAGCCGTAGAAGGTCATCTCGAGGCCGTCGATGTATTTGCTCTGTTCGGTACCGATACGGTTGGAGGCGATGACCGGTACCAGGTTGGCGGCGGCATGGCCTTGCTGGGTACGGGTCCAGTGCGGCTGGCTGTCGATCTCGGGATAGGCGGGCTCGGAGCCGATGGCGGTCGGATAGAAAATCAGCTCGGCACCCATCAGCGCCAGGCTGCGGGCGGTTTCCGGGAACCACTGATCCCAGCAGATGCCCACGCCAATTTTGGCATAGCGGGTCTGCCACACCTTGAAGCCGGTGTCGCCGGGGGTGAAGAACTGTTTTTCCTGATAGGCCGGACCATTGGGAATATGGGTCTTGCGGTACAGATCCAGCACGCTGCCATCGGCGTCGATCACCACCAGGGAGTTGTAATAGGCGTTACCGGCTTTCTCGAAGAAGCTCAGCGGCAGCACCACGGCCAGCTCTTTGGCCAGCGCCTGAAAATGACGGATCAGCGGGCTGTTGTCGACGTCATGAGCCAGGGCGAAGTGCTCGGGGCTCTGGTCGATGCAGAAATAGGGCGTTTCGAACAGTTCCTGAATAAGGATAATCTGTGCCCCCTGGGTGGCTGCTTCACGTACCAGCTTATCGGCACGATTGATGTTTTCTTCTTTGTTCCAGCTGCAGGCCATCTGGGTAGCGGCCACGGTAACCATTGCCATAATCAACTCCTTAACTCGTTAAATTGTCAGCATATTGTAGCTGGGGGAGGAGAAAGGGATCTGCTCCGCCGACCGTAACATGCTCCTGCCTTTCCGGCATTCCCACCGTCCCTGACGGTCAGATAGCATGTCCGATCTTGCATGGATGTATTCGCAGCGAGTCGGCGGGGCTGTTCCTTTGGTCGACGTGCTGCGCGTCACTCATTTATCAACAACTCGACCCTTCAGATCGCAGTGTGCCCCTTGCGTTATCATCCATCAAATGAATAGTATTAATTTAATTATTTATCTGGTGAATAAAGATGAAGCTGCATCAGCTCGACCTTAACCTGTTGCTGGCCTTTGATGCCCTCATGACCCAGCGCAACGTCACCCGGGCGGCCCAGCAGTGTTTTATCAGCCAGCCCGCCATGAGTCATGCGCTTAACCGGCTGCGACAGTTTTTCGAAGATCCGCTGCTGGTGCGCAGCGCCACCGGCATGCAGCCGACCGGACGGGCCCAGGCCCTGCATCAGGCCGTGCGGCAGGCCCTGGAGCTGCTCGAACAGGAGCTGGGGCGGGAAGACAGCTTCGTACCGGCTACCTCGAACCGACGTTTCGTGCTCAGCACTACCGATTACGTCGAGTGTGTGCTGATCCCGCCCCTGATCCGCCGTTTGCAGACCGAAGCCCCGGGCGTGCGTATCGAAATCGGGATACTGCGGGACCGGCTACCCGAGCAGGCGCTGGCCAACGGCGAGGTGGATCTGGTGCTGGGTTTCGATGAATACATGCAGGTACCGGGATCGCTGCGTACCGAAACCTGGCTGACCGAGCCGCTGGCGGGGCTGGTGGCGCGGGAGCACCCGGTGGTGACCGAGCAGATAACCCTGGCGCAGCTGACCGGGCTGCCCCATGTGTTTCATTCACCTCTGGGCACCCGGGAGTCCATCGTCGATACCTGGCTGGCAAGCCAGGATCTGAAACGCAGCATCTCGGTCAACAGCCAGAGCTACATGTCGGCGGCGGCCATCGTCAGTCAGAGTGATCACCTGCTGATTCTGCCCCATAAGGTGGCAGAAATGCTGGCCGAGGCGCTGCCGCTGAAACGGGTAACACTGCCGGAAGATCTGCCGGCCTATCATCTCAACTGCGTCTGGCATCCGCTACACGACCGCCAGCCGGCATTGCAGTGGCTACGGGGCCTGCTGCGCTCCCTGATCTGACGTGGCGATAGATGTGAGATGTGATATCAATCCCACGAAACAAATGATCGGCGTAAACGTCGGACAAAAGGCCCGCTCCGCTGACTCGCTCAAGCACCTCCTTGTGACGCTCAGCACATGACATCCCTGTCATGTGATGGTCGACGGAGCAGATCCCTTTGCCCTCCTTGATGCCCCGGCGTCTGTTGGCGTTATCATCCGATGACTCAGAGGTTAAAAATAGGCGGCAGGGATTGCCTCAGCCGACCGTCAAATACCAGGGATGGTATTTGCTGAGCGGCCCATGGATGGGCCAGAAGCGTGTCGGAGGAGGCAACCCTGTTGCCTCTTTGCACGCCATAAGCTGTGAGATCTGGCAGGCAGAAAAATGCCGGGGCTTGCCCGGCATGAAATTGTGGTCGTGCAGATGTCGCTGTTTTACGTGTTCGTGGCTTAAAGCACCATGGCCGCAACCCAGCCGAAACCGACCAGCGGCAGGTTGTAGTGCAGGAAGGTCGGTACTACCGAGTCCCATATGTGATCGTGCTGGCCATCGGCATTCAGGCCCGAAGTGGGGCCCAGGGTGGAGTCGGAGGCGGGAGAGCCCGCATCACCCAGGGCGCCGGCGGTGCCGATAATGGCCAGGGTCGCCAGCGGCGAAAAGCCCAGCGCTATGCACAGCGGCACATAGATGGGGGCGATAATGGGAATGGTGGAAAACGACGAGCCGATGCCCATGGTGATAAAGAGCCCCACCACCAGCATGGCCAGGGCCGCCAGTGCCTTGTTGTCACCCAGCACCGAGTCGACCGCCTGTACCAGGGAGCCGATGCCGTCGGTCGCCTTCATCACGGCGGCAAAACCGGCGGCGGCAATCATGATAAAGCCGATCAGCGACATCATCTTCACCCCCTGGGTAAAGGCGTCCTGACTTTCCTTGTATTTGATGACGCCACCCAGGGTGAAAATCACGAAGCCGACCATGGCGCCGAGAATGATGGAGTCGCTGTACAGCTGCAGGCTCAGGGCGCTCAGAATGGCCACTACGGCGATGCCGATATGGAAAACGTTGATCTGAATATGCTCGGGCTCGACAGCCAGTATCTTGCTTTCATCATAAAGGCGCGGCTTGCGGTAGCTGATGAACAGGGCCACCAGCAATCCCAGGAACATGCCGCCAACCGGAATGGCCATGGCGGTGGGCAGCATCGACTTGCTCACGGCCACGCCGTTTTCGATCAGGTTAGCCAGCAGGATGTTATTGAGAAAAATACCGCCAAAGCCGACCGGCAGCATCATGTAGGTGGCGGTCAGGCCGAAGGTCAGCACACAGGCCACGGCACGACGATCCAGTTTGAGCTTGGCCATCACATGCAGCAGCGGCGGCACCAGGATGGGAATAAAGGCGATATGAATGGGGATCAGGTTCTGGGATGAAATGGCGACCAGCAACAGGGCGCACAACAGCATGGCCTTGATCCACAGTACGCGGCCGGCCGTGGCGTTCTGGCCCAGGGCCTTGATGACCTTGACCGCCAGTAAATCGGTAATGCCGGAGCGGGCAATGGCCACGGCAAAGGCGCCCAGCATGGCGTAGCTCAGGGCGATGGTGGCACCACCACCGAGACCATCGGCAAAGATTTTGGCGGCGTCGGTCAGTAACAGGCCACCGACCATGCCACCGACCAGGGCGCTGAGGGCGAGAGAGATCACCACGTTGATGCGTAGCAGGCTAAGGGCCAGCATCAGGCAGACGGCGACGACAACAGGATTCATTGAATATCCTTATGGTATTTTTTTGCAGAGGAAAACTAAGGGGGGCTAGTTTGCGAATTCAGCCCGGAATGTCGAGCTTTTTTGTCGACAATCTGCATTCATCGCCGCTGAAACTTTGCGCAACCGGCAACATATCGCGTGTGCTGCCCCTTGGGTTTGGCCGCAGGCGCCCATATACTGTGTAATCGAACGACGTGGTTTCCTGGAAACCCATTAGTGTAATCACCAAGGAGATAGACATGGGCGTATTGGTAGGCCGTCAGGCCCCCGACTTTACCGCTGCTGCTGTACTGGGTAATGGCGAAATCGTTGATAACTTCAACTTCAAGGAATTCACCAAGGGCAAAGCAGCCGTGGTGTTTTTCTACCCACTGGACTTCACCTTCGTATGTCCTTCAGAGTTGATCGCCTTCGATCATCGCTTTGAAGAATTCCAGAAGCGTGGCGTGGAAGTGATCGGCGTGTCCATCGATTCCCAGTTCAGCCACAACGCATGGCGTAACACCTCCGTGGAAAACGGTGGTATCGGCCAGGTGAAATACCCGCTGGTTGCCGACGTCAAGCACGACATCTGCAAGGCCTATGACGTTGAGCATCCGGAAGCCGGTGTGGCCTTCCGCGGTTCTTTCCTGATCGACAAGAGCGGCCTGGTACGTCACCAGGTGGTTAACGATCTGCCGCTGGGTCGTAACATCGACGAAATGCTGCGCATGGTCGACGCCCTGGAATTCCACGAGACCAACGGTGAAGTGTGCCCGGCTCAGTGGGAAAAAGGCAAAAAAGGTATGGAAGCATCTACCGAAGGCGTAGCCAAGTACCTGACCGAGAACGCCAGCGGCCTGTAAGCCTTTTGCGATTCGAATGAAATAAAAATGCCGGCCATTGCCGGCATTTTTTATGGGTGATGAAAGCGACGCGTCATTCAGGCGCCGTCAGAAAATTTCAGGCGGTGGCGGGTTCGCGCAGCAGTGTCAGCAGCGCCTGGGCGTGTTCACTGGCCTCACGGCCCAGGTCGGTCAGGTAGCCGCCATCTGGCTGGGTGCTCAGCCCCTTCTCATGCAGGCGTCTGGCGGCGGCAATCAACGACGGCTCGGCATCGCTATGTACCTTGATGCCTTGCTGGGTGGTATCGAGATTGAAATGCAACAGCAGATTCAGTTCGTTGAGCAGGTCCGGGTGATAGCGCATATGAATACCTCGATGAAAAAAGACCTTTAAACGTTAGCTTGTTCTGCCGTCTTCGGTTGCGTGCTGGCTCACAATTAAGGATTTAGTGGCGCATATTGTTACTTGCATCACAGAGCCGGGTTGTCGATGATGTGCCTTTTTATGATTCATCGAGAAGGAATTTTGATCCCATGACTGCCATTCGTATCAGTAACGCCGACTTCGCCATCAGCGAACATCATCGCCTGTCCGTCAAGGCGCTTGAGTTGGACGCCGGGCAATGCTGGAGCTTTGTTGGTGCCAATGGCAGCGGCAAAACGGCGCTGGCCCGCGCCCTGGCCGGCGAGCTGACACAGCTGGGCGGGGAGGCCGACAACGGTTTCGATCATATAGAGTGGGTGTCCTTCGAGCAGCTGCAGCAACTGGCCGACCGGGAACGGGAAGAGGACGAGAGCGACCTGCTCGACTATCAGGACGAGGGGCACAGCGCTCGCCAGATCATGCTGGAAGCCGGGGGCGATGCGGACGAACTGGAGCTGCTGGCCGCACGTTTCGGTATTCAGTCGCTGCTGGACCGGGGGTTTCGCCATCTTTCAACCGGTGAAACTCGCAAGGTGCTGCTGTGCCGGGCCCTGTTGCAGCGGCCGGAGCTGCTTATCCTGGACGAGCCCTTCGACGGCCTGGACGTGGCGTCGCACCGGGACCTGATGACCCTGCTGCAGGAGCTGGCGACGGCGGGGCAGACCCTGGTACTGATCCTCAACCGTTTCGAGGAAATTCCCGACTTCTCCGGCCGGCTCGGCATTCTGGCCGATTGTGAACTGAGCCTGGCCGGTCCGCGCGCCGAGGTGGCGGCATCGGCCGAGCTGATGCAACTGAGCCATCTGGCGGCAATGGAAAACGCGACTCAGGCACTGCCACCGGCAGACCCGGACGCACAACGCCGGGTACTGGATGCCGATACCCCGCGTATCATCATGCGTGATATCGAGGTCGGCTATGGTGACAAGCGTATTCTTACCGGCCTGAACTGGCAGGTAGATCCGGGCCAGCACTGGCAGATCATCGGTCCCAATGGCGCCGGAAAGTCGACCCTTCTGAGTCTGGTTACCGGCGATCATCCCCAGGGTTACAGCAACGATCTGACCCTGTTCGGGCATCGACGGGGCAGCGGCGAGAGCATCTGGGACATCAAACAGCACATCGGCTATGTCAGCACCAGCATGCAACAGGATTACCGCGTCACCGCCACCCCCAGGGCGGTGATCCTGTCCGGTTTCTTCGACTCCATCGGCGTCTATCAACAGCCGGGTGATGCCCAGCTGGCGCTGGTCGATCAATGGCTGAGCCTGCTCGGCATGCAGGACATGGCCAACGAGCCGTTCCGTCATCTGTCTTACGGTCAGCAACGGCTGCTGCTGATTGCCCGCGCCATGGTCAAGCATCCACCCATACTGATCCTGGACGAGCCGCTGCAGGGGTTGGACAGCTTCAACCGGCATTGGGTCAAACGCTGGATCGATCTGCTGGTGGCCGAAGGCAGCACTCAGCTGCTGTTTGTATCGCATCATCAAGAGGATGCACCAGGTTGCATCAGCCATCGGCTGACCTTCGTGGCCGAGGGCGAGGGGTATCGGTATCTGACTACAGCCATAAGCCATAAGCCGTAAGCTTGCAGTGTTTTGTAACCGCCGGGGCCGCTGGCGGATCAGAGCACGCGAGACGTTCAGGTGATAACGCCGTGCCCGCAAACGTCGAGTCGTTTGCGGGTTTGCGCCGCATAAATGGGCGCTTCATGCCGCACGCCGTTTCCTGCTTGACCCAAACGTGAGGGCAGGCGAGGATGAAGCTACCCTCGTCTGTCGGGACATGAACCGATGCTGAACATGAATTTCTCCCAACCCCTTTCTCTTGATTACGATGTCAGCCGCTGGCAGCCGTCGCCTGCCGCGGGCGTATGGCGCTATCCGCTGGAACGCCAACAGGCCGAAAGCGGCCATGTCACCAGCCTGGTGCGGTTTGAGCCAGACGCTCACTTTCCCGAACATCTGCATCCCATGGGTGAAGAATTCTGGGTGCTGGAAGGTATCTTTTCCGATGAACACGGCGATTACCCCGCCGGCAGCTATGTGCGGAATCCGCCCGGTAGCCGTCACGGATCCTTCACCCGCGAGGGGTGCGTGATTTTCGTCAAGCTGAACCAGTTTGCTGAAGATGACGATGCCTGGTTGAAGATACTGCCCGAGCAGAGATTATGGATAACCGGCGCTCAGGGGTATCGCCGGCTGCCGCTGCACCATCATGGCGGTGTGCATACCAGCGTGCTGCACTTTCCCGAAGATGGCGCCTTCCCATCCTGCTGTTATCGACACGGGCTGGAAATTCTGGTGCTGGAAGGATGCTTGCGTGACGGGAGTTCGGATTATCCGGCGCTGAGCTGGTTGCGGTTTCCTTCTGGCGCCGAACCGGTGCTGAAGACACAGGCCGGCACCCGGCTGTGGGTCAGAACCGGACACCTGGAGGTACCGGCCACGGTAGCCTCTTCCTGAATACCGACCTTCGCAGAGCAACCAAATAAATCAGTTATTAAATGCGAAGGGTATCACCAGGCCCACGACCCGGCCGGCTTGGCGTCGGGTCGCGGGCAGAAGTGTCTCATAGCGAAGGTGTCGACTCGCTTACGCCATCGTCGTTTTCTTCGTTCTTTATATCGCTCTCGACGGGGGCCAGAGGCCAGCCACCCAGTTCCTTCCAGCGGTTGACGATACGGCAGAACAGATCCGTGGTTTTTTGGGTGTCGTAGAGGGCGCTGTGTGCTTCTTTGTTGTCGAAGTTCATGCCGGCGGCCTTGCAGGCTTTGGCCAGTACCGTTTGCCCTAACGCCAGGCCCGCCAGGGTAGCGGTGTCGAAGGTGGCGAAAGGATGAAAGGGATTGCGTTTGATGCCTGCCCGCTCTGCCGCCGCCATCACGAAGCCGTGATCGAAGGAAGCGTTGTGGGCCACGACGATGGCACGCTGACACTTGTTGGCCTTGAGCCCTTTGCGAATACCCTTGAAGATCTGCTCCAGGGCTTCCTGCTCGGTCACGGCCCCGCGCAAGGCGCTATAGGGATCTATGCCGGTAAAGGCGAGGGCTGCGGGCTCGAGGTTGGCGCCTTCGAAGGGAGAGACATGAAAATGAAAGGTCTGATCCGGCACCAGCCAGCCATCTTTGTCCATTTTCAGGGTAATGGCGGCAATTTCCAGCAGGGCGTCGGTTCTGGCATTGAAACCACCGGTTTCCACGTCGATCACCACCGGATAATAGCCCCGAAAGCGTTCGTTAAGCTGAGTTAAAGCTGCTGTTGCCGTCATTATTGTCCTAATTTACCTGAAAAAAACCGGGCCGCCATTATGCCAGAGTCACCCGTCGTCGTCGCCTGTCCCGGCCGGTCGGCAAGCGGGTACACACCACAGTGGCGTAATATTGTGCAAACGGTTCCGGCGCAGGCAAAAAAAGATTGCACCCCGCCAGCGGCTTGCCTACTATACGCCCCGCTCGCCGAGGACGGTAACGGACAGGCGGCAAGAAAAATAAAAAATGATGGTGAGGTGTCCGAGTGGCTGCCAAGCGGCAAAGCCGGGGTGTAAGTCACGTAGCGTGCTACGTCAGCCCGAGGACATGAATCCACAGATAATAAACTGGTGAAAGTGACACCAGTCATCAAAAAACACAACAATATGGTGAGGTGTCCGAGTGGCTGAAGGAGCACGCCTGGAAAGTGTGTATACGGCAACGTATCGAGGGTTCGAATCCCTCCCTCACCGCCATATTCCAGAAAAACCCGCTGAGCAATCAGCGGGTTTTTTCGTTTCAGCGCCTCAGCCCCATCTTGTTTCAAACTTGTCATGCTGCCAGTTTCGACCATAAAAGGTTTTCATATAGAGCCTTTTTTTCTACAGTAGCACTCCATCCCTATGAGTCTGTCGGGTGAGCTATTGCGGTAACCCCTGGTTCTACTCACCTGCCCTACCGCGAAAGGAATCGATACATTGAAGCTACATTTTGGCTTTATCAGGAATCGTTGGTCATTGCTTACCCTGGTTATCGGGCTGGCGGTCAGCATATTTCTGGCCTGGCAACTCGATCAAAGCAATGAACAGCGGGCGCAGGAGGCGGTAACCGACGCCGCAGCAGAAACCAAGTTGGCGATCCAAAATCGCCTCGAGCGTTATCTGTACGGTTTACACGGTGCCCGTGGGGCCGTGCTGACGGCGGGTGAGCATGGTATTAGTCGTGTTCAGTTTCATCGCTACAGCCTCACGCGGAATATCGATAAAGAGTTTCCCGGCGCCCGCGGGTTCGGTTTTGTCCGTCGAGTACCACGCTTCATGACCGAGTCTTTTGTCGAGCTGGCGCGAGCCGATGGGCAGCCCGATTTTCGGATAAAAGAGCTGGCCGCCCACGAGAGTGAGCGTTTTGTCATCCAGTATATTGAACCTGTGGGGCGCAATATCGAGGCGGTCGGCCTCGATATTGGCTCGGAGAAAACCCGACGTGACGCGGCAGAGGCGGCAATACGCACGGGGGAGGTCCGGCTGACCGGGCCTATCACCCTGGTACAGGCCAGCGGCAAGCCACAACAATCTTTTCTGATCCTGATGCCCATTTATCGAGGCGGTGTGACGCCGGCCACCGAGGCCGAACGTGAGCAACAGGCGTTGGGTTGGAGCTATGCCCCCCTGTTGATGGAAGAGGTACTGTCCACTCTGCGCCTGGATGATGATGTCGTACACCTCGAACTGTTTGATGTGACCGAACCCGGCGAGGAGCAAAGGTTCTATAGTAATGGCCAAGAGGCCTTCAGCGCTTATAGCGAGGCTGTTCAATTCGAGGTGTACGGCCGGCGCTGGGAGTTCAGGTTCAGTGCTTACCCCTCGTTTGTGCAAGGTCTGAACCCGGGGTCTCCGCTGCACCTTTTTCTGCTGGGGTGTCTGATCAGTGTATTGGCGGCGTCACTCATCGGCACCACTCACCTGAGCCGACAACGTCGTCAGCAGGTGTTGGACGAGCAGGCGCGGCTGGCGGCCATCGTCGAGAGCTCGGCCGATGGCATTATCGGCGAGACACTCGATGGGATCATCACCAGTTGGAACCGGGGAGCCGAGCAACTATTCGGTTATCCCGCCAAGATGGCTATCGGTCAGTCGTTGACCCGTCTGGTGGTGCCGGATGATCGACTGCAGGAAGAAGCCAATATTTTTGCTCGGGTCAGCAAGGGCGAACATATTCCCCATTTCGAGACCATTCGTCAGCGACAAGACGGGCATCGATTCTATGTTTCCGTTACCGTCTCACCGATTTGCAACAGTCAGGGCTTGGTCATCGGGGCCTCGAAGACGGTGCGCGATATTACCAGCCAGAAGGAGGCCGAGGCTCGTATCCTCGACCTCAACAGCAATCTGGAGGCCGAGGTTGTTCGGCGAACAGCCGAATTGACGGCGGTGCGGGATCAGTTGCTGATGGCGGCAGAAGCGGCCCGGCTGGGGGTCTGGAGTTGGCATCTGGCGGACAATACGCTGGACTGGAACGACAAGATGTTCGAGATATTCGACTACCCCGTTACCTTGCGCCATAACGGGCTCCGCTACGAACATTGGCATGATCGGGTGCATCTTGACGATATCGAGATGATGACTGCCAGCCTGCAAGCGGCGGTACAGGGGACGAGCTCTTTTGATCTGGTTTTTCGCATTGTCCTGCCCGATGGCCGCACACGCTATATACAGGCGGGTGCCCAGGTTGAACGCGATGAGCAGGGTCAGGCTATTCGGGTAACCGGCGTCAACCTAGACATTACCCCCCAGCGCGAACTCGAAACCGGCCTTCGGCAGGCCAAGGCGGAGGCCGACGAGGCCAGTGCAGCCAAGTCGACCTTTCTCAACAACATGAGTCATGAAATCCGCACGCCCTTGAATGCCGTGCTGGGCATGTTGCAGCTGGTGCAGCAGACGGCGCTGGATCAGCGGCAAAGCGATTACATCGGCAAGGCACACATGGCAGCCAGATCCTTGCTGGGCCTGCTTAACGATATTCTGGATTATGCCAAAATCGAGGCCGGCAAGCTGCAGTTGGAGCCGCATCCATTCGAGCTGGAAGGACTGATGCAGGAGCTGGCGGTGGTACTGTCCGGTAACCTGGGTACCAGGCCGGTTGAACTGATGTTCGATTTTGCGCCTTCACTGCCCGGCAGCCTGATTGGTGATCGCCTGCGACTGCAGCAAATCCTGATCAACCTGGCGGGCAACGCCATCAAGTTCACCGAGCAGGGGGAGGTGGTGGTTCGCCTCAGTGAGCTGAGCCGGAGCCCGGGGTGGGTGCGACTGCGGGTAGAGGTTACAGACACCGGTATCGGCATTGCCGAAGACAAGCTCGAGTATATTCTCGAGGGAT
Source organism: Oceanisphaera submarina (assembly GCF_046521305.1). NCBI lineage: Bacteria > Pseudomonadati > Pseudomonadota > Gammaproteobacteria > Aeromonadales > Aeromonadaceae > Oceanisphaera > Oceanisphaera submarina. Next base: position 353,819 of record NZ_JBKGFN010000001.1, on the reverse strand, counting down.
TCAATCAGGCCGAGGCTTCGACCGCTCGTCGTTTCGGCGGCACCGGCCTCGGGCTGGTGATCAGCAAACGTCTGCTGGCCCTCATGGGCTCCGAGCTTCATGTACGCAGCACACCGGGCGAGGGAAGCTGCTTCTGGTTCGAGGTGATGTTTGGCCTCGAAGAGGAAGTACCGGCACTGGTTCCGGCCGAGACGGGCGGGCAACCGCTGCGGGTGCTGGTGGTGGACGATCATCTGGTGTCGGCCGATATTCTGGCCCGTGTGGCTCGCCAGCAGGGCTGGCAGGTGAGCATCGCCAACAGCGGACAGGCGGCATTGCTGGAAGTAGAACAAAACAATCACTATGACCTGGTGCTGATGGACTGGTCCATGCCCGACATGAACGGCCTGGAGGCGGCGGCGAAGATCCGGACGCTGGCTCAGGAGCACCTGCCTACCGTTATCATGATCACGGCCTATGGTCGCGAGCAACTGGTTCAGGCCCAGCAGACGGAGAATCCGGCCTTTGTCGACTTCCTCACCAAGCCCGTGACGCCGCAGCAACTGATCACCTCGGTCCGGCAGGCATTGGCAGGAGATACGGTGGTGCCGGGGCATAAGACGATTCCTACTCCCTTAAGGCAACGGCTTAAGGGGCTGCGCCTGCTGGTGGTGGAGGACAATGCCCTCAACCGCCAGGTCGCTGCCGAATTGCTTCGTGGTGAAGGGGCCTGTGTCACGCTGGCCGAAGGGGGGCTGGAAGGGGTTAGTAAAGTGGTTGCGGCGCCGACGGCGTTCGATATGGTGCTGATGGACATGCAAATGCCCGACATCGACGGTCTGGAAGCCACCCGGCGTATTCGGATCCAGGACTCGTGCCGGGATCTGCCGATATTGGCGATGACGGCCAATGTGACCATGGCGGATCAGCGAGCCTGTCTGGCCGCGGGCATGGATGCGCATATCGCCAAGCCGGTGGATATAGAGCAACTGGTGGCCGTGCTGCTTTCATTTTGCTCCGACAACGGCGATCCGGCCGCCGAGCAGCCAGCTGAACGGCAGGCTGGATCAGGTGAGAGCGTCGACGTTATTATCCGCCGTTTCGGTGGGGATGCACATCTGTATCAACGACTGCTGATGGGGTTCGAGGAAGAGGCCGGCGCGTTGTTTGATGAGCTGGAACGCCATGTTCGAGAGCGGGATCCGGCGGCGGCGGCGACGCTGCACACCTTCAGGGGGGCGGCGGGCACCATGGGGGCAGCAACCTTTGCCGCCCGGCTGTCGGCGCTCGAGCAACAGCTAGGCGATCAGAATAGGGAGCAGGTCTTTTCCTCGCTGAATGCAGCCGGCCTGTCTGTCTTGAAAGAACAGCTGGCGCAAGAGCGGATGGCCCTGCTTGAAGCCGTAAGCAGGCAGGTGACGGCTGCCGAGCCGGTGGCCAACCTCGAGGCGATGCCTGACACCCGGGAGGCCACAGGGGACTGCACCAAAAAACAACTCGAACAGCTGCTGGCGCTGCTGGAAGCGGGGAATATGGACGCCATCGACTACTTTGAGCGGCTGTCGGCTTCGGTACTCGAGTCGGTGAGCGACCGGCGGGAAGTGCTGGCCGCCGACGTCCAGAATCTGGACTTCGCCGCTGCGAGCAGAATAGTACGCGAACGATTGGAGGCTTTATGAATCTGACACAATTGCTGGATGCCTTTCCCCATCCGGTAGGCCCGTTACGGATCCTGATTGTGGACGATCAGCCGGTGAACATACGGGTGCTACATCAGGTGTTTCGGGACGAATTTGAAGTGCTGATGGCGACGAGTGGAGAGCAGGCGATCACCGTTTGTCGGGAGCAGCGCCCGGACATCATACTGCTGGACGTGATCATGCCGGGGATCAGTGGCCATGAGGTGTGTCGCCGACTGAAAGCCGATCCGGATACCCGGGATATTCCGGTTATTTTCGTGACCTCCCAAATAGAGGAAGCGGAAGAAGCCCAGGGCTTTGAAATTGGCGCGGTGGATTTTATCACCAAGCCAGTCAACCCGGTGATCGTCTCGGCCCGGGTACGCACCCATCTGGCATTGAAGCTGCAAAGTGATCTGTTGCGCTCCATCGCCATGATCGACGGCCTGACCAAGGTGTCTAACCGCCGTAAATTTGATGACGCGCTGGCGATTAGCTGGCGCGCCTGCCAGCGCGAGGGACGGCCGTTGTCGCTGGTACTGCTGGACCTGGACTATTTCAAACAGTTCAACGACAGATACGGACATCAGGAAGGAGACAACTGCCTGATTGCGGTGGCCGGTGCACTCAGTCACTCGGTGCGTCGCCCCCACGATCTGGTCGCCCGTTATGGCGGCGAGGAATTTGTCTGTATCCTGCCCGATACCGATGCACAGGGCACAGCAGGACGTGTGGCCGAGATACAGGCGGCGGTGAAAGCGCTTGGCATAGAACACCAGGGCTCGGAGATTGGTAACCTGGTGACCATCAGCCTGGGCGTGGCAACGCAGGTTCCTACCTCCGACTCGACCCCTCAGGCCTTGCTGGCGGCCGCCGATCGGCAATTGTATCGGGCCAAACAAGAAGGGCGGGATCGGGTCTGTGCCATCGATCTTACCTCGCCGCCGCCAGAGGATGCTAGAAGCCAGAAATATCAATAACCTATCGTTGGTCCAACTGGTACTTTCGGCGGTTTTTGCAATACTGTGAAGAACAGTGCCCACCACAGACAAGGATGGTTATGAGCATGGATACCGACAAGCTGCCACTGGAAATGCTGTATCACAGGGCCGAACACCAGCCCGAAGACGTCTACCTGCGTCAGCCAAAAGACGGCCACTGGCATGAATACAGCTGGTCGCGGGTACTGGATCAGGCTTCTCGCCTGGTGGCGGGCCTGAATTCCCTAGGGCTGTCGCCCGGCGACAAGGTGGCCTTGTTGTCCAAAAACTGTGCCGAGTGGTTTATCTGCGACTTTGCCCTGCAGATGGGCGGTTTTGTCAGCGTGCCCATTTATCCCACCGCCGGTGCCGACACCGTGCGTTATGTGCTGGAGCACAGCGAGAGCCGGGCCATTATCACCGGCAAGCTGGACGAGCCGGAGGTACAGGCGCCGGGCATTCCCGAAGGTATTCTCCGTATTGCCATGCCGTATTCGTCTGCCCTGCATACCCAGCATGACTGGGACAGCATGCTGGCACAGGAGCCGATAGCGCGGCCACCGACGCCGGAGCCGGATCGGCTGATGACCCTGGTCTATACCTCGGGCAGTACCGGTCATCCCAAGGGCGTGATGATCGACTTTGGCGCCTACGCGGCGGCCTGCCAGGGCATAGTGGAAACAGTGGGACTGAACAGTCGGGATCGCGCCTTTTCCTATCTGCCGCTGTCGCACATTACCGAGCGCGTTTATGTGCTGGGGGCCAGCCTCTATGGCGGGGTGCAGGTCGGCTTCGCCCAGAGTCTGGACACCTTCATCGACGATGTGAAAACCATCTCACCCACGGTATTTATCTCGGTACCCCGGCTGTGGACCAACTTTCGCAGCGGCATACTGGCCAGGTTGCCTCAGAAAAAACTGAATATCCTGCTGAAAATTCCGGTGATATCCGGATTGGTCAAAAAGAAGATCCGGGCCGGCCTTGGCCTGAGCGATGCCCGCGTGCTGGGATGTGGCTCGGCACCGGTATCGCCGTCGCTGTTACGCTGGTACGAGAAGCTCGACATGCCGATTACCGAAGCCTGGGGCATGACCGAAAACCTGGCTTATTCCACCCTGAACTATCCCTATCGTTCCGACAAGGTGGGTACCGTGGGCCGGCGGGGCCTTCATGTCGACCTTCGTATTGCCGATAATGGCGAAATACTCTGTCGTTGCCCGGGCATGATGCGCGGTTATTACAAGCAGGAAGAAGCGAGCCGAGAGGCTCTGCAGGATAGCTGGCTGCATACCGGTGATCAGGGGCAGCTCGACGGAGAAGGCTATCTCACCATCACAGGGCGGATAAAAGACGCCTTCAAGACCGCCAAGGGAAAATATGTACTGCCGGTACCGATAGAGACGATGTTGACCGACAACGCCTTGATCGAGCAGGCCTGCGTGATCGGCAGTGGTCAGGCGCAGCCGTTAGCCCTGGTGCAGCTGGCCGAAGGCACCGATCAGCATCATAAAGGGCCTATTTCCGAGCAACTGAACGCCACGCTCGACCATATCAATCGGCGGCTGGAGTCGCATCAGAAGCTGGGTGGCATTATGGTGATGGCGGCACCTTGGACCATAGAAAATAACATCATGACCCCGACACTCAAGGTCAAACGCCATCAGCTGGAACGGCAATACGCGGATCTGGATCAGCGGTGGCCGAAGGGGAGCAAGATCCTGTGGGAGCAGCAGTTGCCCGAGAAAAAGTAATTATTGCAAAAACGGAATAATCACGTTTTTCGTTTTGCGTAATAACGGCTAATGTACCTGCAAAAGCTATGTTACCGTCAATAACAGAATACAGATTGATATCTTTTGTTAGTGGAGTCGGGCAGAGGGAAGCTGCCCATTTTTTTGCCCGCCGTTTATACCCGTCGCATTATTTCTCTTCGTTTTTCCCCTGCCGATGTCGGACCCAGGTTGATGCCAACCGTTCCCGCATATGTCGATCGATAAACTCGATAAAGGTATTGAGCCGTACCGGTGCCAGCTCCCGGTTGTGATATACCATATGAAAGGGTCGCTTGCCGCCCAGCCAGCCGGGTAGCACAGGGCACAGCAGTCCGGCATTCACATGGTGCGCTACATAATGCTTGGGCACATTGACTATCCCCAACCCCTGAATGGCAACCTTGACTGCCGATTGCATCTGGTTGACCGATAATCGAGCCACCGGTTTCAGATGAAAGCGGCGACCGTCTTCATGGGTCAGCTGCCAGTTACGATGTGGCCAGCACTGGATGATATGGTGTTGATCCAACGCTTCCGGTTCCTGCGGCATGCCTTCGCGCTCCAGATACTGAGGGGAGGCAAAGAGGCCGTAGTGCACTTCGCCCAGGCGACGGGCCCGCAGGCTGGAGTCGGGCAGTTCGCCGCTGAAAAACACCACGTCCAGATCCGTATCCAGCAGGCTGGTATAGTCGTTACTTTGCAGCAAGTCGATGCGTATTTCCGGATATTCAAGGCAGAAATCGGTAATGCCGTCGATCAGGAAAGTGTTGGAAATGGCGATGGGGGCGGCCACCTTGATAAGCCCGCTCATGCGCTGACGCTGCCCCTGAATATCGCCTGTCACCTGCTCCATCTCTGTCAGCAGCGGGTTGAGTCGTTCATAGTAGCGCCGGCCTTCTTCGGTCAGTTGCAGCTTGCGGGTGGTGCGGCTCAGCAACTTGCAACCCAGCGATTGCTCCAGGGCCGAAATGCGTCGGCTGAGGGTGGCGGTGGGCATGGCCAGCTGGTTGGCCGCATGGGAAAAGCCGCCTTGCTGTACCACCTTGATAAACAGGTAAAACGAGTCGAGATGTTTCATCGGCCTTGTCTATGTTGGTAATGGGTTGGTTGATGGGGTGGTTGTTCAGATGACGGGCTGCAGATAACGGCGCAGCAGGGTAATAAACTCGGCTGCTTCCCGGTCCAGACTGGACTCGTGTATCAGCAAATCATACCCATAGAGCTCGCGCAGATGGGTCATGCGGTGACCGAGCATGGCGGCGAGCCCCTGATAGTGCTGCCCGCCGGCCGAGCGATAGTGACTGTCTTCTACCAGCCAGTCTTGCAGATGATGGCGGCTGATGGCGCCATGACGCAGGGCCATGGCCAGCAGGGGCCTTTGTTCGGTCAGCAGGTGAACCACCAGCCGTGGGCTCATCAGTGGCAGAAATTCATCATAATCGCGGATCTTGATGCCTATGTAGGGTAGATCGACCAGATCCAGCCCGCTCTGCAGCCGGGGCTGATCTACCCGTATGATATTGCTCCAGTGCAGGCTCCAGCCACCAATCTTGTGGTGAAAGTGCAGGTTGTCGGCACTCAGAGAAAAACTGTACACCGGCTCGCGCAGCTTGAGGATACCGAGCACCGTCATCACCAGGCCGGCCATGAACAGAAAAACCACCACCAGCCGGCCGCGGTCATCCAGCCAGTAGCCGACCAGCAGCAGAGCCAGCATCACGGCCAGGCCCGCCAGGGTCAGTGCCAGCCCGTTGCGGCGCGACATGGGCTTTATGTGTTGTGTTTCCCGCACCCTGCCTCCTCTTTAGCGCGCGATTCCTTTAAGGTGATGATACACACAGACCGACAGCAAGAGGTAACAATGTCAGCCGCCATCGAGGTGATGCGTCATCACCGCTCTATCCGCAAGTTTACCGCACAAGCCCTGAGTGCCGAACAGCGCGAGGCGATAATGGCATCGGCCCAGTCGGCCTCCAGCTCCAGCTTTCTGCAGGCATCCATGGTGATCCGGGTGACGGATCCCGGGTTGAGGGCAGAGGTGATGGCCCTGTGCGGTAACCAGCCTTACATCGGTGGTGCCGCCGAGTTCTGGGTATTCTGTGCCGATTTTCACCGTCACCTGCAGTGGGTGCCCGAGGCCAGAACCGGCTTTGCCGAGCAATTGCTGATCGGGGCCATCGACACCGCGCTGATGGGGCAGAACGCCCTGACGGCGGCGGAATCACTGGGCCTGGGCGGTGTCTTTATCGGTGCGGTGCGCAACCAGCCTTTTGAGCTCTGTGATTTGCTGGATCTGCCCAAGGGGCTGATACCCTTGTTCGGACTCTGCCTCGGGTATCCGGCGCAGGATCCCGAGCCCAAGCCCCGTTTGCCGGCCAGCCTGGTGTTTTGTGAAAACCGTTATCCGGCGCGCTTCGACGAGGGCCAGATGCGGGCCTATGACCAGCAGGTACGGCAGTATTACCGCACTCGTTCCGGGGGCAACAAGGACATGAGCTGGACCGGACAGATAGGGGAGACCCTGGCCAGGGAGGCGCGTCCTTTCATGCTGGAATTTTTGCACCGTCAGGGCTTCTGTTTACGTTGATATCATCGTGAGGGGGGAGAGGGGAAGGGTGAGGAGAACGACGACGATTCACGCCCGACCCCTCATCAGTTTCCAGTCAGGTCTTGTCCGATAGCTTGATCACCAGCAAATCACAGCCGTTGATATCGAGAAAGCCGGTCGAGTGAGAAAACAACTGGCCAAGAAAGGGGCGTTCAAGCTGGCGACCGCAAATCAGCAAATCCGCCTGTTTTTCTTTTACCGCCAGCTGTACCGCCTGGCGAACATCGCCGTGTGGCAAAGACACACTGCTGGCATTGCGTTGCTCCTCCTTGAGCATATGCATGATTTCATGACCGCTTTCGAGGCGGAGCTTGTTTTTTAGCTGGCGTAAATCCAGACTCAGACTCCCCATATAAACCCCGCTCAGGTCGGGCTCGACATGAATGATATGCAGCCCTGCCTGATGACACTCGGCCAACTCTACCGCCCGCTTCAGCAGCGGTTTTTCCCTGTGATTCAGCTCCAGAGCAACCAGAATATTACGATAAGGCATAATTCCCTCCTCGGAGCCGGCGGCATCAATGCCACCGTCTGCAACCAGAATGTTGCTTTATTTTTCACTATTAGCCCTGGCATCACCAAATGCAAGAACACTCTCGCGGCCAGCCGTGACTTTCAATCCGGCGAGTGCTGTACCTTTACCGGATCTTGGGGTCAGTAGCCGACATGGAGGCGCTGCATGAAGCCTGTGAGCCCGGTGGCAGCCAGACTCGCGCGATTCAGTGCCACCGGTCTGCCTGACAAGCCGGCAAACGTTGTGTTAATCTTTGCCTCATCAGGAGGTCGGTTTATGATCCTTATTTTTACACTCGCAGTCCCCTTGTTTGGCGGGCTTTTTTATGTAGCCGCACTGAAAAGTGCCTTGCCGCCTCGTCGCTGGGCCTTGCTGGGTTGCCTGTTCGGGCCGGCGATTTTCCCTTTGTTTATGGCCAGACGACGCTGGTCACTGGTGTGTGCCCGAGGCATGGCGTACGGTCTGCTGCGGGCCTGAGTTGATCTCGCGCAAGGCCGTTTTCTCTTTATCTGACAGACTGTCATGGTTGGGATTTGTTTGGAGCACTTATGAGCGTACTGGAAAAATTTGTCTGGGACGTCCTGGATTATGCCGCCATGCCGCTGATTTTTTTGCTGGGCTTTGTCGGCGTGTCGGTGGGGGCCTGTTTAATACTGATGTGGCTGGACAAGCGTCGGGGTTGATTGCTGGTTTATAGTCCGTCGTGAGTATGTGTTTTTCAGACTGGCCTCAGGGCCGGTTTTTTTATCTTTGTTTTCATCATATTGTCATCCGGCCGCACTAGACTTCCCCCCGTTTTCAGCCCGAATATAGCGCCTTAATTTCGCAGAGGTCGTAAAAAACGAACGATTTCCGGTGTAACTGTGTTCTTTATGTTATAGCTAAGGATAAGGATAAAAACAGAGTTCCTGCCACTTGAGTAAAGGGTGAGCTGGATCCTTGAGCACAACAATATGCAGGGGTATGATGCCCGCCGTTGAAAAAGGCGGGTTCGCCTGAAAGTGAGGTGGAGATGAATATCTTTATCATGCGCCACGGGCAGGCGGCACCGGAAGCATCAAGCGATGCATTACGGCCGTTGACCGTACAGGGGAAGGATGAAACCTGTTTAATGGCGCAGTGGTTGGCACCGCAAGTACCGGTGTTCGATCGTGTGCTGGTGAGTCCTTATCTGCGTGCCAAACAAACCTGGCAGCAGCTCTCCAAATATATTTCTGGCACCCAGGTGGAAAGCTGTGAGGAGCTTACCCCTAATGCCGATGCGGATATTGCGGCCAGCTTGCTGCTGGCGTACGGCGATCTGCATCCCGGGGGCAACCTGCTGGTGGTCAGCCACATGCCCGTGGTCGGCTTTCTGGTCGAGAGTCTTTGTCCGGCCACCATGGCGCCGATTTTCGTGACCGCGGGCATAGCCAGGGTGTCCTTCGGTAAAGAGCAGGGGGCAGTGTTCGACTGGCTGGAAGGACCGCATAACGTGCGTCCTCATTATCAGCAACACTGCCAGGCACTGGGGTCTTTGGGATAAAGGCCTTGCATTGAGTGATAACAAGAAAACAAAGCAGAGGTGCGACATGCGCATATTTAACAAATATCAGCCTTTGTTGATTGCCAAGTATGTAAAAACCTTTTTCAGTGGACGGTTATACATTCATGGCCGCGGGGCTTTCCATTACGCCAGAGGGATACTGGTGATGCCGGAGAACGCCGATGATCGTCACCGCCGTACGGTGCAGGAAATCAACCAGCTGATCGGCAAGATGCAAGCACCGGCCGAGGCCGTGTGATGACATAGCCATAAACGGGCAGCCATAAGCCGTAGCTAAAACAGCGCCGCTTGCAGAACCGGATTTGCTCGGTTATCAAAGCGGCGTTTTCGACTCTTGTCTCCGACCATATCCAGCCCTTCAGACAATATCTGCATCCGCTTCGGGACCTTCTTATTTCTCTGGTTCTATAATCCCCTCGGGCTGCTGATGGCTTACAGCTTTATTTTCCCGCTAAATCTCTATTCTCAGCAGTACCAGCAGGGCGGCGTTGCCACCCCAGCCACGGGTCGCCTGATGAAAGGCCAGCACCTGGGGGTGTTGCACCAGCCACATCGGCAGCCGCTGCTTCAGAATATGCTTGCCGTGACCGTGCATGATGGCTACACAGTTAACATGCTGGCGCCGGGCCGCTATCAGTAGCGCCGATAATTCTTCTTTTGCCTGCTCCTGGGTCAGGCCATGCAAGTCCAGAAACAACTCAGGCACATAATCGCCCCGGCGCAGTTTTTTCAGCTCATAGGCCGAGGTGTCTGGTTCGCGATAGCGGGTGGGTCCTTCCTGATCCAGATAAGGTTCGTACACATCGGAAAAAGGGTGCGCCTCGGCCCTGTCTTTGCGTACCATTTGCCGCTGTGCTTTCACCTTGACCGGCGCCCGGTGCGGACTTATGGTATCCTGCTTCATTTTGCGGACACCCTGCACCGCTGCCTTAAAGAGCGCTTTTTCGTCGTCTTCGGGGTAAGAGGTGGGGGACATGTCTGTATCCGATTATTAAAAAACAGCCATTTTATCGAGGCGGAGGGGTTTTGGACACGCTTTTTCATGATGAAGCACTCATCGAGCTGCATACTGTAGGTGATTGGTTACGTTTTGCCGTTAGCCGTTTTCAGCAGGCCGGCCTTTTTTATGGCCATGGCACCGACAACGCCTGGGACGAAGCGGTGCAGCTGATACTGCCCTTGCTCCATCTGCCCCAGGATTGCCCGCCGCAGGTTAGGGATGCCCGTTTGCTGACCAGCGAGCGAAAAGTCCTGCTTGATGCACTAAAGATGCGGGTCGAGCAGCGCATACCCACCCCTTATATTACCCATACCGCCTGGTTTGCCGGCTACGAGTTTCATGTTGACGAGCGCGTGCTGATCCCACGCTCGCCCATCGCCGAGCTGATAGAAGGCCGCTTTGCTCCCTGGTTGACCCTGGAGCCCCGTCGCATCATGGATCTGTGCACCGGCTCCGGTTGTATCGCCATCGCCCTGGCCCACGCCTTTCCGGATGCCGAAGTGGACGCGCTGGATATTTGTCGTGACGCGCTGGACGTGGCGGAAATCAACATTCAGAACCATGGCCTGGAACAGCAGGTGATCCCGATAGAATCGGATCTGTTTTCGGCGTTGCCGGCAGGTGATCAATACGACTTGATCGTGGCCAATCCGCCCTACGTAGATGCCGAAGACATGAGTGATCTGCCCGAAGAATTCCAGCACGAGCCCGAGCTGGCGCTGGCTTCCGGTTGCGATGGTCTCGATTTTACCCGTCGACTGCTGGCTCAGGCCTGCGATTTCCTTACCGAAGACGGCCTTTTGGTCGTGGAAGTGGGCAACAGCCAGATCCATATGGAAGAGGCCTATCCCCAGTTGCCGCTGTTGTGGGTTGAATTCGAGCACGGTGGCCATGGTGTCTTTGTGATCAGTCGTCGCGATCTTGAACCCTTTCGGGACCAGTTTTAAATATCAATAAAGGAAATTACTAATGGCAGGGAACAGTATCGGAACCCTTTTTCGTGTTTCAACCTTCGGTGAGAGCCATGGTCTGGCTCTGGGCGCCGTGGTCGATGGCGTACCGCCGGGCATTGAACTGAGCGAAGCGGATCTGCAGCAGGATCTGGATCGGCGCAAGCCGGGCACCTCCCGCTTTACCACCCAGCGCAGGGAAGCGGATCAGGTCAAGATCCTGAGTGGCGTATTTGAAGGCAAGACCACGGGCACCTCCATCGGTCTGCTGATCGAAAATACCGATCAGCGCTCCAAGGATTATTCCGCCATCAAGGATCTGTTCCGTCCGGGTCATGCGGACTACACCTACCACCAGAAGTACGGCATTCGCGACTATCGTGGCGGCGGCCGTTCTTCGGCTCGGGAAACCGCCATGCGGGTGGCCGCCGGCGCCATCGCCAAGAAGGTGCTGGCCAAATACGGGGTGTCCATCTTCGCACACCTGACCCAGCTGGGACCTATCCAGGCCGAGACGTTCGACAAGAGCCTGATTGAAACCAATCCCTTCTTCTTTGCCGATGCGGGCAAGTTGGATGCGCTGGACGAATACATGCGTGACCTGAAAAAAGAAGGTAACTCCATCGGCGCCAAGATCCAGGTGGTGGCCCAGGGGGTGCCGGTCGGGCTGGGCGAACCGGTGTTCGACCGACTGGACGCCGATATTGCCCATGCGCTGATGAGCATCAATGCGGTCAAGGGCGTGGAAATCGGTGACGGCTTTGCGGTGGTGGAGCAAAAAGGCTCCGAGCACCGCGACGAGCTGCATCCGGATGGCTTTGTCAGCAACCACGCGGGCGGCATTCTGGGCGGTATTTCCAGCGGTCAGGACATAGTGGCCAGCATAGCGCTCAAGCCGACGTCCAGCATCATGGTGCCGGGTAACACCATAGACACCACCGGTGATGCCGCCGAGCTGGTGACCCGTGGTCGCCACGACCCCTGTGTGGGCATTCGTGCCGTGCCCATTGCCGAGGCGATGCTGGCCATAGTGCTGCTCGACCATCTGCTGCTCAACCGAGGCCAAAACGCCGAAGTGAGCACCGGAACACCAAAACTGGTCTGATATCCCCCTTGTTTGCCCCCGGTAGCCGGGTAAAATAGCGGCCCTTAGGGTGTGTCCCGTCACTGTGCATTAATTGCGCTGACGCAGTGACATAGTGATTGAGGGTCGCTTTTTATTATGTCATTTTGCTATCGGGATCTGATTTCCCTGTTTAACCAAAGCTTCGCCGCCACGTACAATACGCGCCTCGAGCGGGGCGATGACGAACCTATCTATCTGCCGGCCGATGCCGAGGTGGGTCATCATCGCATTATTTTTGCTCATGGTTTTTTTGCCAGCGCCCTGCACGAGGTAGCCCACTGGCTGCTGGCGGGCGAGGCCCGGCGCACCCAGGTGGACTACGGCTACTGGTACTGCCCGGACGGCCGCGATGGTGAACAGCAGCGGCAGTTTGAAGCGGTGGAAATCAAACCCCAGGCCATCGAGTGGGCGCTGTCCTTGTGCTGCGGTTTTCACTTCAACGTGAGCTGCGACAACCTCAACGGCAGCGTGGAGCCGGACAGGCACGCCTTCAAGGCGCTCGTGCGGGAGCAGGCGCTGCGTTACCTGGAACAGGGCTTTCCGTCCCGGGCCCAGACGTTGATGGCGGCGTTGCGGCGTCATTACCAACGGCCGGCACTCACGGCGGCCGATTTCAGCTGAGACAAGAGGGCAGTGATGTTCAAGATTGGTTTGATTATCAACCCGCTGGCGGGGCTGGGCGGCAGCGTGGCGCTCAAGGGCAGCGACGGCATGGCCGAACAGGCGCTGGCGCTGGGGGCCGAACCCCGATCGCTCAAGCGCACTCAGCTGGCGCTGGCCGAGCTGACAGCCCTCAAAGACGGCTTAACCTTCTATACGGTAGCCGGCGACATGGGGGAAACCGTGTGCCGTCAGCAGGCATTGCCCTTCGAGGTTTGTTATCAGCCCGCCAGCCCCACCACTGCCGAAGACACCCGTAATGCGGTGGCCGCCCTGGTGGAGCAGGGCATCGACTTGCTGCTGTTCGCCGGTGGTGACGGTACCGCCCGGGACGTGTGCGCCGCCGCCCCCGACAACCTCTGTGTGCTGGGCATTCCCGCCGGGGTGAAAATTCACTCCGGTGTTTATGGCGTCACGCCGGCCGGTACCGGCCGCCTGCTGGCCATGCTGGTGCGTGGCGAGCCGGTCAGCCTGCTGGCCGCAGACGTGATGGACATCGACGAAGCCGCCTTCCGCGAAGGACGAGTGCATGCCCGTCGTTACGGCGAAATGCTGATACCGGGTGATCTTAGCTATGTGCAGGCGGTCAAGGTGTCGGGCGTGGAGTCGGACGAGCTGGTGTTGACCGATATTGCCGACGACATCCTCGAGCGGATGGAAGAGGACGACGACTGCTATTTCATCATGGGCTCCGGCGGTACCGTGGCGGCGGTGATGGAGCGGCTGGGGCTGGAGAATACCTTGCTGGGCGTGGATCTGGTTTATCAGAAACGCCTGGTGGCTTCGGATCTGGACGCCAGAGGCCTGTATCAACAAATCAGGGACAGGAAATGCAAGCTGGTGATCACCCTTATCGGGGGGCAGGGTCATATTTTCGGCCGTGGCAATCAGCAGCTGAGCCCCGAGGTGATCAAGGCAGTGGGGCGCGACAATATCTGGCTACTGGCGACCAAGACCAAGCTTAATTCGCTGCAAGGCCGCCCGTTGCGAGTGGACACCAATGATTTCGAGCTGGACCGAGCGCTTGGCGGCCTGATACGAGTGATCACTGGCTATCATGATGAAGTTCTGGTGCGGGTGGCAAACCCGGAAGACGAGGCGCAATAAATGAATATTTTTGAATTTGAACGGCTGCTGCTGGCAGAAATCGACGGCAATATCGCTACCGCCACAGACGACCAGCTGTTTGCCGGTGGCTATTTGCGCGGGCATATCACCCTGTCGGTTGCCCAGTGTGAAATCGCCGGTCGTAACCATGTGCGGGACGTCAAAGCCCGGGTTAACACCAGCCTCAATCAGGCCATTCTGAGCGGTGAGCTGAACGATGCGGATCAGAAACTGGTGCAGTCGTTCTGGGCCGAACTGGTCGGCAAGGTAGAGCAGGCAGCCGCCACCGTCGAATAAGCGGTGCGGCCAAGGTCTCTGTAACATCCCATACCAAAGGCCGGAGCTATCCGGCCTTTTTGCGTTACAGGCCCGGAGCCGGTGGATCAGGAGCGTCAGCTCCGCGCAGGCGGAGATCCATGGCAAGGGCACTGGGTTCCCGCCTGCGCGGCAATGACGGTAGAGAGGCGGCGCTATGTGGCGGGCGGGCAGGGTGTTACCGGCATGACGCCGGGTTTAATCGCCCTGCTGCGCAGTCCTGCCGGCTGAAGCGGCAGTTACACCAAAAGCAACTCATGAAAAAAGGAGCCTACCGGCTCCTTTTGTCTTACGGTGTAACGCCCGGCGCTTAGCCGGCAATGACACCGCGCTTGCGCAGTTCGGCGATCACCAGGTCGGCGGCTTCGTCGGCACTGAGGCGGGTGGTATCCAGGTGGATTTCTGCCGCTTCAGGCTGTTCGTAGGCCGAGTCGATGCCGGTGAAGTTTTTCAGCTCACCGCGACGGGCTTTCTTGTACAGGCCCTTCACGTCGCGCTCTTCGGCTACGTTCAGCGGGGTGTCGACAAACACCTCGATAAACTCGCCTTCGGCCAGTGACTCGCGGGCCATGCGGCGTTCGGCACGGAACGGCGAGATGAAGGCGGTGAGCACTATCAGACCCGCATCGACCATCAGCTTCGAGACTTCGGCTACCCGGCGAATATTTTCTACCCGGTCGGCGTCGGTAAAGCCCAGATCCTTGTTCAGACCGTGACGTACGTTGTCGCCGTCCAGCAGGTAGGTGTGGCCGCCCAGGGCATGCAGCTTTTTCTCTACCAGGTTGGCGATGGTCGACTTGCCGGCACCGGACAGGCCGGTAAACCAAAGAAGGCTCGGCTGCTGGCTCTTGGCCTGGGCGCGGGCGTCCTTGTTCACGTCCACATGCTGGTAGTGAATGTTCTGGCTACGGCGCAGGGCAAAGTGCAGCATGCCGGCGGCCACAGTAGTGTTGCTGAGGCGGTCGATCAGGATAAAACCGCCGGTGTCCTTGTTGGTCTGGTAGTCATCGAAGGCGATGGCCCTGTCCAGGCTCAGGTTACAGACGCCGATACCGTTCAGCTCCAGTTGCTTGGCGGCGGTGTGTTCCAGGGTGTTGACGTTCACCTGATACTTGATGTCGGTTACGCTGGCAGTCACGGTCTGGGTGCCGATTTTCAGCAGATAGGGGCGACCGGGCAGCAGGGCGTCGTCGTGCATCCATACCAGGGTGCTTTCAAACTGATCGGCGGTTTCGGCCGGTGCCTCGGCGATGGAGATCACATCGCCCCGGGAGATATCGATTTCATCCGCCAGGGTCAGGGTCACCGACTGACCGGCTACCGCCTGTTCCAGATCGCCGCTGTAGGTAACGATACGCTCGACCGTGCTTTCCTTGCCCGACGGCTGCACGCGAATGCGGTCACCGGGCTTGATTACGCCGCTGGTGATGGAACCGGAGAAGCCACGGAAGTCCAGGTTGGGGCGGTTGACCCACTGTACCGGCAGACGGAAGGGCGCGCGCTGCATGCGGGTGTCGTCCACTTCCACCGTTTCCAGAAAGCCCATCAGGGTGGTGCCCTTGTATTCAGGCATCTTGTACCAGGTCATTCTGGGGCTGGGGTCAACGATGTTGTCGCCCTTGAACGCCGACATCGGAATATAGGTGATGTTGCTCAGGCCCAATTGCTCGGCAAACCGGCCGTATTCCTCGACGATCTCGTTAAAACGCTGCTCGGAGTAGTCGACCAGATCCATCTTGTTGATGGCCACCACAATCTGGCGAATGCCCAGCAGGGACATCAGGTAACTGTGACGGCGGGTCTGGGTGAGAATACCTTTACGGGCATCGACCATCAGAATGGCGGCGTCGGCGGTAGAGGCACCGGTCACCATGTTGCGGGTGTACTGTTCGTGCCCCGGGGTGTCGGCCACGATGAACTTGCGCTTGTCGGTGGAGAAGAAACGATAGGCAACGTCGATGGTAATGCCCTGCTCGCGTTCGGCGGCCAGGCCGTCGACCAGCAGCGCAAAGTCGATGTCTTCGCCCTGGGTGCCCCATTTTCTGGAGTCGGCTTCCATGGCGGCCAGTTGATCTTCAAACAGCATCTTGGACTCGAACAACAGGCGACCAATCAGGGTGCTCTTGCCGTCGTCCACGCTGCCGCAGGTAATAAACCGCAGCAGACTCTTGTGCTCGTGGGCCTGCAGATATTGCTCGATATCGGAGGAGATAAGGTCGGATACGTGCGCCATTAGAAGTAACCCTCTTGTTTTTTCTTTTCCATGGATGCGGCGGAGTCGTGGTCTATCATGCGGCCCTGACGTTCGGACGTTTTGGTGAGCAGCATTTCCTGAATAATGGCGGGCAGGGTGTCGGCCTCCGACTCCACGGCCCCGGTGAGCGGATAACAACCCAGGGTACGGAAGCGCACGTTTTTCATCATCGGCACTTCACCGTCTTTCAGCGGCATGCGCTCGTCATCCACCATGATCAGGGCGCCGTCGCGCTCCACTACCGGGCGCTTGGCCGCATAATACAGCGGCACAATGGGAATGTTTTCCAGATGGATATACTGCCAGATATCCAGCTCGGTCCAGTTTGACAGCGGAAACACCCGAATCGACTCGCCCTTCTGCTTGCGGGCGTTATACAGCTTCCACAGTTCCGGACGCTGGTTCTTGGGATCCCAGCGGTGCTGCGCGGTACGGAAAGAGAAGATACGCTCCTTGGCGCGGGACTTTTCTTCATCCCGGCGGGCCCCCCCGAAGGCGGCGTCGAAGCCGTGCTGGTCCAACGCCTGCTTCAGACCCTCGGTCTTGGTAATGTCGGTATGAATGGCCGAGCCGTGGGTGAAGGGGTTGATGTCCTTCTCTACGGCCTCGGGGTTCACATGCACCAGCAAGTCCATGCCCAGCTTCTCTACCATCTGGTCGCGAAATTCGTACATTTCGCGAAACTTCCAGCGAGTGTCCACATGCAGCAGCGGGAAGGGGGGAAGGGACGGGTAGAAGGCTTTCATCGCCAAATGCAGCATCACGGCGCTGTCTTTACCGATGGAGTAGAGCATGACCGGATTGTCGGCCTCTGCCACTACTTCCCGCATGATGTGGATACTTTCGGCTTCCAGCCGTTGCAGGTGCGTCAGATTCATATGTGATACCGCTCTCAATTATGGATTATACTAATAACCAAATGTTATAGATGATCTATATATCCAGTTTATTTGATATATGGTTACAATGATAGCCCTGCTAAAGAGCGAGTGGTTATATATGTCAGCATATTTGGTATTAGCATCAATTGGCGCCTTGTTGGCCCTGCTGATCCAGGGACGAGTGCCACCGGCGGTACTGTTTACCGGCTGGGCGGTGGGCTATGTACTGTTCGGAGTGACCGAACAACAGGCATTGCTTACCAGTTTTTCCAACCCGGCCTTGATCACCCTGTTGGTGCTGATGCTGGTGTCGCTGGCGCTGGAACGCTCGCCGCTGCTCGATCGGGTATCGGACACCCTGCTCAAGGGCCGCGAGTCGATGGCCAGCCTGCGGTTGATGGGGTTGACCGCCTTTCTTTCCGCCTTTCTCAATAACACCGCCGTGGTGGGCTCCTTGCTGGGGGTGATTTCCCGGCAGCGTTACATTCCGGCCTCACGACTGTTGATCCCGCTGTCTTACGCTTCCATCCTGGGCGGCGTCACCACCCTGGTAGGCACCTCCACCAACCTGGTGGTGAACTCTTTCGTCATTAACGCCGGTCTGCCGCCGCTGGGTATGTTTCAGTTCACCATGGTCGGCTTGCCGGTGGCGCTGATTTGTATTCTGGGGCTGTTGTTCAGCGCCCGCCTGTTGCCGCAAAACCGGGTGCAGGATCAGGAAACACCCCAGTCCTATTTTCTGGAAGCTCAGATCATGGCCGAGTCGCCGCTGATCGGTAACAGCATCGAAGACAACCAGCTTCGCAGCCTGAACGGGCTGTTCTTGCTGGAAATATTACGCCACGACCGACTGCTGAGTCCGGTGTCGCCAGACGAAGTGCTGCAGCAGGGAGATGTGCTGGTGTTTACCGGTGAAGTGGAAAAGGTGCAGGCGTTACAGCGTTTTCCCGGCTTGCAGTTATTTGGCAACGGGGTAGATCGGCTGCTGTCCTCCAACCTGGTGGAAGTGGTGATCGCCAACGAGTCGGAGCTGGCCAAACGTACCTTGCGCGAGGTGGACTTTCGCACCCTGTTCAACGCCGGCGTGGTCGGTATTCGTCGTGGCCGGCGCCGGCTGACCGGCCAGCTGGGGCAGATACCGTTGCGGGTAGGTGACAGCCTGTTGCTGGCGGTGGGGCCGGACTTTACCGATCAACGTAATATCGACAGCAATTTTCATGTGCTGAGCGGTACCCTGCAGCGGCCCAAGCTGCACAAAAATCAGAGCCTGCTCGCCTTTTGCGGCTTTGGCGTTGTCATTGCCCTAGCGGCATCAGGGCTGGTGCCGCTGCTGAACGGCCTGCTGGTATTGCTGGCAGCGTTGCTGGTGACCCGCATTCTGACCCTGAGCGAGCTGCGTCGGCGTTTTCCGTTCGAATTGTGGCTGATCATCGGCTCGGCGCTGACCGTGGCCAAGGCGCTGGAAAGCTCGGGTGGGGCGCAACTGGTGGCCGATGCGGTGCGCAGCGTCTGCAACGGTTATGGGGTGTACGGCGCCTTCATCGGGGTGTTTGTGATTACGCTGATCCTCACCGAGGTGGTGACCAACAACGCCGCCGCCGCCCTGGTGTTTCCCATCGGACTCTCTACCGCCAGCGCCTTTGGCGCCGATCCCATGCCCTTCATCATGGCGGTGGCCTTTGGCGCCAGTGCCTGTTTTATTATCCCGTTCGGCTATCAGACCCACTTGATGGTCTATTCGCCGGGCCGCTATCGCATGGTGGATTATCTGAAGACGGGGCTGCCGGTCAGCCTGCTGTATTCGGCCGGGGTCATCAGCCTGGTACCGCTGATGTTCCCGTTTTAATGAAACTGTGAGGGGAAAGGGGGGAAGAGAGAGGCGCCAAAAGGGGAGCAGTCTGTCCTCGCGCCTCACTCTTTTGCTTCATCACTGATGAATAAAACCGCAATCAGTCAGTGGCTTATTGCAATCAAACACATCTTTGCTACACTGGCCTTTCTTCGATGGTGACCCCGTTGGTCCTCTCGCATCAGAATCTTGTTTACCAGGCCAGGCCCGGAAGGGAGCAACCAAAGCAGGAACCTCTGAGTGCCGGGATGTGGCTGGCGGCGGTCACCTCCAATTTCCAGCTGTCGCTTTTAGCATAAGTTGACAAATCTTTACTATAAGCTGACAAAATTTGCACCATAAGGTGACATAGCCGTCATTTGTTGTAGTATTACAACAAATGACGGTACTGCCTATGTATAGGCGTCGCTTGAAACACTCCCCGGTCAAAAATATCTTCCGCTTTGCCAGCGCCAAAATGAGCGCTGTAGTGACGGCTGAATCCTCTCTTGAGTTCGATACCTGCTTCCACCCTGAGTCTTCCCCCTATATAGCTTCGTTTGAGGCACAATCTGAAGGCTTCTATTATAACTTCGAAGGTAAAAGGTGGTCCTGCACGCCGGACTTCAAGGTGCAACATCGGCAGCAAGGAACACAGTTTTTCGAGCTTATCAGCTGAGATAAAGTACGCCATCACTGCGCTATCCACGCTGTCCATTCCGACACCGGCAGGACGAATTCGTACCCGGCCCGTCCATCTTGCAGGAGACAAGGCTTACAGTAGCAAAGGGTTGCGAGCAGAATTGAAGCGCAGAGGTATCAAACCGGTCATTTCTCAACGCTCGGATCAACGCAGACGACATCGTGGCCGTAATGGTGTAGAGCGCTGCTCCGCCACGCGCTGACAAATAACCTTCGTAACACTCGAAGTTTTTCTCCCGTACCGTGCATGGGGAAACAGCTTGTAGTACAGGTGAGCAGTGACGTAAGCCCTCAACGATCATGCCGGTGCGGGCCAGGTCATATCAGATGTATCACGGCGCCTGATCTCCACGGTCATGGCCCGTTTGCGTTTGCATTCATTCCCGCTCAAATCTGGCGATGGTCCCGTTCCGCCAGTTCGACGAACCCGGGCATCTATGAAGGGGTTCAGGCCGAGAGTCGGTCTAATTTACTGTCCGGAATTAGTTGACCACTAGATGTAGATTCCTGCTCAGTTAACGAAGTAAAGCCAGCGGAGCTGTGCGCAGCTCCGCTGTGGGCTTGGTTGTTATTGAGCAACCACCCTGTTGCTGTTTTCTAAACTATCGCGCCTACAGGGCAACCACAAGCGCGAAGTCTGACCAGCGGAAGATGGCGCCAGTGGGAAGATCGGTGAATTCGACTTTATCAGGACCGTGCATCCAGTCCTTCTGACCTTTGGTGCCAGCGAACAGGAAGGACTCTGCGCTACCCATGGTGATCTCGAACACCGAATAGTCGCTCTCGTTGATGGTCTGCTTGATCTTGCAAGATCCTTCATAGAGAGTCTTGCTGGCGGCTGTACTCGTGAGCTTGCAGGTTCCAGTCGCGTTGACGGTCGCTTCCTCTGCACTGACATAGTTTGCGAAGAAAATGGCAAATACTATCCCGATGAATTTTTTGGTAAGTTTCATCGAATTCTCCTTCAGTATGATGGGTTCACTTTTATAGTTTCAGACGCCACATTTTTTATATATGTAAACCTCCTCACTTGAGTGTGCGGAAAACAGATAAAGGCAGTCCTTTACGACTGACGCTCAGTGTATGAAGCGCATGGCAGCTTAACTCGATATGTAAAAGCGGGAGGTAAACTCCATACTCCGGAAGTTGGCCCATCCTGATGCCGTCGTTACGTTGTAAAATATAGAGCAGATTACAGATTACTGACAATATATACTTTGCCGGCGGTAAATAAGAAAGGCAGAGCCAGACAGCAGACGTCGGCTGGAGCCGTTGGTTATGTGCTGTCGCCAGGTTTTGGGTATCAAAATCCAGGTCATGAATTCAGGGCAGGAAAGAGCCTGGGCTGTGTTCTTAAACTGCTAACTTTCTGTGCAAACACGGTCACGGAGTAGCTCCCGCAGGTAACGCATACAGAATGGGAGCTTGATGAAGGCTGAAAACATGAACGCCAGTTTTTCATAGCGCGTTGATATTATTATAAATTTTCAGCCAACCAAAGCAGCGCTCTACACCATTACGGCCACGATGTCGTCTGCGTTGATCCGAGCGTTGAGAAATGACCGGTTTGATACCTCTGCGCTTCAATTCTGCTCGCAACCCTTTGCTACTGTAAGCCTTGTCTCCTGCAAGATGGACGGGCCGGGTACGAACTCGCCCTGCCGGTGTCGGAATGGACACCGTGGATAGCGCAGTGATGGCGTACTTTATCTCAGATGATTGGCCGGGAGACAGACAGAAGCCCAGAGGCAGTCCGTTACCATCACTCACTAAATGAATGTTGCTGCCAAACTCACCGCGAGAGCGACCCAAGGCTTGATGAAAAGGGCCTATCCCCTTTTTTTGGGTACGCCCACCGCATCTTTTGAAGCTCGAAGGTTGGAGCCATCGAGACTCCATAGCTCAAAATCAATCAAGCCTTCTTCATTTAGCTCGAGCTGAAGTTGCTGCAAAGTGGCATCTAACAGGCCACGTTGTTACCAGCGCCGAAAGGTGTTGTAAACGGTGTGCCAAGGACCGAAACGCTCAGGCAAGTCTCGCCAGGGGGCGCCAGAATGACGAATCCAAAGCATGGTATCCAACATCACACGAGGCGCCTGGACAAGACCGTCCCATCCGGGGGCGGCAGGGAAACAGAGGCGCAATCAGCGCCCATTGCGCATGTGAGCTGATATCGACGAGACATAGGAGATGTGCATTTGTGATTGAAAATAAAGGAGATTATATCTAAATTGTAGTCATTCAGACTCGATCTGACAGTTACCGACTTTCCGTTCGTGACTGTCAGATCTTAATCAGCCCAGACACTTCTCTTGCCAAGCTGATTTACCATCAATCAATGTCTCCATGGGTGTACGACCACAGCACATTTTTCCCTGATGGGTTCGTTCATTGTTGTAGTACTCTAACCAGATATCCAGAGCGTGTTGAAGCTCATCAAGCTCACTGTAAATCTTCTTCCTGAAGGTCACCTGGTAGAACTCCTGCATATCGTCTTATGGAAGCGCTCACAGATACCGTTGGTCTGGGGTGAGCGTGATGTCATTGATTGCCAGATACAGCTGGTAATCATGCTGCTCCGCTTTGCTACAATACTCAGTCCCCCGGTCAGTCAATATCCGCAGCAGAGGCAGCTCATGGCTCTCAAACAAGGGTAAGACCTTGTCATTCAGCAGGTCGGCAGCCGTGATGGGCGTTTTGGTGGTATACAGCTTGGCGCAGGCAACTTTGGAGTAGGTATCGACGAAGGTTTACTGATAGAAACGGCCAACGCCTTTAAGTGTTCCAACGTAGAAGGTGTCTTGCGAGCCCAGGTAGCCGGGATGGACGGTTTCTATCTCACCCGAGACTTCATCATCCTGCTGCTTGTGCTCCAGTTCTGCAACTTTGGATTCCGTCAGGATCAGACTTTTTTCTGCCATTTTGGCTTCCAGAGCAGCCAACCGTTGCTTGAAGTTAGCCAACTCATGCCGAAGCCAGATGTTACGCACACCTCTGGCAGAAACAAAGATACCGCGCTTGCGCAGCTCGTTGCTTACTCGTACCTGTCCATGCGCAGGCTGTTCAATGGCATAGGCAATGACAGCCTCTTCAACTTCCAACGCGGCTTTATAACGGTAAAAGGTATCTCGTGACAGTCTCATCACCTTGCAGGCCCGGGATACGTTGCCAAGCTCTTCTGCCAGGTTGGGCAATCCAAGCTTGTGTTTGATGATGCGTTCGTTACTCTTGATCATGAGGGTTGCCTCTTATGTCTTTGATGTCGGTTTGGTCACTTTCATCAAAGCCGGTAACCCTCACTTCTTCAAGGTGAGTGTCAGATCAAGTCAGAACTAATACATGTTAATGTGTAACGTAAAGCCCAGATCCAAGGAGAGCCCATCGGCTTGCTCATCAGAAAATGGTGTATAAAGGTGGCGTGTTGTTTAGTAATCTTTCTGACATGATTGTGCACGATTAGCTTGTAGGGTGCACTTTATGTCACCTTATGGTTGATACTTGTGTCACTTCATGGTGAAGGTTGGTGGTAAGTTATTGGGTTTTAGTTGCAGTTTTTGTCAACTTATGCTGAAAGCGACACCAGTATTATCCTCGAATACTTCCACTACTGTTTTACCCCATTTTTCATCTCTGTTCTCCATCGATGATTTCGTTGCGCCTTGCCGACGACCCTCTGCCTGTTTAATGTCTATTACATTAAACATTCGATCGGTTTGACTGTGCTACTAATTCCAGGCAAAAGAGCCGGCTTCTCCGACTCGCTCAAGCACCTCCCCATGACGGCACATGACATCCAACCGCCATGGAGGGTGGGGGAGTAGCGGCATTGCAGGAGCTTTTGTTGGCCCTGTCATGTGCAGCTCGGTGGCGCAGATCCCTTTGTTCTCCTAATTGCTCAGAGGCTGTCTGTTGGCAGCCTCGGCAGGCAACTCGGTAAACCAACAGCATCGGATGAGCCCATCCCCTCTGTATGATGCCGTCCTGAAATACTGATACCCATACAGTATATTTGGTGGTTTTTGTTTTTCTTGCGCGAATACTTCGCACGGTTGCCGAATGATATGAGCATGCGCCTTTTTGTCGGGCATAAGACAGAACATGGATAAATCTATATAGTCATATTATTATTTCCGTACTGCTGCATTGTGTGCTGTGTGTATACTCAGTATGTAAAACATTATAACTTGCCTGGTCAATTGCATTTTTTGAAGTGAACCATAGACCCTTACAAAATGTCGGGTGTTTCTATATCCAAGTTTGAGGTTTCAATGAAATTTCTTAGTAAATATAAGATAAGTTTCCTTTTTTGTATGAGTGGCGTTGTGTGTTTAATGGCCTATGCCGTTATCGGCTCGTACATAGATGAAAATGGATTGCTGGTCGAGCCATTCGGGTTTATTCCTTTGTTCTGGCTGCTCGAGCTATTGGCGCTTGTGGTTTTCATTATTACCTTTGTTAAACATAGAAAAACCGGATAACTACAGGCGCGCGAAAATGCTTCGTTATAACGAATGTTTAAGAGCGACTCCCAACGCTTGGCATGCTCAGTTCAAGGTTGTATTTTGTGTTTGCGATTCAATGGTTGAGATATGGTGGTAGCATGGCTCACACCTTAACGCGGCGCTAGAGGATCGAGTTACCCATGAACAGCGGGTATTTTTATAGTGAATTGAATTTTTGGAGCGATACTCAGCTTTGCTATAAATCAATCATATAAACTTCTAACTAATCTACTACTGTACTTCTTGAGCGTCAGGCCGGCATTGTATATAATGGCAAACCTTTTATTTATGTAGATAAAAACATGAGCGATACTAAATCACAACCAGCATTGCCAGATCGTCTTTCGGGTCACCCTCGCAGCCCGTATCATGTGGCTGAATGTTTCGAGCACAATATTGGTATTCGGCTGAACGGTAAAGATCGTACCGATGTTGAAGAGTATTGCATTAGTGAAGGTTGGGTGAAAATACCATCGCCTAAAGCATTGGATCGTCGTGGTCAGCCGATGTCGATTACGTTAAAAGGAACGGTTGAAGCCTTTTATAGCCAAGTCGTTTAGACACCACTTACTGTTTTAACCAAGAAGGGCCCGAGAAACTCAGGCCCTTTTTTTAATGTGTAACCAAGAATTACTGTCTATTTTTACTGTGTAGAAGTATTTTCATTGCGGTGTTATATTTTTTAACGACCTGCAGCAGTAAAAATTTATCTATTCATCTCTGGCCAAAGGTAGAGATTTAACAGGATAAAAGCATGAAATTCATTGCCGGATTTTTTATTTTATTACTCTCTTTTTCAAGCCTTGCACAAACCTTGATAATCCATGATGCCGAAAGAGAAAGAAACATTCCCATCTCCGTTTCACTGCCTACCGAAGCCCGGGCCTGCACTCTGGCCCGGAAGTGCAAGGTGGCCTTTCTCAGCGCCGGCAACAGGGTACCGTATGAACAGTATCGCTTTATCAGCGAGCGCTTGAATTCACTGGGCTACCTGACCATAGCGGTAGATCACGAGTTGCCGCAAGATCCGCCATTGTCCAGAGCCGGTGACCTGTATCAAACCCGGATCGAAAACTGGCAGCGCGGGGCGGTCACCCTGGCATTTTTGCAGCAGCAGCTGCCGGACCGCTTTACGGAATACGACTTCAACCAGCTATTACTGGTCGGGCACTCCAATGGCGGCGACATTTCGGCATGGCTGGCTAATGAAGGCAAAGACTACATTGTCAACCTCATCACCCTGGATCATCGCCGAGTAAGCTTGCCAAAAAGTGATGCTGTTCGTGTGTTGTCGATCCGGGCCACGGAATACCCCACCGCGCAGGCGGTGCTGCTGACCGATGCCGAACAGCGGGAATATAACGGCTGCGTGGTAGCAATTACCGACTCAAAACACATGGATCTGAGCGATTACGGTACCGCCTGGGTCAAGCAAACCGTGGCCGAGGTGATAGAAGGCTTTTTGTCTCAACAAAGCTGTGTTGCAATACGGCACATCCATAAAACGTAATTCGCCATGTGGCGATTATGGTCAGGAGTCTATCGATGAAAAAGCGTATCACGGCGTTGCTGACACTGTTACTGGCGGGTTGTTCAACGGGTGGCGCGCCGGAGGCAAACGGCAACGTCGAGGCAACGGCAGAGGTGATGACCGTTACGGTGGGGCCGCAACGCGTTCACTGTGTTGGGGTGGGCCCCATGCAATGCCTGGTGGTGGATGGTCGCCTGTTCTATGACCGTATTCAGGGCTTCGAATTTGAACCGGGCTACCAGCAAACGCTACGGGTAGAGCGCCGCCAGCGCTTTACGTCGGCCACGGCCCCGGCGGATGCCAGCTTGTATCAGTACCGGTTGCTGCAGGTGCTCGACAAGCATAAAGCCCGGCCTTGAAGGTACTGCTAGCCAAGGGGCTGGCCGGTACCGTGAGCCTGACCTTCAGGGTTTCGGCCGCAGAGGGCGCTAGTTCCCCATATCCGGAGCTGTGAGGGGGCGGTTAGGTAACTGGCCATCCAGCCACGACTATGCCTTAAGGAGTCGGCATGACTGTAATATACGGAATCAGAGGTATATATGGATATTAAAGTTGAGCTTAACGGCCATGTTGATGAAGCCGAGATCATTGAAATTTATCGTGAAAATGGATGGTCTTCTGCTGACAAACCAGACCAGTTAATCCTTGCGTTACGTAACTCCCATACACTTGTTACAGCACGAGTTTCAGGAAAACTTGTTGGCGTGGGTAATGCAATTTCAGATGGTCATTTGGTGGTCTACTATCCTCACATGCTTGTTCACCCCTCAATGCATGGCAAGGGTGTTGGTCGCAAGATGATGGAAACAATGCAATCCGTTTATAGCAGCTTTCATCAGCAAATGCTTACAGCAGACGGCGAAGCTATCGAGTTCTACAAAGCATTAGGTTTTGAGCGTGCAGCTAATACCGAACCTATGTGGATATACGCAGGAACAGAGCACTAGATTTTGTCATGTCTGTTATTTCCGACAACAAGAACAGGGCGTGTATGTTGACTTATTATATAATTAAAGTTGTGATAACAACGGTGTTGGTTGTCGCTATATCCGAGGTGGCTAAACGGAGCTCTGTTGTCGGGGCCATAATGGCATCCGTGCCGTTGATATCGGTTCTTGCGATGATTTGGCTTTACATCGATACCAAAGATGTCACAAAAATTAGTAATTTATCTATCAGCATATTTTGGCTTGTTATCCCGTCCTTGGCTTTGTTTTTAACACTTCCCTTTCTGTTGGCACAGGGGCTGAATTTTTATCTGAGTATGAGTGTTTCAATAGGGGTTACAATTGTATGTTACTGGGCCATGGCATTAGTTTTAGAAGGTCTCGGGATGAAGCTTTAAATGCCGACGAAATATTGTGATGATGACTCCTATTTTGTGCCTTTCTTGACCGTGTGCTCACCCTGCCAAAGTAATCTATCCCTTGTTCGGTGTGTTATTGATAACCTTGTGTTCTGTGATGCGGATGCCCGAGCTGATTTGATATTCGTGAGTATATTTGGGCGGCAGCAGTGGCTGGTCGAGCCAGGCCGACGCGCCAGCGCTGTCAGCGGACGACATCATTGCTTACATTATTGGTATTGCCGGCAAACCGAAGTGTTGCCGGATGAAAATCAAACATGTTGAGTAGGTGTTAATAGCCGGAACACCCTCTTTGGCTAAAAATCAGGCGTTCATGCCCTCGTTCTGCCTGGAGAGGGGGTGGGAGCTCCATTTGGTTCTTTTCACGGGGTAAAAAGTCGCAGAAATTGGCGGTTATCTTCTACCCATCCATGTAGAATGCGCTTTTAAAAGCTCATTCAGCTTTACTCTTGAGTGCACTACTGTAGGAACCCCATGAAAAAGACAATCGCTTTAACTCACCCCAAGCTGCAACCTGCTCGCCTGGTGGACTCAATCAAGCATGATATTAAGAAATACCTGAACAGAGAGCGTAGAAAGACTCTGCCTCAAGGTATGGACTACTGGACTTTCGATTGTCGCTTTGGTGCATCAGAGGATGTAGCAGAAGAGATCTATACCTCTGAAATAAATAAACATATCGATGCTGCCGTGGCGCAGGAACTACCCGAGTTCTATGTAGAGATCCTCGCCAGAGCCTGTAACCATGCTCCGCGTTCGAGTACCAAAGCCGCCGCCGACGAAGCTTGAGACCCCTGGGCTGACCGCAGCAGAAAGGCGTTCAACGTAAGGGGCAGACCCCTTGAATTGAATCAGTCAAAAGAAGCTGTCGGAAGCTTCGGCGATGACTCTTTTTCAGTTTGGGCAAGTGCGCTGCCCAGATGGTGCTGAAGCGCGCGGGCCTTGGCCGCCAACGGCCCGGTCGTAAGGGACTGGGCCCCTGTGTCCAGCCCCGGGACGTCAGGTGTCAGGGGATTTACGTTCTATCATGGGCGACGAGCGACTCTCTGCACGCAAGCAAAAGGCGTTGTCCACTCCGTTTTCACACCAGGGCAAGGCGATATAAAACCCAGCGGAAACCACAATCAATCCTCTCCTCTACTGCTAAAGTACTGTACAATCTGCCCTCGTTTTTTTGACTGTAGCGACTCTACAGAGGATCTCCCATGCAATTTTCATCTTTAGATTTGGCCCCAGATCTGCAACGCGCTCTTGTTGAATGTGGCTACAGTGCTATGACACCGGTACAAATGCAGGCCATTGTGCCTGCGCGTCGCGGCAAAGATTTACAAGTAACCGCGCAAACAGGTACAGGTAAAACCGCGGCCTTTGCCGTACCTGTATTACAACGCATGCTGGATAAACCCAAGGCAACCGTCGAGCGACGTCCTCGTGCATTGATCCTGACGCCAACCCGTGAATTGGCAGAGCAATTATCCGACGCTATCGGTGCTTATGCGAAGTATTTACCTCTCAGTGTAACGGCACTATACGGTGGCGTTAAAATGGGTGGTCAGGCCAACAAATTAAAAGCCGGCGTCGATATTGTTATCACCACTCCGGGCCGTTTGCTGGAGCACATGACCCTGGGTAATGTAACGTTAACCGACGTTGAATTTGTGGTACTGGATGAAGCAGACCGTATGTTGGATATGGGCTTTATCGCCGATGTACTGAAGTTGATGCAACTGACCGCGCAGACACGCCAAACCCTGCTGTTTTCGGCGACAACGTCACCCGCCGTCAATGAGTTGTCACATAAAATTCTGAAAAATCATCAACAGATCCGTGTGACTAAAATCAATAGTACGGCTGATACTGTAAGACATGCGGTGTATCCGGTAGAAGAAAGTCGCAAAATAGAACTGTTCGAAAAGCTGCTGGAAGAGAAAAACTGGTTTCAGGTTTTGGTGTTTACCAGTACCAAGGAGCAGGCTGAACGACTACTCGCCGGCCTTAAAAAGAGCAAAATTGAAGCTGCTGTCTGTCATGGCGATAAAAGTCAGGGGGCGAGACGTCGTGCTGTCGCTGATTTTAAATCCGGTAAACTACAAATCTTGATAGCCACCGAAGTGGCTGCCCGTGGTTTGGATATTCAAGGTCTGGATTATGTGGTGAACTTCAACTTGCCTTATTTGCCGGAAGATTATGTGCATCGTATCGGTCGCACGGGGCGGGCAGGGAGCAAAGGTAGTGCTATTTCATTTGTCAGCCGTGAAGAAGAGCAAACCCTGGAGCGAATTCAAAAGCTGATTGGTACCGAGGTTAAACGCATCATCAAGCCGGGCTTTGAAGTGACCAGCCGCGGTTCACTATTAAAAACTATCTCGCGTAAGGTATTGACCGGGCGTTGCAACAAAGCCAGTGAAACCGTTATTGAGCTGGAAGGTTCAAACGACGGTCGTCACAAAGGTAAACCACGCCGTGCCAGGTCGGGTGATGAATCGGGCAACAAGACCACGGCAAAACCCGTGCGCTTGAAAAATACCACTACCCCAAAAAGTACCGGACCGAAGAAAAAAATATTACGTGGTAAACGCGCCGATAAATATTCACGTTAAGCACTTTCAATTGTAAGTGAAATCGGTGCCGCCTAAAGAGGTTATTCACAGGCGGCACCGACTATGGTTATCAACAGCGGGGAATATTGAATGTCTGGTATCGGCCTGCCGACTCACACCATCGTTGATGACTTTGTGGCGCCGGCGTGCGACGACTTTGTCGCCATTTTGTATCAGGATGACGACATCCTTTTGATCAATAAGCCCAGCGGTTTGCTCAGTTTGTCGGGTAAAAACCCCCTTAACCAGGACTCGGTGCACTACCGTTTGGTACATGGCCAGGAGGGGATGAGTCCGGCATTTCCGCAGGCAAAGTTACCGCATCGCCTGGATTTTGGCACATCGGGCATTATGGTGGTGGGACTGCATGCAGCGTCGGCGCAACACCTCAATAAACAGTTTCAGGAACGTACGATTCAAAAGCGATATCTGGCCTTGCTGGAAGGTTGGATAGCCGACGATCTGGGGCGGATTACGGCGGCCATAGCGAAAGATAAAAACCATTTTCCCCGGGTAAAGATTTGCCATACCACAGGCAAAGCGGCCATAAGTGAATACAGGGTATTACAGCGTCTGGATCAACCGCGTCGGAGTTTGGTGCAGTTTATTCCTGTTACGGGGCGTACACACCAGTTACGGATTCACAGCCAGGCGATGGGCCATCCCATTCTCGGATGTGATTTGTATAACAGCGTTTATAGCGAGCAGATGGCCGATCGTTTGTTGTTACACGCCAGTGATTTATATTTTAAACACCCAACCAGCGGTGAACGGTTGCATGGGGTGTGCCCTTGTCCGTTTTGAACTGACAAATTATTTTTATTCGAGGCGGTTTATGTAAATGTTTCATCAGTACACGGAATGAAATGTGTAATGTCTTATCAAAAGCCAGATAAATATATCCATTGAGAAATGGATATAAAGAATGACAGGACGGCTGATGGTTCTCCATTTAACCATTGTCGACATTAACCATGAAAGGTGATACTCTGCTTGGCCAGAATACACCAATACACACAGACTATACTCGGTAAAATAATGATTGATAGCCGACCTTACTTGGCAGACCGCATGTGAAAATACCCAAACGCCTACAGCCTCTCGTCGATGATGGTTTAATCGATGACGTTATCAGCCGACTGATGAGCGGCAAAGAAGCCGATATTTTTGTCGTCCGTTGTGGTGAGCACATTCGTTGTGCCAAAGTTTATAAAGATGCCATTAAACGCAGCTTTAAGAAAGCGGCACAATATCAGGAAGGGCGCAAAGTTCGCAGTGGCCGTCAGGCACGAGCCATGGAAAAGCGTTCAAACTATGGCCGCCAGCAGCAGGAAATAATTTGGCAGAATGCCGAAATTGATGCTTTATCCCGTTTGGCCAGTGCCGGTGTGCGTGTACCCGAAACGTTCGGTTGCGTTGATGGCGTATTACTAATGGAATTGGTTACCGACGCAGCGGGTGATGTTGCTCCACGACTCGGTGATGTGATGATGTCGGAAGAGCAAGCAATTGAAGATCACACACTCATGATGCATTACATTATGCTCATGCTCTGTGCGGGAATAGTACACGGTGATTTATCCGAATTTAACGTATTGGTTGATGAGCACGGCCCCGTGGTTATCGATTTACCACAAGCGGTTAATGCCGCCGCCAATAACAGCGCACAAGAGATGTTCGCCCGTGACGTCAACAATATGCGTCGCTATTATGGCGAGTTTGCCCCCGCCTTGCTGCACACGCAATACGCCAAAGAAATGTGGGCGTTGTTTGAAGAAGCTAACTTAACACCAAACTCAACGCTCAGTGGTGAGTTTGAAGATGACGGCAACAGTGCAGATGTAGATTCCGTACTGGAAGAAATCAAGGCGGCGATGGAAGAAGAGCAGGAGCGTAAAGAGCGCATACGTGAAGCCGAGGAAGGTGCTTGAGTTTATTCGCAGCCTGTTTTTTATCTGTGTTCCGCGCTGCTTATATTTGACAGGGCGGAAGACTGGGTCTGATATCGGGAGATAAAAAAGATGAATGCCGAGCTTTTTCTGGCATTCACCGGCCTCTTTATCGCGGCTCTTTTAGAGACCATTTAGCGGCAGCCACCGGCTATGGTGGCAAGAAAATCTATGCCGCTAGCGCCAGGGTTCATGGCCGCAGGCTGTCGGATATGCGGCAGGTGGACTGTGGCTGGCTACCCTTCAAAAAAACTGACTGGGGCGAGCCACGAACAGGCGTTGCTCGCCGCCATACCGTGTGTCTACCCCTGGCTGGTCGGGTAGGGGATGTACTCGTCAGCATCGTTTTTTATGATGGGGAACCTGCGCTCCTGCCATTGCGTTTTTGCCGCTTCAATGCGCTCTTTTCTGCTGGATACGAAGTTCCAGTCCATATATCGGCTGCCGATATCATCACCCCCAATCAGCGCAATTTGAGTGTCACTTTCGGCTTTAATGACGACGTTTTCATCATCATTCAGTATGACCATCGTATGTCGGGGCACCCGGGTGTCTCGCAGGCTGATTTCTCCCTCTACCACATACAGGCCCCGCTGGGCCGCAGTCGGCAGTGCTAGGGCTTGTCCCGCTTTTAACCGGGCTTCGATATACAGCGTCGGGCTGAATGTCTGCACGGGTGATACCGCACCATAAGCTGTTCCCATCATGACACTGACCGAAGCACCATTCACGTCCACTCTGGGTAAAGCGTCAGCGGAGTAATGGTAAAAGGCAGGCTCCGTTTCCTCATCCTTTTCCGGCAGCGCCAGCCATAGCTGGAGGCCATGTACCGTATGAGGCCTGTTTTTTATTTCCGGTGGCTCACGTTCGGAATGGACCATGCCCGATCCCGTCACCATCAAGTTGAGATCGCCGGGGCGGATCACCTGCTTGCTGCCGATGGAATCCTGGTGCAGTATCTCACCCTCGAATAAATAGGTAACGGTGGCAATATTGATGTGGGGGTGAGGCCGAACATCCATGCCTTCTCCGGCGGCAAAGGTCGCAGGCCCCATATGGTCGAAAAAGACCCAGGGCCCAATCCGCCTGATGACCTGGTTGGGCAAGGTTCTGCGAACGAAAAAACCGCCGAGATCCTTGTCCTTCGGGTGAATAAGCTGTTGGATGGCACCGCACCCTGCAACCAGATCACACTGCTCTGCCACTGCTTGCTGCAGGTTACTCATATGTTGTCTCCGAAGGCCCTAGCTTGTGATTCAGAGTTATCAATGCCGTTACCAACTGACCGATAAAGTCGCGGGTAGTGGCATCGGCAAGCTGACCATGACTATCAAATTTTTCATGAGCCCCGGCGATCATCACCTCGGGTTTGTTCACGAAGTGTACGTCGAGGTAAATCATGATCTGGCGCAGATGGTATTGCGCTCTGGCTCCGCCCAGCTGGCTCATGCTTGAGCTCATGATGGCGGCGGGCTTGCCGGCAAAGGGTTGTGGTTTCTGCCGAGATAGCCAGTCAATGGCGTTTTTCAATACTCCGGGAACCGAGTAATTGTATTCCGGCGTAGAGAACAGAATGGCATCGGCGGTGATCACCTTCTCAGCAAGCTGAAGGACCTCCGGTGGCACCTTGTCGCCATCCAGTTCCTGGTTGTATAGCGGCAGCTTGCTGATATCGAGCAGTTCAATGTCACATTCCGTCGGCGCCATCTCTATAGCGATCCGAATTGCTGCGGTATTGTATGAATCCTTCCGTAAACTGCCTGAAAAGGCCACTATGCGGGTTTTACTGCTCATAATTAACCTCCGGTAACGTGAAGCAGGGGGCGCCTGGAGGCGCCCAGGTTGACGCATTCTGCATACTGAAGCGTCAATGTCCGTGGATCAGGTTCCGATAGTCCGGAATATGATTGGAGAACAGATTAGCCAGCCCTTCTACATCGTTACGCCAGTCGCGGTGCAGTTCACATGCCGCACCAAACCAGGTCATTAATTGCGCTCCGGCCGTCGACATACGATTCCATGCGGCGTCGCGGGTCATGGAGTTGAAGGTGCCCGAAGCGTCTGTGATCACAAATACTTCAAACCCTTCTTCCAGCGCCGACAGTGCCGGAAAGGCAACACACACCTCGGTAACCACACCCGCTATAATCAACTGCTTCTTTCCCGTCGCTTTTATAGCCTGGACAAACTCTTCGTTATCCCATGCATTGATCTGGCCCGGGCGTGCGATATAGGGCGAGTCGGGAAACATTTCCTTCAGCTCGGGCACCAGGGGGCCGTTGGGTCCCTGTTCAAAGCTCGTGGTCAGAATAGTCGGCAATTCAAAGTACCTGGCGCAATCGGCCAGCGCCAACATATTGTTCTTGAACTTATCAGGGTCGATGTCGCGAACCAGCGAAAGCAGGCCTGTCTGATGGTCAACCAACAGTACCGCCGCGTCATTTTTATCCAAACGAACATAAGGGACAGTCATGTTATTTCTCCTGGAAAGATGTGCACAAGGCACGGCCAGCAGGCCGAAGAAGTCTCCTAAACGTGCTTTCATTCACCGAATTTACCCGTCTGAAAATCGGTCATCGCTTGTCTTATTTCGGCTTCGTGTTCATTACAAAAGGGCCATAGCCGACCAGGGGTTCATCAATGGGCTTACCGCTCGAAATAAGCAGTTCACGGTCCCGACTCGCCACCGGCTCCGGTCCAACCCCGTCCCGGAATGGCATGACGGTCTGGCCCGCCTCCACTGGTTGTCTGTTGACGGTTAGCTGTCCTTTTCTCACCACCACCATGGAAGACCATCCCGCTTCGAGGGGAAAGCGGTAGTGACCCGATGCCTGAAAGCACCATCCATCACCAGCATGGGGGTATGTGTCCTGGCCGGGCCGGTTAACCCTACCATTTCACCGGCAATGAGTCGTAAGCTGCCTCTGCGGTCCGGTACTTCCAGGCAAGGGATTTGCTCGGCGGTTTTCCCCTGCAGGCCGCGCACTGGGTATCCCCAAGTCCAAGCTTAGTCGACGTCTAGCGGGTCTTGAGGAAAGGCTGGGCGTGACACCGATTTATCGTTCTACCAGGCAGTTCAAGGTCACGGAGATAGGGCAGACTTCTGACCCATTGCAAGGCGATGCCGGTTGAAGCGAGGCGGCGCAGGAAGCAGTTGAATTCAGCCATGCGGAACCCTGCGGCACCATAAAGCTGACCTGCCCGATAGCGCGATTGGATTCCCACACAGGTCGGGTGCTTGCCGGGTTCATGGCGACATTTCCCAGAATAAATATTCATCTGGAGGTGACGAACCGACGAGTGGCTCTGGTCGCCGAAGGAATGGATATTGTCATCAGGATCCGCCCGGCCCGTCGGAGAACAGTGAGTTTGTTTTGAAGCTGTTGTCGGGGCGCGGCCTGTGCCTGGTGGCATCCCAAAAGGATATTATTCATGTGGTTTTCCCTTCAAGCAGGGAGCTGCTGCCTGCGGTTCGTGCATTATCCGACCACCTCGGCGAGTGTTATCCGGCCTTCAGGGAAGACTGACCCTACCGGGCCTATAAGAATGTATCAACAGGTTCAGCAGTGTCCTCCGTTCAGGGTTATGGGTCGCTCGCCACCCCTTGTTTATATGAATGAACAGACAGTCGTTAAATGCCACCGTAATCAATGCAGAAATAATCAATGCAGAAAACTACAGGGCGAAGATTACAGCTATTGGGTTGTTGTACCGCAATCGCAGTTTAATATTACTTCGGGTGAGGATAACGTCTCCACATACAAGGCGAGCGATGTTTCGAGTAAGTTCTTTTACTCTAATTGTGGTTCGGCCGCTTATTTTGTTAACGGGAAATGTTTTCCCGATGATGATGTCCTGCCACTGGGCGCTGTCGAAAGCTATGTGAATGAGCTGGCTCCCCGAATTCAGGTTTATACAACAGGCAAGGCTCCGTGGGTTACACTGCATGACGATGAGCCAATATATAGTTAACGGTAAAGTCCAACCGTAAATGTCTGTAGTCGAACCTATTTTAATTCTGAGAATACTATTGGATTATAAATGTTGAAGCAGTAATGGTGGCGGTCCTTACGCTTGTTCTGGCTAATCCTGTTTCGGTATAGACCAGGCCGTGTGACTTTGAACCGGCCGGTTTAACAGGTTCAGGATATGGCGTGCGGGACTTGATCCTGTTTTTCATACGTGAGTAAATTGGATTGTCAATCACCAATCCAAAGAGAAAAAACCATGAAAGCCAACGCGCTTCTTATACTGGTAACAACGGCAACAATATCATGTAACGTCTTTGCCGAAGACGTTGATTATAATATTCACGGTCAGGTGTCTGATCAGAAAATAGCCGAACAGCGACACAAGCTGGCGGAGAACATCAAGAGCCAGGGCTTCGGTCCTCAATCACCGCGTAATATCGATTCTATTAAGGGAAGTAACAATATTTCATTTAACGCCGCGCCTGCGTACGACAAAATGAATCTGTGCAATATTCATTTTCACAAGAATGCAGAACATACAGGCGGAGAGTTTTTGAAATATGCCGGTAATGGTGATGGTCACGGCTATCTGGGTGGTTATCAATATTCGGGAAAGCTAACCCAGGCAGAGTTGTTAGCGGTCGACCATGAGGTATGCCCAAGCAAGCATGGTAGCCTCTACCCTGGAGACACCATCGAAGTTCATTATGTCCATTCAAGCGCCCAGGTAACACCAGGGCCCACCCTGGACGCTTGCCTCAGTGAGTCGATCAATAACCCACAATTGCGTGTAGAAACCCAGGTGTATGTCCTGGTCAATGACCACAATGCTCGTGACTTCGGTGCGTTAACAGATTTTGGGCAGATAAACGGATTACAGCAGGCCTTGAATATTCCCAACGATACCGGAATACCTGTTCAATATGCGGGTTCAACCACGGGCCCTGGTTACAACGAAGTCGGCTCGCCTTTTCAGGTAACCTGGAGTGTGCGTCCCGAAGTTACCAAGGTCAACATTGCTACCGTAGGCGAGTGGTGCAAGGGAAATGTCTTCAACGAAGATCATGCTCATGGTGTAAGAAATCTCGTCACCAATCCGGATTTGCTTTCCACCATCAAAAGATAACGTGATCGCCTTACATTTTCATTTGTCGGGGCTGCGTGCCACCATGAGGTTGTTTACGGCATTCAGCGGCTGCCACGCGGTAAATAATGACAAGCGTTATTTGGCTGATTCGGGCACCTCATTCTGATTTACGTGCT
Source organism: Oceanisphaera submarina (assembly GCF_046521305.1). Classification (NCBI taxonomy): domain Bacteria; kingdom Pseudomonadati; phylum Pseudomonadota; class Gammaproteobacteria; order Aeromonadales; family Aeromonadaceae; genus Oceanisphaera; species Oceanisphaera submarina. The sequence goes on along the minus strand of NZ_JBKGFN010000001.1, from coordinate 316,736 downwards.
TTCCGGCATGTTGTCTTCGGCCAGTTGCCAGTTGCCAGTTGCCAGTCGTTGGCGTCGCTGAGCAGCGGGTGCCATGAACAGCATCTTTGAAAACATGCCATCGGATCTGTCGGGCGAGCATTTTCTGGACCTGCTTAAGACGCCGAATGTTCGCATAGCGCGCATCGTGTCCAGGGGGCGCAGCTCGGCCGGGGCGGGCTGGTTTGATCAGGACGAATGGGTCATGGTGCCGGAGGGGACGGGTACCGGTGTCGTTAAACCGCGGTAGTGTTAACAATACGGAGGTCTCCATGCTTGAGTTTCGCCATGTCTGCAAGGCTTACACCACCCCTCAGGGATCGCTAAGCGTGTTGTCAGGCGTAGATCTGCACCTTGGCGCCGGTGAAAGTCTGGCGTTGATGGGCGAGTCGGGCAGCGGAAAGTCGACGCTGCTGCACCTGGCGGCGGGGCTCGATTTGCCCGACCAGGGCGAGGTCTACATCGGTCATCAGTCTCTGGCCAACCTGAATGAGTCCGGCCGGGCGCGTATCAGACGCAACAGGCTCGGCCTGGTGTTTCAGCAGTTTCATCTGGTTGCCAGCTTGAACGTGGCCGATAATTTGCGCCTGCAGGCCCGGTTGGCGGGGCGTGAAGATGCGGCCTGGTCGACCAGGCTGCTGGCGCGACTGGAGCTTGCCGGGCGCGAACGTCAGTATCCCGAGCAATTGTCCGGCGGTCAGCAACAGCGTTTGGCCATTGGTCGCGCGCTGGCGTCTCGCCCGGCGTTGTTGCTGGCCGACGAGCCTACCGGCAATCTTGACGAAACCACCGCCGAGACCGTGCTCGAGCTGTTACTGGAGCTGGTTGCCGAAAGCGGCAGCAGCCTGCTGATGGTGACGCACAGCCCCAGGGTTGCGGCCCCGCTGGATCGTCGAGTGATACTGCGCCGTGGTCAACTGCTGGCCGACACCGCCAGGAGTCGTTTGCCATGCGCCTGACGGTGGTGGTGCTGACGACGCTGTTATCGCACTATCGGCGCCATCCTGGCCAGTTGGCCATGCTGCTGTTGGGGCTCTGGGTGGCGGGGGCGCTATGGAGCGGTGTGCAGGCCATCAACGCCTCGGCGCGAGAAAACTATGCACGGGCCGAGGCACTGCTGGGCAGCGGCTTTGATCGTCTGGAACGTGAGGACGGACAGGCACTGACCCGAGGCGACTTCATCCAGCTGCGCCGGGCGGGGGTACTGGTCTCGCCACTGCTAGAGGGTGAGCTGGTGACCGACAGCGGCAAGAAACTCACTCTCATTGGGATAGATCCACTCACCTTGCCCGGTAACAGCACGCTGGCCCACACTCGGGCACCGGGTAAGTTGCAGGACTTTATTATGCCTCCCTGGCAGACCCGTTTGGCGCCAGATACTCGCTCCCGGCTGGGCACTCACCCAACATTGCCCGGTGGTACGCCTTTTCCGCCCATGATGGAGGTGCCCGAGCTGCCGCCCAATACGCTGGTGATGGATATTGCGATTGCCGCCCGGCTGCTGGATGCCGGCGATTCGATCACCGCGCTGGTGAGCGCCAGGAATGTCCTGTCTGCGGCTCCCGACGGATTCACGCTGGTGCGCGCCGATACTCGGACCAGCCCCGGTGAGCTGACCCAAAGCTTTCATCTCAACCTCACGGCCATGGCGATGCTGGCGCTGATTGTCGGCTTGTTTATCGTGCAGGCGGCGCTGGGGCTGGCGCTGGAGCAACGCCTTGGGTCGTTGCGCACGCTCCGTGCCCTTGGCGTGTCCGCTCACACCCTGGTTGTCCTGCTGGCGCTGGAGCTTGTGTTGCTGGGGCTGCCTGGTGCACTGGCAGGGCTGGTCAGCGGCTTGTGGCTGGCCAAAGTCCTGCTGCCCGACGTGGCCGCCACCTTGCAAAGCCTGTACGGCGCCAAGGTTAGCGGCACGCTCAGCCTGCCCTGGCATTACTGGCTGGGCGGTATCGGGGTAACGCTGGGCGGCCTCCTCATTGCCGGCAGCGGCGTGCTGTGGCGGGCAAGCCGTATCAGTCTGCTCGGACTCGGTCAGGCGCAGGCGTGGCGAGCCGGTTTTCAGCACCAGCTGCGGGTGCAGACTCGGCTGGGCGCGGTGGCTGCGTTGTCGGCGTTGGTGTTCGGGCTATGGTTGATAACCCGGCCCGGCGGCGAAGGGTTGGGCGCGGGGTTCGGACTGGTCGCGGCCATTATGTTGGCCGCTGCCTTGTGGCTATCACCGCTGCTGGCCTGGCTACTGTCTTTGTCGCTTCAGGGGCTGACACGCCTGGCTCACAGTTGGCCACTCACCCAGTGGGCCCTGGCCGATTTGCAGCTGCAACTGCCACGGTTGTCGCTGGCCATGATGGCGCTGCTGATGGCGCTGGCTGCCAACCTGGGTGTCGGCAGCATGGTCGGCGGTTTTCGTCTGACTTTTCTCGACTGGCTCGATCAGCGGATGATGGCGGATCTTTACCTCAAGCCGCCGGCGGCACGGTTCGCCGATATCGACACCTGGCTTGCCCGGCGCGATGCGGTCAAGGAGCGGCTGATCACCGCCAACGCCGAATCTCAGCTACTCGAGATCACCACAGGCAACACCGAGCCCCGTCGCCGGGGCCTGCCGCTACCGGTATTTGGCATCACGCCGGGGCAAACGTTGACGGCTGGCTGGCCATTGCTCGCCACCCTTGGCGGGCGAGACGCCGCCTGGCAGGCGTTTCGGCATGGCGAGGCTTTTATCAACGAGCAGCTGGCCCTGGGCGAAGGCGTTGTTCTGGGCGACCGACTAAGCCTGGCCATCCCCGGCGGGGTCGAACGTGTCACCGTGGTGGGCATCTACCCCGATTACGGTAACCCGCGGGGCGAAGTGGTGCTGGCCACGCAGCAGGTGCGGCGGCTGTTCGGGGTGCCGCCGGCCTCTATCGGTATCGTGATGCAGACTGGCGAGGATGCCGGCCTGCTACGCCGACAGCTGAGCGAACGCTTCGCTCTGACACCGCAGAGTTTGCGCGACCAGCGGGAAGTCAAGGCCACGGCAACCGCCATCTTCGAGCGCACCTTTGCCATCACCCGGGCGTTGAATGGCCTGACCCTTGCCGTGGCGGCGTTGGCGCTGCTGGCGTCCCTGCTGGCTCAAGCCCGGGAACGGCGCCAACGCATGGCAACACTCTGGGCGATGGGCGTGCCACTGCGTCGGCTGCTTGCTATTCAGCTGGCTCAGCTGGCCGGTGCCGCCCTGGTCACGGGCCTGCTGGCCATTCCTCTGGGCATTGCCATTACCGCCTGCCTGGTGTGGGGCATTAATGTGGCGGCCTTTGGCTGGCGGCTGCCGCTGCATTTTTTTCCCGGCGAAATGAGCCTGACCCTGGTCATCGCCGGGCTGGTAGCCCTGCTGGCGGCGGGTCTGCCGATGTTCAAGCTGTGGCGCACGCCCCCCCGGGCATTGCTGGCCGAGGAGGAAAGCGGATGATCAAACGGTGGCAGCTGAGCTTATCGGGTCGAGGCCTGTCCATGCTGTGCCTGCTGTTGTTGCTCCTGGCCTGTGGTCCGGCGCCTGAACCCGGCTCGGAGGCCAGATCTGAGCCTGGCAATCGCTCGGATCCGGGTACGGACCCGCGTGGCGGCAGAGCCGGCTTTGCCGGTTTGGGCGCATCAAGCCAGGGCTATGCCCACGCCAGCCCCGCGATGGCCCTTGGTTTTCCTGAGGATCACGGCCCGCACCCGGACTTTCGTATCGAGTGGTGGTATCTCACGGCCAATCTGGAAGACGAGCATGGCGAGCCGCTGGGCATGCAGTGGACGCTGTTTCGCCAGGCGCAACAGTCCAAGGCACCCGCCGTACCGGCAGCCGGCGCTGCCGATCTCGAGATTAGCTCTAGCGACGGGCCCTGGGCGGCGGAACAACTGTGGATGGCGCACATGGCGCTGTCCCGTGGCGAGCGGCACCGTGTGGCCGAACGCTTCGCGCGGGGCCCCGGCGTGCCACTCCCGGGTGCCGAACAGCAGGCCGGCGTGACGGCCCGGCCTTTTCGTGCCTGGCTGGACGACTGGCGGCTTGAAAGCCGGATCACGGAATCCGGGAGTGATGCACTGGACCACCTGCGTTTGACGGCAGCGGCCGAGGGCGAACAAGGTCCCTTTGGTTATCAACTGGAACTCGAAGCCGAAGGCCCCCTGGTGCGCCACGGCCTTAACGGCTTCAGCCAGAAATCGGCCGATGGCCAGGGCTCCATGTATTACAGTCAGCCCTTTTATCGGGTCGGCGGCGAGGTGATGCTGGACGGCGAGCGCATGGCGGTGAGCGGGCGGGCCTGGCTGGATCGGGAATGGAGCAGTCAACTGCTGAGCGGCAGCCAAACCGGCTGGGACTGGTTTTCGTTGCACCTGAACAGTGGCGCCCGGCTGATGGCCTTTCGCCTGCGCGGTGGGGGCGCAAACCATGACGACTATATTTCCGGCAGCTGGATCACCTCCGCTGGCGAGGTCACGCCGCTGACTGCCAAAGCGTTAACACTGATGCCGCAGGCGTTTGCCAGGGTCGCCGGCCATCGCGTGCCGGTGCGCTGGCGGCTGACGCTGCCAGCGCAGAACCTTGAGCTGGAGATAACGGCGCGCCACGCGAATCGCTGGATGAACACCTCCGTGCCCTACTGGGAAGGTGCGGTCGGTGTGACCGACGTCAGAAGTGGAGCACAGCGCGGCCAGGGCTATCTGGAAATGACCGGGTATTGATGTGCAGGCAAAGGGTGACTCATCTTCTGGAGCTGCAACGCCAGCACCCGGGATTGATTATCGATTATCGATTATCGCTTTGCACCCAATGCCGACGTAGAAAAAGCCATCGCGGCCGATGGCCTGGATTTCGGGTTGATGAGTCGTCTCGCCACGCGGGATGAGGTACATTGTCAGCCGGTTGCCGAAGAACCCTTGCTGCTGGTAACGCCGGCCACAGTTACGGCCCCAAGCTGGCCCACCTTGTTGCAGCTTGGCTTTATCGATCATCCGGATGGGGCACACCATGCAGGCCTGCTGCTGGGGGCCAACTACCCCGAGTTTCAACACAGCAATCTGTTTGAAAAAAAAGGGTTTTCCAACCAGATAAACCTTATTCTCGAACCGGTGAGCATGGGACTGGGGTTTACCGTCTTGCCGGCCCATGCGGTAGCCGCATTTCAAAAGCCACAACAGGTCAACGGCCATCGGTTGAGCCATCCGGTGAGTGAAACCCTCTATCTCGGGGTCAACCGCAACCGGGCCTTGCCCAACCGGGTGCACAGCGTAATGGCCGAGGCCAGGAAGTGGCTGTGATTGTTATCGTTAATCGTGCACGACAGGCACAGGCACCGCTTAAACGGGTGCCGATACGCCAGGCGTCATCCGGGATTACCCCTAATTAAGTGGCGGCGCTGGTAAAGGCACAAAGGGCAGCAGATTGAATGAGACAAGCTGTATGGCCGAATAGAGAGCAACAATAATGACTAAAGACATGGATATCGATTTCAAGGTAAACAGCCCGCTCGGTACCGAGCAGTTTATTGGTCTGTTGGTCGGCTCCACCCTGGGTGAGCGGCGGCCGGTGAACGACTCCGTTTGCATGCAGGGCATGCTGGACAACGCCAACCTCATCGTCAGTGCCTGGCAGGGCGACCAGCTTGTCGGTATTGCCCGCAGCATGACCGACTTTCATTATGCCTGCTATCTGTCGGATCTGGCGGTGCATGAAAACTACCAGAAGCTGGGCATCGGCAAGCGTTTACAGGCGCTCACGCAAGAGCAGCTGGGCCCCTTGTGCAAGCTTATTTTGATTGCGGCGCCGGCGGCCAATGGCTATTACGAGCAGCTGGGTTATAGCCATAATGACCGGTGCTGGGTGAAGGAACAGGCCACCGGCGTTTAGCACAGGCAGCCGTACCAGAGTTATTGATACTCTGTGCCGCACACGCCTGGTTGTGCCCAGGTGACAACATAAAATGGAGTTCATGGAATGGAATTAAGTTTATTTGTGGTGGATGCGTTTACCGACCGGCAGTTCAAGGGTAATTCGGCCGCCGTGGTGCCGGTCACCGAATGGCCACAAGACGCCTTGATGCAACAGATTGCCACCGAAAATAACCTGTCGGAAACCGCCTTCATCAAGGCGATCGACCAGGGGCGGTATGCGATACGCTGGTTTTCTCCGATCACCGAAATCGATTTTTGTGGTCACGCCACTCTGGCGGCGTCGTTCGTGCTGTTCAACCATTTGGGCTGTGCCGGTGAAATCGAGTATGTCACCCAAACCGTGGGCAGCCTGACGGTGGTGCAGCTGGCTGACGGACGCATCGAGATGAGCTTTCCCAATCAGGCGCCCGAGCTGGTGGCCAAGGTGCCCGCCGCCTTGCTGGAAGGGCTGTCGGCCACCCCGGTCGAGGTGCTGAAAAACCGCCAGGCCTACGTGGTGGTATTGGCATCGCAAGCCGAGGTTCGTGAGCTGAGCTATCGGTCGGAACTGCTGAAAACACTGGCCCCATTCGATGTGGTGGTGACGGCGGCGGCGACCGAACATGATTTTGTCTCCCGCTACTTCTGGCCCGCCAATGGTGGCGATGAAGATCCGGTGACCGGCTCGATACACGCGGCGCTGGCCCCTTACTGGGCACAACGGCTGTCTAAATCGGAGCTGGTGGCCTACCAGGCCTCGGCCCGCGGCGGGATTGTGCATTGTCGAATGGTCAATGATCGAGTACTGGTGTCCGGCCATGGTGTCCTGTATCTGAAAGGGCACATCTACGTTTAACGACCGATTTTTACGTTCATAAGGGAGTATTAACATTGGATATCGCGTTACTGACCATTTTCATTACCGTCGCCATGGCTCACTTTCTCGCCTTGCTCAGCCCGGGACCGGACTTTTTGCTGGTGGTAAAAAGTGCGATGCGAAACAACAAGCAAATGGCGCTGGGCGTGGCTGTGGGTATTGCCACGGCCAATGCCGTTTATATCGCGCTTTGTCTGGTGGGGGTCGGTGCCATACTGGCGAGCTCTCTTTTTGTCATGACCCTGCTCAAGTTTGCCGGTGGTGCTTTTCTCACCTATCTGGCCATTTCGGCCATCAGGGCGAAGAAGGCAAGCTACACCGCTTTAAATGCGTCTGTCTCGTCTGCGGCAGGCCATGGCACCACCTATGCGAGAGAATTTTTGACCGGCTTTGCATCCGGTATTCTCAACCCTAAAAACCCTCTCTTTTATCTCAGCCTGTTCACACTGGTACTGAATAATGAGGTAGGGCTCTGGTTCAAGATAGGGCTGGGTATCTGGATGACACTGGTGGTGTTTTTGTGGGATGCGTTCATTATTTATGCACTGTCACGCGAGGGCGTTCGGCGCCGTTTCAACCGTATGGCGTTTTATATCGACAAGGTTACCGGCTCCATTCTGGGGGTGTTCGGGCTTACCTTGGTTCATTCGGCCATCTTCGACGGTAAAAAATAGCTGGCGACCGTCACGCCATGATCAACGAGGGTGCAGTGGATGAAATAACAAGTAACCAGCAGTATTTCGAGCAGCGGCAGTTGCCGTTGCAGAACAGCCTGTTTATCCGTACCAAATTGCACAATGTCGACTTTAGCGAACCCGGTCATTTCAATATCAATGTGCTGGAGAATACGCTTACCAAGGCCCGGTTTTCGCGCTACGAAGCGCTGAGTCTGCTCGAGAACCTGGGCATAGAGCTGGTCGACTAGGCTGCGGTTCAACGATTCGCCGCTACCTATCACCCTTCGGCGCAAGGCCCGAGAATGAATAACATATTTGACAACCTGCCGGCAGATCTGTCGCGCGAGCACTTTCTGGATCTGCTCAACACGCCGAGTGTTCGCATAGAACGGATAGTGTCGAAGGGGCACGACTCGCCCGAGGCGGGCTGGTACGATCAGGATGAAGACGAGTGGGTCATGGTGCTGGAAGGCGAGGGAACCCTGGCGTTTGAAGGTGGCCGGGTTGTCACCCTTAGCAAGGGCGGTTTTATTCATATTCCCGCCCATTGCCGACACCGAGTCAGCCATACCCGGCCAGACGACATTACCGTGTGGCTGGCCGTCTTTTTCAGCCCGGCCGGATAAGACTGTTATCCGGAGCGGCGGTGTGCAAGGTGATGCTACTCCTGAAAATGCCGGAGTGCTCGCCGCTTCGCGCCGTATTAATGGGGGCCTGCGGAGTTGATACGCGAGCAAACGATCTGAGGGCGAAACATGGAACTCATCTTTTTAGGCACCTCGTCGGGATCGCCCACCAAGAGCCGAAATGTTTCGGGGCTGGCGCTGAGAAAGTCCGGCGCCAGGCCCTGGATCCTGGTCGACTGTGGCGAGGGCACCCAGCACCGGCTGTTGCATACCCCCTTGTCGCTGAGCCGTTTGCAGACCATCTGTATCACTCATGTGCATGGGGATCACTGTTATGGTCTGCCGGGCTTGCTGGCCAGCGCGGCCATGGCGGGGCGACGGGCGCCGCTCACCATTATCGGACCCGCCGCCCTGCAAGGATGGCTGGAGGCCACCCAAGAGGCCACTCATCTGACGCTGGGCTACCCGCTGCATTTTATCGATGTTGCGGCGCTGGCCGGGCGGCAAGATTGGGTGGTGGCGGAGGGCTTCAATATTACGGTGTTGCCGCTGTCTCATCGGGTACCGTCTTTTGGTTATGAATTTGTCGAAACGGGGCAGCCGTGCAAGCTCGATGTGGACAGGCTGAAGGCAGACAACATTGAACCCGGGCCTTTATGGGGGCGGCTGCAGCGGGGCGAACGGGTGACACTGGCGGACGGGCGGGTGATTGACGGCCGCGATTATCTGCTGGCATTGTGGGCGCCGCGCAAGGTCATTATCTGCGGCGACAACGACAATCCCGCCTTGATCGCAGAGCGTGCCGGTTCGGTTGATGTGCTGGTGCACGAGGCCACTTTTACCCAGGCCATCGCCAACAAGTTGGGCACCGGGCCGCAGCACAGTTCGGCCATGAGCATTGCGCAGTGCGCCGCCGAAGCCTCGGTGCCCAACCTGATCCTCACTCATTTCAGCCCACGCTATAAAGACGGTGGCGCGGGGTTGACCATTAAGGATATAGAGCAGGAAGCGGGGCATTATTACGGCGGAATCTTGTTTCTGGCCCGGGACCTGGATGTGTTTCATCTGGATCGATCGGGGGGGCTCAGCCGTCGATAGTGCGGTGTCTGCCGATAGAGGTGCCGGCGTAGGGATATTTCCCTAGTGAGGGCAGTCAGGCTGCGGACTGCATTGGCCTGCGCCTGGCGCTGACACTCAGTATCCACAAGGCCAGGATAACCAGCAGCACCGCATCCGCCATCAGCGTTATAAATACGGCCTCCAGCGAACCCGTTGTTTCGCGGATATACCCGGCCAGCAGATTACCCAGGGAGCCGCCCATGCCAAAGGTTACCATGCAGATGCCATTGATTTGCATGGTGGCGGTAGCGGAGTAGTGCCGGCCAATCCAGCCCGCCAGTACGCCCCACATGGGGAAATACATCAGGCCGTAACCAACGCCGGCGAGCAGCGCAAACTGGCCCGGATCGTAGATAAACGCCGCCAGCCCCAGGGCGAAGCCGCCGAATATCACCAACAATGCCACGCCGTGACCCTTGCGGTCGGCCAGCTTGCCGGTGAGCACTCCTGCTACCATGCCGGTGAGCCCCACTGTGGTCCAGGTGTAGCCGCCGAGGGCGGCAGGCAGGGCCAGTTGGTCCAGATAGGTGTTGAGCCAGTTGGAAAAGGGCATGGTGGCAAACCCGACCAGAAAGCAGATCAGGCAGGCAAAGAAGGCGGTTTGCTCGCCCAAAATGGTGCTTAACAGCTTCGAGGCGGGAATGACCGACTCAAGGGGCTCGGCCTCGGCGGTTAACGGTTTTTTTAACCCGTTTAGCAGGTACCAGGTCAGGCAGACCACCAGCAGCCCCATCATCCCCGCTATTTGCCAGCCCTGTTGCCAGCCGAGGGAGGGAATCACCAGCAGGATCAGCAGGCCATTCAGGCCATACCCCCAGGCCGTACCGCTGGATACGGCCGAGAGGTAGGTCGAACGCTGCTCGGGTCGGGCATGGCGGCTGATTATCTCCACTATGGTTCCCCAGCTGATGGCGGCACTGGCAGCCAGGCAGGTCAGCGCCAGGGTAATGTATAACGGGTCTTGCAGTTGCGACATGGTAAACAGCAGGCTGGTAGCCAGGCTGCCGGTCAGCAGCGACAGGCGTGCGGTTCCCAGCCGATGGCCAAGCAATCCGAGCAGCATGGCGCCGGCGAGATAGGCCAGCTGGGTGAGAGCACCGATAGCGGCAAGGTGCCAGTGGCTGAGGGCAATGGACTCCCGCATCAGCGGCACCAGTGCGGCAAACAGGAAGATGCCAAACCCGTGGCTGACGATTTGGTTCATTCCGAATATCACGGCCATCTTCATCGCTGTCTCTCCCTGAACTGATGATGAATCGATAACCAGTCCATCCTGAATGCTTGCCAGTTTTCGGTAAATCGATAAATATCAATATCTGCCTTCAATAAAATTGAAATCTTATCATGCGTGACTTACCCATAACTCTGCTGCGGACCTTTGTGGTGGTGGCGGAAACACTCAACCTGACGATGGCGGCTGGCCGGCTGCACCGGGCACCCTCTACCATCAGCATGCAGTTGAACCGGCTGGAAGGACTGGTCACCGCCGAGCTGATGGAACGCGGGCAATATGGAGTACGGTTAACCCCGGCCGGAGAGTCGCTCCGGGCTCATGCCCAGCAGTTGCTAAACCTGCATGATCGGATCCTGGGTTCGTTTCAGAACGCGGATATCGGCGGCAAGGTGCGCTTCGGCACCCATGATCAATATGCCACCCGTAGCCTGCCCCCGTTGCTGGAAGCCTTTGTCCTCAACTACCCGGAAGCGAGACTGGAAGTGTTCTGTGATCATCGACCCCATTATCTGGCGTCGCTGGTCAGGGAAGGCAAGCTGGACCTTGCCCTGGTGGAAATGCCGGAACTGTCGGGCGAGGGACAACGTCTCGGTCGTGATGAGCTGGTGTGGGTGCGCTCGGAGATGCACATGGCGCATCTGCGGGAGCCCTTGCCACTGGCGATGTTTGTTGAAGGCTGTTATCACAGGGACACGGCGCGTCGGGCGCTGGAGCGGGCGGAAACGTCCTATCGTATCGCCTTTACCAGTCAGAGCCGGGCGGGGGTGCTGGCGGCGGTGCGGGCGGGGATTGGGGTCGGGGTGATCCCGCGCAAGACGCTGGAACCGGGCATGGTGGTGATTGATGAGGGGTTGCCTTCTCTGCCCAGGACCGACACTACTCTGTTTGTGGCCGAACAGATTAACGAGGCGACGGCCCGTCTGGCGCAGATCATAGAGGACAGTCCGCAGTTTACCCGTGCCGAGCCCGGAGTGCCGTACCGGCAACAGAGTCCGCTGGATTAGGGAACCGTTACACGGTATCGGGGCACCCCTGAATAAAAGTACCAGCCGAGACACCGCCCGGGTGCCGGTATTGCCGGCACCCGGGCGGTGATTGGCCGGATCAGGCGAGTTCGAAGCGGTCCGCGTTCATCACCTTGTTCCAGACGGTGACAAAATCGCGCACGAATGTCTCTCTGGCGTCAGCCTGGGCATACACTTCCGACACCGCCCGCAACTGGGAGTTGGAGCCGAAAATCAGATCGACGCGTGTCGCCGTCCACTTCACATTCCCCGTTTGGCGGTCTCGTCCCTCAAACACATCCTCTTCACCGCTGGCGGGCTGCCACACAGTGTCCATGTCGAGCAGGTTGACGAAGAAGTCGTTGCTCAGCGTTTCCGGGTGGCGGGTAAAGACCCCATGTTGTGTCCTTTCGTAGTTGGCATCCAGCACCCGCATGCCGCCTAGCAGCACCGTCATTTCCGGCGCGCTCAGTTGCAGCAGTTGTGCCTTGTCCACCAACATTTCTTCGTCCGACACGGCGAATTTGGTACGGCGATAGTTGCGAAAACCATCGGCCTGTGGCTTGAGCGGCGCGAAGGACTCCACATCGGTCTGCTCCTGCGAGGCATCGGTGCGGCCCGGCGTGAAGGGGACTTCGATGGGGTGTCCGGCATCGTTGGCGGCCAGCTCAACGGCGGCGGCCCCGCCCAGTACGATCACGTCGGCCAGCGATACCCGCTTGTTACCGGTTTGCGCCTGATTGAAGTCGTTCTGTATGCCTTCCAGCACCTTCAGTACCTTTGCCAGTTGCACCGGTTGGTTAACTTCCCAGTCTTTCTGCGGCGCCAGGCGCAGGCGAGCACCGTTGGCGCCGCCGCGTTTGTCGGAGCCACGGAAGGTCGAGGCCGACGCCCAGGCGGTGGCTACCAGCTCGGAGACCGACAGCCCGGAAGCCAGCAACGTGCTCTTGAGGCTGGCGATGTCCTGCTCGTTAACCAGCTCGTGATCGAGGGCCGGTACCGGGTCTTGCCAGATCAGTTCTTCTTTCGGGACCTCGGGGCCCAGGTAGCGCGAGATGGGGCCCATGTCTCTGTGGGTCAGCTTGTACCAGGCCCGGGCGAAGGCGTCGGCGAACTCGTCCGGATGGGCATGAAAGTGCGCCGAAATCTTGCGATAGGCCGGATCTTCCCGCATCGCCATGTCGGCGGTGGACATCATGGGCGCATGGTGCTTGTTCGGGTTGTGGGCATCCGGCACCGTGCCTTTGGCGGCGGCGTCTTTCGGCGTCCATTGGTGAGCGCCGGCCGGGCTCTTGGTCAATTCCCATTCATAGCCGAACAGGGTGTCGAAGTAGCTCATGTCCCATTGGGTCGGAGTCGGGGTCCAGGCGCCTTCCAGGCCGCTGGTGATGGTATCTTCGCCCGCGCCGCTGCCCATGCTGTTGATCCAGCCGAGGCCCATGGCCTCGAGAGGGGCCGCTTCCGGCTCCGGGCCCAGATGAGCGGGATCGCCGGCGCCGTGGGTTTTGCCGAAGGTGTGTCCGCCGGCGGTCAGAGCCACGGTTTCAACGTCGTTCATCGCCATGCGGGCGAAGGTTTCGCGAATGTCGCGGGCAGAGCCGAGCGGATCGGGCTTGCCGTCCGGGCCTTCCGGGTTGACGTAAATCAGGCCCATCTGCACGGCGGCGAGCGGGTTTTCCAGCTTGCGATTGCCGGCGTACCGGCTGTTGGCTTTGTCGCTGGTGGCCAGCCACTCCTGCTCGGCACCCCAGTAAATGTCTTCTTCCGGCTCCCAGATGTCTTGACGACCGCCGGCAAAGCCGAAGGTCTTGAAACCCATGGACTCCAGCGCCACGTTGCCGGTCAGTATCAGCAGATCGGCCCAGGAGATCTTGTTGCCGTATTTTTGCTTGATGGGCCACAGCAGGCGACGGGCCTTGTCCAGGTTGCCGTTGTCGGGCCAGCTGTTGAGCGGGGCAAAGCGTTGCGAGCCACTGCCGGCGCCACCGCGGCCATCGCCGATGCGATAGGTGCCGGCGCTGTGCCAGGCCATACGGATGAAGAGGGGACCGTAGTGGCCATAGTCGGCCGGCCACCAGTCTTGCGAGTCGGTCATCAGCACATGCAGGTCTTTTTTCACCGCGGCCAGATCGAGGCTCTTGAAGGCCTCGGCGTAGTTGAAGTCTGCGCCCAGGGGATTCAACTCGGCGGTGTTCTGGTGCAGTATCCTGAGGTTCAGCTGATTAGGCCACCAGTGCAGGTTTGCCGTGCCGTTGTTACCCTGCTTGGTACGAGAACCGTGCATGACCGGGCATGTTCCGGTACTGGCTGCGTCCTGTTTATTTTCGTTCATCAATTATTTCTCCAGTGTTGGTGATGCTAATTGAACTGCTCGGTAAAACTGACGGCGGGTTACTGCTAACTGGTTGTTGCACCAGCTTGTCGCCATCCGGCCCCGACAGGTATACCACTCCCGTCCCTCAGGGTTAAATGGCTTATTCTTATCAATACGATAGTCTCTGTTTATCGCTCGTCTCGGCGCCGGGATCTTTAACTAATAGCATGAGGCTGATATGGACACTCGTGAATATCTTGAAAGACCCACCAAGAACGCCATGCGTGAGCTCCCCGAGTTTAGCGGCTTGTCTCAGGCAAACATCCATCTGATCGAGAGCGCCGGGCAGGTAAGTTTTGCCCGAGAGCAGCTCGGCAACTGCACCCACATCGGTTTTGATACAGAGAGCAAGCCGACCTTCATGGCGGGTGAAACCGGCACAGGCCCGCATCTGGTGCAATTGGCCACCCCCGAACATGCCTTTCTGTTTACGGCCGGGCATCTGGCTGGCAACGTCGCCGGCAGAGCACTGCTGGCCGAGGTTCTTCAATCGGATCGGATTATCAAGGTGGGGTTCGGGCTCAAATCGGATCGCGGGCCGGTGCAGCGCCTGCTGGGGGTTGGGTTGCACACCACCATGGAGCTGTCGGGAGCGGTCAAGCGGCTGGGGTATCGCCAGCAGGTGGGGCTGCAGGCCGCGGTGGCCGTGGTGCTGGGCGAATACCTGCCGAAGTCCAGAAGAGTCACCCTCTCCAACTGGGCGGCAGAGTCGTTGTCTGCCGCTCAACAGAGCTATGCCGCTAACGATGCCTATGCCAGCCTGCGTGTTTATCAGGCACTGAGTCAAACGGCACCCCAGCTGCTGCTCCTGGCCTGATCAGCCGGGCGCATCAGTCCCGTGGTGTAGCCATGCCCGTATTTGCTTACAGACCCAGTCCGGGGCATCCAGAGGCAGATCGTGACCGGCATCGGGGTGGCGGCGCAGGGGAAGTTGCCAATGCTCGGCAATGGCCTGGCTGCAGCGGGGATGGACCAGTTCGTCGCCCAGGCTGTTCAGCACCAACACGGGCACCCGGGGTCGGGTAGGGGGCGGACGATAACGGGCGGCGGCAAGCAGCTGGCACAAGGTATTGCGGCGTTTGGGTGGCAGTTCCCGGGAATAGGCGGCCCAGCGGGTCAGGATGCGAGTGTCATGGGCAAAAAAACGGCTGGTCAGCTGCAGTATGGCGGCCTCCTGCAGCAGGGGATCTCGCTGCCACAGGCACCATTTCAGCAGCGGCCAGTATGCCGACGGCCTCAGCCGGTGATAAAAGGGGCTGAGGCCGGCCAGGCTGCTGTTGATCAAGGCCACGGCGCTCACTTCGGCAGGGTAACGGCTGGCCCAGTCTAGTGCGACCATGCCGCCCAGTGACAAGGCGAGCAGCTTTAGCGAGCCCCGGGCCCGCTTTGCCTGCCAACGCGCTCTTAACCCGTCGGTAATGTCCGGAATGCGGCACGGGCTCGATTGATGATATTCGCGGCCCAAACCGGGTAAATCCGCCAGTATTACCCGGTCATCGGGAAAGTACCGTTGCAAACGTGCGGGAAATCCTTCCCAGTGACGTTGCTCGCGCATCAGCCCTCGCAGTAACAGCCAGTTCGTGCTCAAGTTGGCTCCTGACAACTGACGGCTTTGCTGCCGCCATGCTCGCAGCGTGGCACACCCTTGCTCAGACCGCCATTGACGGCGTGGCCGCTTCTTCCTCTTCCAGCCGTTGTTGTGCCGCCAGGGACGAGCGGGCCAGTTGGCTGAAATAGCGGCTTTGCTCCGGGCGGAGCGGGGTCCGTTGCCAGTAGTGCGTCAGCTCGGTGGCCCGGCCCTGCATCCAGTGGGTGTAATCCTGCTTCGTGGCCGTCATCTGCTGCAGAATTCGGGCCGAAGGCGTCAGCTCGGGCTGTTGCAGCAGCGGCTTGTAGTGCTGTACCGCATCCCGGTAGCCGCTACCGGCTTGGTCCAGCAGTTGGGCGATGGCGCCGAGCTCGGCAAAGAGTTGTTCGCCCCAGGCGGTGCGGCCGAGTTCGCCGCTGGCGGTGTCGAGCCGCAGAGCGGGCCGGCGGCCCTGCTCGGTAATGCGAGTCTGGTTGCGGGCCAGACGCCGTTGTTCCTGCTCGCCGATTTCCGGGCTGTCCTGCAGCAGGCAGAACAGCAGAAAGGTATCCAGAAAACGGACCTGGGTGTCATCGATGCCCAGCGGCAGCAGGGGGTTGATGTCCAGGTTGCGCACTTCTATGTATTCCACGCCCCGGTCTGCCATGGCCTGCAGCGGTGTTTCTCCGGCATGGGTCACCCGCTTGGGGCGAATATCGCTGTAATACTCGTTTTCTATCTGCAGAATATTGTCGTTCAGCTGGCGGATTTCGCCGTCTACCTCGACCCCGATGCGGGTATAGGGTGCATGGGGGGTATTCAGGGCCCGGGTCAGATCCCGGCCGTATTCCGCCAGGCTGTTGGTGCTGATGTGCAGGCTGGCCTGGGCGTCGCTCTGGTAACCGAGGCCGCTCATGCGCAACGAGGTGGCGTGGGGCAGATAGAGGGTGTCGGTGCCAAGGCTGGCCAGCCGGTGCGGGCGGCCATCCATAAAGGAGCGGCTGAGGGCGGGCGAGGCGCCGAACAGATAGAGCAGCAGCCAGCCGTAGCGGCGGAAGTTGCGGATCAGCGCAAAATACTGGGCCGAGCGGAAATCGGCCAGCGAGTCCTGGCTGCCCAGCAACTGCCGATAGCCCTGCCAGAAGCTGTCGGGCAAAGAGAAGTTGAAGTGGATACCGGCAATGCTCTGCATGATGCGGCCATAGCGTACATCCAGACCCCGGCGATAGGTGTGCTTCATCCGGCCCGAACGGGAAGTGCCGTATTCGGCGATGGGCACGCTGTTGTTACCCTGCAGGGCGCAGGGCATGCTGGCGGGCCACAGACGTTCGTCCACCAGCTGGATGGCGGTGTAACGGTGCAGTTGCTCCAGAAAATCGAGGGTCTCGCCAATGTGCTCGCCGGCAGGCGTAATAAATTCCAGCAGTGACTCGGAATAGTCGGTGGTGATATGCGGGTGCGTCAGCGCGGATCCCAGGGTAGTCGGATGAGCTCCTTGTGCCAGCCGGCCCCTGGGGGTTACCCGCAGGGCTTCCTTTTCGATGCCGCGACGAATATGGGCCAGCGGCCGGACAAGATCGGCACCGGCCAGCTGTGACAGGCGCGGAGTAAGGGATGGCATCATCAAAAGAACCTCTGTATCAAGTCAATCAATCGGGCCAGTCGGCCTGACTCTTTACGAACCCGTTTTACGAACCCGGTATCGCCGGCCGAGATTATATTTCCCCTGCGTTCAGAGATAATGACCCATCGATGCAAATGACTTTTGATTGTCAGTAACAATACTGGGCATAGCAGGGTGTGGCTATGTTAGGCAGCCGTCTTTGGGGGTGAGGACGGGCGGAAGCTCGGCTTCTTCCAGCGCTTCCAGCAGGTTGATTTCGATGGTACGCGACAGGGCGCCGAGCGGCAGATCGTTGGCGGCCAGGCCAAAGGGTTCTTCCAGCTCTTCACTGAGGGCATCCAGGCCGAAAAAGGTGTAGGCGATGACGGCACAGATCAGGGGAGTGACCCAACCCAAAGAAGAGACCAGGCCAAAGGGCAACATAAAGCAATACAGATAGGTGGTGCGGTGCACCAGCAGGGTATAGGCAAACGGCAGCGGCGTATTCTGAATGCGTTCGCAGGCGGCCAGCACCCCGGTCATGGAGGTGAGCCGCTCGTCCATGCTTTGCACCAGAAACTCCGATAATAACCGCTGGCGCCGACTGTAACCGACCTTCTTTCCCATCAGCCGCAGCAGGCACTCGGGCAGGTTTTGCGCCTGGCGCAGGCTGGCATGATGCTCCGGCTCGACAAAACGGTCGACGTCTTGCCAGGGCGAGGTGTCACGCAGCCGGTGGCGCAAGGCATGGGTAAAGGCGATGGTCAGGTGGATCATGCGCCGCTGGGTGTGCCGTCCGGTTTCGGTTTCCTGATCCATAAAGGAGATCACCTGGCGGGCCAGGCTGCGAGCATCAATCATCAACTGGCCCCATTGTTCACGTGCCTCCCACCAGCGTGCATAGCTGGCGTTGTTGCGAAAGCCGAGAAACAACGACAGGGCGACCCCGAGCAGGGTAAAGGGGGCCGTGCTGTAAGAGGCAAAAAAACCGGGATACCCGTGCTGAATAGCGGCGATTAACATACTGAGCAGGGTGATCAGCAAAATCTGGGGATAAATCTGCGGGATGACGGAGCCGCGCAGGGTAAAGAACAGCCTGAACGCGTGCGCTTTTTGCCGAACGATCATGCCAGCCTCCGTGCGGTAGTTGAGTGGTGATAAATGCAGAAATGGGTCATTCAAGTGCAGCCGGCGGGATGAAGAAGTCATAAGATTCTGACCCTTGGCGGTCTTTCCACCCTGTTATGCATAAAACACCTGCTCATGTCCACGAAGGTGGACATCCAGGATGGTAAGCACGGCTCTGCAGCGGTGGCATCGCCTGCAGAGTAGCACCGGACCCCCGCCTACGCGAGGGTGACGAGATCAGTGTGTCATTCCCGCTAAGGCGGGAATCCAGGGACTGCGGCGCAGAGTCGTCAGCCTGCGGGCTGCCTGCAAAGACACCGGCCCCCCGCCTTAGCGGGGGACTGAATGCTGACCTTGAAAGCTGTTCCCCGGGGCCGGATCATGACTTGGTCAGGTGTCCGGCGTGAAAGCGCAGATGCTGCTCTATGAAACTGGCGATGAAATAATAGCTGTGATCAAAGCCTTCCCGCCGGTTCAGCTCCAGCGGATAACCGCTGATATGGGCAGCGGCCTCCAGCGTCTCCGGCTTGAGCTGCTCGGTGAGAAAGTCGTCGGCCTCGCCCTGATCCACCAAAGCCGGCACAAACCTGCCGGCCTGGCGCATCAACAGGCTGGCATCGTAGTCGGCCCAGGCAGCGGTGTCCTTGCCCAGATAAGCCGTAAAGGCTTTCTTGCCCCAGGGGCAGTTGACCGGATTGCCGATAGGGCTGAAGGCCGACACAGAGCGGTAACGCTCCGGGTTGCGCATGGCCAGCACCAGGGCGCCGTGACCGCCCATGGAATGACCGGCAATGGATCTTTGATCATTGAGCGGAAACATGGACTCGACAAGTGCCGGCAGTTCGTTCAGTACATAGTCGTACATGCGGTAATGCCGATTCCAGGGCGCCTGGGTGGCGTTGACATAGAAGCCGGCACCCTTGCCCAGATCGTAGCCGTCATCATCCGCAACCTCATCGCCGCGGGGGCTGGTGTCCGGTGCAATGATGGCGATGCCCAGCTCGGCGGCGATGCGTTGGGCACCGGCTTTCTGCATGAAGTTTTCATCGGTGCAGGTCAGGCCGGACAACCAGTACAGCGTCGGCACCTTGTTACCGCTCATGGCCTGCGGCGGCAGGTATATGGCAAATCGCATGGTGCAGTTCAGTGTTTCAGAATAATGGCTGTACTGTTTGTGCCAGCCATCGAAGCTCTTGTTACAGCTCAGGTTGTCAATGCTCATCCGTATCTCCCTGAAAACGGGGTGCCGTGGTGGCGATGGTGATATTATATTTACATTCTTTCTGGTGATAATGGCCGGATGCATTAAATGACCTTTACTAAATAGTAATAGTCATGAGGTAGATGTTATGTGCCGAGCGCCATTGGGGCGAGCGTAAAGCCGTGGCCGGAAAGTCCGGGGACTTTCCGGCCGCGTTCATGATGATGCGAGCTCAAGGCCTCGCTGCCGTTATTTGTCGAAATGGAGCACGGTACGAATACTCCTGCCCTGATGCAGCAGCTCGAAGGCCTTGTTCAGATCCTCCAGCCCCATGGTATGGGTGATGAAGTCACTGAGCTTGAATTCGCCTTTCATGTAGCGGTCAACATAGCCCGGCAGCGCGGAGCGGCCCTTGACGCCGCCGAAGGCCGAGCCTTTCCAGACCCGGCCGGTGATCAGATGGAAGGGGCGGGTAGAAATTTCCTGACTGGCACCGGCCACGCCGATGATCACCGACTCGCCCCAGCCTTTGTGGCAGCGTTCCAGCGCAGAACGCATCACGTTGGCGAGTATCCACAAGACCTCACGTGACTCATGCAGGCGCTGGCGGAATGACTTACCTTGGCCCGCCATTATACTTATCCTTTTTTGGTTGATAATAACTGTATTTTTGAAATTACTTTTACTGGAAAGTAATAATATAATGTGCTTATCGATGTATTCGGCTCCGGCGTAAGGACGTAGGTATGTTTATCTGGGAAGGAGTAAGTGAGTTCGTGGCGGTGGCCGAGGTAGAAAGCTTTACCGTGGCGGCAAAAAGGCTGGGCATCTCTACCGCTCAGGTCAGTCGTCAGGTCAGCGCGCTGGAAACCCGGCTGTCGACCAAGCTGTTTTACCGCACCACCCGCAAGGTGTCGGTGACCGAAGCCGGCCAGATTTATTATCAGCACTGCCGGCAGGTGCTCGACGGACTGGAGGAAGCCGAGCGTACCATCACCAATCTGCAGCTGGCGCCCAGGGGCAAGTTGCGGCTGACGGCGCCGGTGACCTATGGCGAAAAAACCATAGCCCCCTTGGTCAACGATTTTGTGCTGCGTTACCCGGAGCTGGAAGTACAGATGAAACTGACCAACCAGAAACTGGATCTGGTGGCCGAGGGCTACGATCTGGCAATACGGCTGGGCAAGCTGGAAGACTCCAGCATGATGGCCAGGCGGCTGTCGTCCCGCACCCAGTATGTGTGCGCCTCGGCCCATTATCTTTCCACCTATGGGGTGCCGCATTCGTTATCGGAGCTGGAGCAACATAACTGCCTGCAGGGCAACCTGGATTACTGGCGTTTTCAGGAACAGGGCAAGCCGCGCAATGTGCGGGTAAAAGGTAATATTCGCTGTGACAGCGGCTGGGCGCTGCTGGATGCCGCCTTGAAGGGCATCGGCATAGTGCAGCTGCCGGATTATTATGTGCAGCCGGCGCTGGACTCGGGCCAGCTTATCTCCCTGCTGGAGCATTATCAGGAGCCGGACGATGGCATCTGGGCCCTCTATCCGCACAACCGTCATCTGTCGCCCAAGGTACGGATGCTGCTGGACTTTTTTAGCGAGGCGCTGAGCTGACAGCGTGCTCGGCTTGCAGTTTGACCGTAAAATAATGTTGTTTTTCTGTAATAAATCTCCCTCTTACCGCGTCTTTATGAGTAACCGTCAGACACTGTTGCCATGACGGAGGGGCGATTGCCCTGTTGTTGACTTAGGCCTTGCAGGCAACGGCAGTGATCACAAGGCTGCACATTCAGGTAAGAGGGAAGCATTATGAAAGCCATTATTTCACTTATGCTAGCGGCGGTGTTTACCGTAACTATGTTACCGGCCCAGGCAGCCACTGTGTCAGTTAACACGGGCATCATTACCCAGACCTTGTCGATGGGTGATGGGGTGGATAGCCGTCATTGTATGCTGATGAAAAAACGGGGCATGAAAGCGCCCGGTTATTGCAGACCTTAAACAGGCAGGCAATGTAAGCCGGGCCGGGATGCAGTCGCATCCCGGCCCGTTTTTGTGTGGTTATACCCGCACATATAAAAATATATCTATTTGATTATTATATTAATTTAGAACAAAGGGCCCGCTCCGCCGAGTCGCTATGAATACCTCCATGTACGCGCTCCGTTTTATCCCTGAAACAGAAATCCCTTTGTCCTCCTTGAAGATCCGGCGTCGCCTGTTTGTGATGCCAGTAGCTAGCTCTGGCGTCAAGAAGAGACGGCGGGGGTTGCCTCTTTATTCAGCAAGCCGGTTTGTGACTAAGAGACAGGCTTATTCCTTACCCAGCCGCCATTGATGATAACGGCCCAGCCAGGCCAGCACCCGCTCGGGTGCATGGGCGCGCTTCCATTCGCCGGCGGCGTACTTGTTGGCTTCCGCCAGGGTCGGGTAGACATGAATGGTGCCCAGTATCTTGTTCAGGCCGAGTCCGTGCTTCATCGCCAGCACATATTCCGCCAGCAGGTCGCCGGCGTGCTCGCCGACGATGGTCACCCCCAGTATCCGGTCTTTGCCGGGCGCGGTCAGTACCTTGATAAAGCCCTGATCCGAGCCGTCGGTAATGGCCCTGTCCAGTTCGTCCAGCTCGAAGCGGGTTATCTCGTAGTCGATGTCCTGCGCCCTGGCTTCCTGCTCACTCAGGCCCACCCGAGCCACCTCGGGATCGACGAAGGTACACCAGGGCACCACCGAATAATCGACAGAGAAGCGTTTGAAGTGACCGAACAGGGCATTCACGCTGGCATACCAGGCCATGTGGGCGGCGGTGTGAGTGAACTGATAGGGGCCGGCCACGTCACCGGCCGCATAAATATTGGGATACAGGGTTTCCAGATACTCGTTGGTGGTGACGGTGCGATCCGTGGGTATGCCCAGCGTTTCCAGCCCGTAGCCCTGCAGCCGTGCCTTGCGGCCCAGGGCCAGCAGCAGATCGTCGCATTCCAGTATGGTTTCCCGGCCCTGATGCGTAGCCATGACTCGAATGCCATCGCGACCTTGCTCCACCCGCAGCGGGCTATGTTCGGTCAGCACCCTGACGCCGTCTTCGCTGAGGGCCTGTTTGACCCAGTCACTGACTTCCGGGTCTTCTTTCGGCATCAGATGCGGATTGCGCTGTAGCAGCGTCACCTCGGATCCCAGACGGGCGAAGGTCTGGGTCAGCTCGCAGCCGATGGGGCCGCCGCCCATGACCAGCAGCCGTTTGGGCGGCGTGTCCCGTGTGGCCATGCTGTCCCACAGGGTGTCGCTGGTGAGAAAATCTACGTCACCCAGCCCGGGTATCGGCGGCACGGCGGCGCTGGCGCCGGCGGCGATGATGATGCTGCGGGCGGTCAACCGTTGCGTGTTGCCGTTATGGAGGCTGACGTCTACGGTCCAAGGATCCACCAGCGTACCGTAGCCCTGAAGCACTTCCACTCCCAGCTTGGTATAACGCTCGACGCTGTCGTGAGGCTCGACCTTGCGGATCACGGCCTGCACCCGTTGCATAACCTGTTTGAAGCTGAACTCGGGGACTGTGCCGCTCAGGCCGAACTGTCCGGCATTGCGCATCTGGTGGGCCAGTTTGGCACTGCGGATCAGCGCCTTGCTTGGCACGCAGCCGGTGTTGAGGCAGTCGCCGCCCATCCTGTCGGCTTCAATCAACGTGACTTTGGCCTTGACCGCCGCGGCTATGTAGGCGCTGACCAGACCGCCGGCGCCGGCGCCGATCACGATGAGGTTGCGATCGAAATGGCGGGGTTTGCTGAAGCCGCTATACACCCGGCGACGCTGCACCAGGCGCAGCATGGCGCGAGCCAGCAGCGGGAAGATACCGAGCAGGGCGAAGGAAGCCAGCAGGGTCGGCGACAGTATGCCGCTCAGGCTGCTGATGGCCGCCAGCTGGGTACCGGCGTTCACATACACCAGGGTGCCGGGCAGCATGCCGAGCTGGCTTACCCAGTAGAAGGTGCGAGCGGGCAGGGCGGTCAGCCCCATCAGCAGGTTGATGATGAAGAAGGGAAACACCGGCACCAGCCGCAGGGTAAACAGGTAGAAGGCGCCGTCCCGGCTGATGCCTCGGTCGATGGCCTTGAGCTTGTCGCCGAAGCGTTGCTGTACCTGTTCCCGCAGCAAAAAACGGGACACCAGAAAGGCCAGTGTGGCGCCGATGCTCGAGGCAAACGACACCAGTACCAGCCCCTGCCAGACGCCGAAAAAGGCACCGGCGGCCAGGGTCATGATGGCGGCGCCGGGTAGCGATAGTGCCGCCATCAGCACATACAGCACAAAAAAGCCGGCGGCCATCAGCCAGGGCGATTCGGCCCGCAGCGCGGCAATCTGTGCCTGTTGTTGTTTCAAGGCTTCCAGCGTGAACCAGTTGCCCAGATCGAAGATGAAAAACAGGGCGATCAGCAGCAACAGCAGGGTAAACAGCAAGGGTTTGCGCATAAGAAATCCTTTTTGTGGCGATGAGGCGGCAGGGCGCCGGTGATCATGATGAAGGTTATGCACAAAGTCGCAAGAGATACGGAGATTATTACACCGATGTCCGTTCAGGCATTCGGGACGACTAGACTTTAGTTTGGTACCGGCTGGTTGTCGCAGAGCGAGGTAAAGATGCCGAAAAAATTACTATGGGCCGGAGTGGGTCTGCTTGTCGTACTGCCCATCGTCGCCGTGTTGGTGCTGATCAAGCTGGCCCAGTTCGATGCCATGGCCACGGCGGGCGAGCAGATGCAGATGCCGCCTGAGCCGGTCAACATGATTGAGGTGCAGGAGGAACGCTGGCAGCCGACCGTGGCGGCGGTGGGCTCTGTGGTGGCGGTGCAGGGCGCCCTGTTGCGTATCGAGGCCGAGGGTATAGTGCAGGATATCACCTTCGAGTCGGGGGCTCGGGTAGAGGCCGGTGAGGTGCTGTTGCGGCTCGACGCCGAGCTGGAGCAGGCCCAGTTGCGCGAGGCCGAGTCTGCCGCCGCCCTGGCGCGGCTGTCCTTTCGGCGGGCGCAGCAACTGCGTAAGCGTCAGAGTATTTCCCAGAGCGAGCTGGATCAGGTGTCTGCCAACATGAAGCAGAGCCAGGCCCGGGTCGATTTTTTCCGTGCCCTGATCAACAGAAAAACCCTGCGTGCGCCCTTTGCCGGACAGCTCGGCATCCGTCAGATAAGCCAGGGCCAGTTTCTCGACAAGGGCAGCGCCGTGGTGTCGCTACAGTCCCTCGACCCTGTGTATGTGGACTTCTCCCTGCCTCAACAACAGCTGGCCGAGTTGAAGCAGGGGCTGGCGATCACGGTCACCTCCGACAGCTACCCCGGGCAGCGGTTTGCCGGCAAGATCACCGCCTTCAACGCCGAGATAGATGCCGTGACCCGCAGCGTGCGGGCTCAGGCGACCCTGGCCAACCCGGACGGACGCCTGCGACCCGGCATGTTTGTGGCGGTAGAGATGCAGCTGGCACGTTTGAACACCGTCTTGCTGATCCCGCAGACGGCGGTGGTGCACGGCCCCGATGGCGATGCGGTCTTCGTGCTGGAAGAGGGGGAAAAGGGGGCCGATGGGACTTCGTCACTGGTGGTACAGTCGCGTCCGGTTCGTCTCGGCACCCGGCGTGGTGACTTCGTTGCCGTCACCGAGGGGCTGGCGGTGGATGAGCGGGTGGTGTCGACCGGGGTGTTCAAGCTGTTTCCGGGCATGACGGTGGTGATAGACAACAGCCTGGCGCCGGACTTCAAACTCTCCCCCCTGCCCGGTAACAGCTGATATGCGTGCCGTCACCGATATCTTCGTCCGTCGCCCCGTGCTGGCACTGGTGGTCAGCATAGTGATAGTGATTGCCGGTCTGCAGGCCTGGTGGTCGCTTAGTGTACGCCAGTATCCTCAAAGCGAAAATGCCTCCGTGATTGTGGCCACCCCCTATATCGGCGCCAGTGCCGAGGTGGTGCGCGGCTTCGTTACCACCGCCATCGAAGGCGCCATCGCCTCCGCCGACGGCATCGATTACGTGGAGTCCAAGAGCCTGCTCGGCCTGTCGCTGGTGACGGCCAGGCTCAAGCTCAACTACGAGCCGACCCGGGCGCTGGCCGACATTACCGCCAAGGTCAATCAGGTGCGCAACGAGCTGCCGACAGAAGCCGAGGTGCCGGCGATCAGCGTGCAATCGGCAGACTCGGAATTTGCCGCCGCCTATCTGAGTTTCTCTTCCGAGCGGCTGTCCCAGAGCGAAATCACCGATTATCTGGTGCGGGTGGTGCAGCCCCGGCTGGCGGCACTGGAGGGGGTGCAACGGGCCGAGATCTTCGGGGCGCGCACCTTTGCCTTGCGGGTTTGGCTCAAGCCGGAGCGTATGGCGGCGCTCAATATCAGTCCGTTCCAGGTCAGCACGGCCCTGGCCGCCAACAATTTTCTGTCGGCGGTGGGCAGTACCAAGGGCGCTCAGGTGCAGGTGTATCTGACCGCCAATACCGACCTGCATACCGCCGAGCAGTTCCGGCAGCTGGTGGTGCGCCGGCAGGGCGATACCCTGGTGCGGCTGCAGGAGGTGGCCGAGGTAGAATTGGGTGCGGAGGACTATGACACCGAGGTCAGCTTCAACGGCCAGACGGCGGTGTTCATGGGCATATTTCCGCTACCCAACACCAATACCATAGAGGTCATTCAGGGGGTGCGGGCGGATCTGAAGGCATTGGGCCGGGACTTGCCCTCCGGGCTGAACGCAGAGATAGGCTACGATGCCTCCGAATACATAGATAACGCCATTCATGAGGTGGTGGGTACTCTGGCGGATACCCTGCTTATCGTTATCGTGGTCATCTTCCTGTTTCTCGGCTCCTGGCGCTCGGTGCTGGTGCCGGTGGTGGCCATTCCGGTGTCGCTGATCGGCGCCATCTTCCTGATGCAGGCCTTCGGCTTCACCCTTAATCTGCTGACTCTGCTGGCCATCGTGCTGTCGGTGGGGCTGGTGGTGGACGATGCCATCGTAGTGGTGGAAAACGTCGAGCGCCACCTGCGCGAGGGGCGCACACCGCGCGAGGCGGCGCTGATCGGCGCCCGGGAGCTGATCGGCCCGGTGATTGCCATGACCATCACCCTGGCCGCGGTTTATACCCCCATCGGCCTGCAGGGGGGCCTGACCGGCTCGTTGTTTCGCGAGTTTGCCCTCACCCTGGCCGGGGCCGTGACCATCTCCGGCGTGGTGGCGTTGACCCTGTCGCCCATGATGAGTGCCACCTTGCTACGCAGTGCCGAGCGGGAAGAGCGCGGTTTTACCGGCTGGGTCAATCACCGTTTCGATCGCTTTCGTCTGGCTTACGGCCGGGGGCTGGCGCATATCCTCAAGCGCCGCCCGGCGGTGTATGTGCTGTGGGCCGTGCTGACCCTGCTGGTGGGGCCCATGTATCTGTTGTCGCCCAAGGAGCTGGCGCCACTGGAGGATCAGGGCTTCATGTTCGGTATCATCAACAATGCGGCCAACGCCTCGGCGGATCAGAAAGTCCATTTCGGGCGGGCGGCGGAACAGGTGTTTCTGAATGCACCGGAGCGGGAGCTGACCTTCCAGATCCTGCTGTCGCCTTCGGATCCGTTCGCGGCGGCGCTGGGGGTGGGCGGCTTCAGCGGCATGGTGGTCAAGCCCTGGGATCGGCGCAGCCGCTCCATTCGGGAAATTGTGCCCGAGATGCAGGCCGGGCTGTCCGCCATTCCCGGCCTGCAGGTGTTTGCCAGTCAGCCGGCGGCGCTGCCCGGGGGCAGTAATTTTCCGGTGGAATTCATCATCGCCTCCACCGATGAGCCAGCGCAGATGCTGGTGTATGCCGAGCAGTTGCAGCAACAGGCGATGGCAAGTGGCCTCTTCTATTTTCCGCCGGTGATCGATCTCAAGATTGACCAGCCCCAGTCGGAAATTGTGCTCGACTACCAGAAGCTGGCCGCCCTCGGGCTGACCCAGCGACAGGTGGGGGCCGATCTGGGGGCGGCGCTGGGGGGCAACTATGTCAATCGCTTCAATATAGCGGGTCGGGCCTACAAGGTGATCCCTCAGCTGGAGCGGGGGGAGCGGCTCAACCCGGATCAGCTGACCGACCTCTATATTGGCGGACCGGGCGGGCAACTGATACCGCTCGGGGCCATTGCCACCCTGCGCGACAGCACGGTGCCGCGTTCGCTCAACCGTTTTCAGCAGCTCAATGCGGTCAAGCTGTCGGGTATGACGCCCCGACTGGACGAGGGGTTGAAGGTGCTGGAAGCGGCTGCGCGCGAGCTGCTGCCGGCGAATTACACCATCAACTACACCGGCGAGTCGCGCCAGCTGCGTACCGAGGGAGGCAAATTTTTGCCGGCGCTGGGGCTGGCGATATTGATGATATTTCTGGTGCTGGCGGTGCAGTTCAATTCCTTTCGTGACCCACTGGTGATTTTGCTGGGCTCGGTACCGCTGGCCATGTTCGGGGCCTTGATCTTTACCGTGCTGAAGATGCCCAATCCGGACTTGCCCTGGTGGACCGACGGCTGGACCACCACCCTGAATATCTACGCCCAGGTCGGGCTGGTGACCCTGGTGGGACTGATCGCCAAAAACGGCATTTTGATCGTCGAATTTGCCAACAAGCTGCAGCAGCAGGGGCACGACAAGCTGGCGGCGATTGAAGAGGCGGCCATGACCCGTTTTCGCCCCGTGCTGATGACCTCGGTTGCCACGGTGGCGGGGCACTTTCCGCTGACGCTGGTCGAGGGGCCGGGGGCGGAGGCACGTAACTCCATCGGTCTGGTGCTGGTGGGCGGCATGGCCATCGGCACCCTGTTCACCCTGTTTGTGGTGCCTTCGCTCTATATGCTGATTGCCCGACAGCATGGTAAGCCGTAAATGACGCCGGGCCTCAGCGTTGTGCGGTTCAGGCTATTCTGACGTGAGCGTGTAACAGAAATGTTTGTCGGCCTGTAATAACCGGGGAACCTGTTGCGACTCTATCAACCGGCAAGGCCTGTTTTACCCCGAGCCTTTCACGGACGAACTTATCTTGAGGAACATCATCATGCGTCGATCTACCCCCCAGTCCGAATGTCACTTTCGTATTTCTCCCGTTGCGGCCCTGGTGTCGGCTTCTTTGCTGACCCTGGCACTGTCGGGCCCTGTGCAGGCCGTCGAGTCGGGTGCCAATGGTGTGCCGCCGATAGTCATGAGCAAGAAGCCCTGCGCAGCTCATCCTTGTGCCGCCAACCCATGCAGTGCCGTCGCGCCTACAGCCAACCCCTGTGCGGCCAAGAACCCCTGTGCGGTGAAGAGTCCGTGCGCGGCTAACCCCTGTGCGGCGAAACATCCCTGTGCGACCAAGAATCCCTGCGCCGCCAAGGCCGTGCAGCGGCCGGCCAGCTATCAGCCCTATCAGGGCGACAAGGCCGAGCTGGTGACTCTGGGTCAGGCGCTGTTCAACGATCCCAACCTGAGCAGCAATGGTCTGTCATGCGGCAGCTGTCACCAGGGGCAGCAAATGTACCAGGGCAGTTTTGCCATGGCCTACCCCCACCCGGTGACGATGGCCCGGGACCAGTTTGGTCTGAGTCAGGTGCATCTGGATGAGATGATCCAGATTTGCATGGTGGCTCCCATGGCATCCCGGCCTCTGGCATGGGACTCGAAAGAGCTGGCGGCCCTGGTGGCCTATGTACAGACGGAGCAGACGACCTTCAATCCCTGTGCTGCCAAGAACCCGTGCGCAGCCAAGAGTCCCTGCGCAGCTAACCCGTGCGCGGT
Organism: Oceanisphaera submarina; assembly: GCF_046521305.1. Classification (NCBI taxonomy): domain Bacteria; kingdom Pseudomonadati; phylum Pseudomonadota; class Gammaproteobacteria; order Aeromonadales; family Aeromonadaceae; genus Oceanisphaera; species Oceanisphaera submarina. The sequence goes on along the minus strand of NZ_JBKGFN010000001.1, from coordinate 287,642 downwards.
GAAGAGTCCGTGCGCGGCTAACCCGTGCGCGGTGAAGAGTCCGTGCGCGGCTAATCCCTGCGCGGTGAAGAGTCCCTGCGTGGCTAACCCCTGCGCGGTGAAGAGTCCGTGCGCGGCCAATCCCTGCGCGGTGAAGAGTCCGTGTGCGGCCAATCCCTGCGCGGTGAAGAGTCCGTGTGCGGCCAATCCCTGCGCGGCGAAAAATCCCTGCGCCGTCAAGTCCCAGTAAGGATGCCTATGACAGCAATTACACTCGAACCCTTGCCCCAGCTGGTGCCGCCGCTGGCGGCCAGCCTGAGGCCGGAGACCATAAGCCGGATGCGTGAGGCCGGAGCCCGAGTTCGGGAGTGCTACCGGGTGATGACCAGGGGCGGGGTCAATATCGTCGGGGAGGTGCTCAGGGGGCAGGGTACCTTCTATGAGATGACCCACTACCCGCTCGACGATGTATTCGATAGAGACAGCCACAGTCAGTATTACTACCATGCCCACCGGGGTGGCGAGCTGGAGCATGGCCACTTTCATACCTTTTTGCGCGGGCCGGGCATACCCGCCCAGCTGACGATGCTGGATTATCCCCAGGCCAGCGAACCCTGGCCCCAGGGTGATAAAGCCATTGCCCATCTGGCCGCCATTTCCATGGACGCCTGGGGATATCCTTCTGGCCTGTTTGCCTGCAATCGCTGGGTGACCGATGAAAGCTGGTATCCGGCCGAGGCGGTGATTTCCCTGCTGGACAGCTTCGTCATCGATCATGCCAATCCGTCCTGGCCGGTCAACATCTGGTTGAGCAACATGCTGGTGCTGTTCCGGCCCCACATCGAGGCGCTGCTGGTGCATCGGGATGCGGTGATCCGGCACTGGCAGGCATTGCACCCGGACAAGGACGTGTTTGAAGACCGACAGCTGGAGATCACCGGTCAACTGGCGATTTCGGTGGATGACTGGCTGGCCGAACTGGAGGCGGTGTCTAGCGTCAGTTGAGCTTTCGCGGGTAAATGGTGCTCGAGTCATTCCCGCGAAGGCGGGAATCCAGGGTCGATGACACTGAGCTGCAGCCTTCCGGTCTCCTGCAGATGCGCACTGGCCCCCGCCTTCGCGAGGGTGACGGTTGAACGACCTTAATGACCGCCCCTGAAAGTCGGTGCCGTGCTGACTTCCGTCGACCTAAGGTCAACAGACCCTAGATAAGGAGGTATTATGAAGGGGCGAAAAGCAGGCAGGACGGCCCTGGTACTGGCCGGTGGCGGCAGTCTGGGCGCGGTACAGGTGGGCATGTTGCAGGCTCTGGTCGAGTCAGGCGTGCAGGCAGACATGGTGGTGGGCGCTTCGGTGGGAGCCATCAACGGCGCCTATTATGCGGCCCGGCCCCATGCGCAGGGGGTAGAGGAGCTGGCCGCGCTCTGGCTGTCATTGCGCAGCGAAGATGTGTTTCCCATCCATGCCTTCACCACGCTCAAGTCTCTGTTGCTGGGGCATAATCATATCGCCCGGGCCGATGGTCTGGCCCGGCTGTTGCACAACAAGCTGCCGGTGGCGCGCATCGAGCAAACCGAGCTGCCGCTGTATATAGTGGCGACCGACTTGCTGACCGGCCAGGAGGCCTTGCTGTCGAGCGGTCCACTGGCCGAGGCCCTGCTGGCCAGTTCGGCCATTCCGCTGATCTTTCCCCATCGGATGATTGAGGGACAGGCGCTGGTGGATGGCAGCATAGCCAGCAATACGCCCATTGCCAGCGCCGTGGAACTGGGTGCCGAGCGGCTGCTGGTGTTGCCCACCGGCTTTGGCTGTGCCTGCCCGGGAGTGCCCGGTCGCATGGCGTCCCTGGCCCTGCACACCCTGAATCTGCTCAGCATGTGGCAACTGGTACGGGATGTGGAACACTATCAGTCCCGGGCCGCCATTTATGTGGTGGCGCCCCTGTGTCCGCAGGCGGTATCGGTGTTTGATTTTTCGGTGACCGCCGCGCTGTTGCGCCGGGCCCGGGCACATACTCTGGACTGGCTGGCGCAGGACGGGCTGGAAAAGCAAGGGGTGCCCGACACCCTCAGGCCCCATCACCACGAGGCCTGAGGGGGAGCCGAAGGAGAGCCCTGTCTCGCCCCCTTCCATTGTCATTGACCGGGCTCCTTGACGGTTTCACCCCCTGTCATCGAGCAAAGCGGGACAGAGCGTAAGGCAAAAGATCCAGGGGAGGCCGGCGTTCCTCTACCAGTGACAGTATCAGCTCGGCGCTGATTGCCGCCTGAGTCAGGCCCAGATGCTGGTGCCCGAAAGCCAGTAACAAATGGGGATAGACCGGGTGTCGATCGATAACGGGTAACGAGTCTGGCAGGGTAGGCCGAAATCCCATCCATTCCTGTTGTGGCCAGTCAGTGTGCTTCAGTTCCGGCAGCAATGCCTGACTATGATGGCGTAGTGTGACGGTGCGTTTTGGCTTGAAAGGCACTTCCAGTCCGCCCCATTCACTGACCCCTACGGTTCTTAATCCGTTGGCAAGGGGAGTCATCACGACGTTTCGTTCGGCAGAGCCGATGGGACGAGACAGGGGCGGCTGTTCACCTTGCCAGGTAATGTGATAGCCCCGTTCGGCCTCCAGAGGAATATCTATCCCCAATGGTTTGAGCAGCCTTGTGCTCCAGGCTCCTGTGCTGAGTACAGTTCGGTCAAACGAGTCATGGCCATTATCGGTGGTCAGCTTGACCTGTTGACCGTCCGGCGACAGGGCGGTCACCGCTGTCTGCCGAAACTGACCTCCCTGCTGGATAAATGCCCGATACAGAGACTGGCAGAGCAGCAAGGGGTCATCCATCTGACAGGCGTCAGGGTAATAAATGGCGTGGGTAACGCGGCCCGCCAAGGCCGGTTCCAGTTCGGCCACTTCCTTATGGTCAATCAACCTGGCATTGATATCCCATTCCTGCAGGTGGCGCAGGTGTCGCTTTGCGGCGGCCAGGGCTCGGGGGTTCTCCCAGATTTGAAGATATCCGGATGCAAGCAAATGATGTTCCAGCCCTTCTGCGGTCAGCAGTCGTTGCCACGCATCGATGGCTCTTTGGTTCAAGGCATGTAATGCATCGCGGCTTTTGGCCGCCCTGGACTCGCTGCCACAGCGAACAAATTTCCATAACCAGGGCAGGGCCTTGTGAAAATAGGCAAGAGGGGTGGCGACAGGACCATGGGGGTTGAGCCATAACCTGAGCGCGGCCTTTAAGGTGCCCGGGTTGGCCAGCGGGTCTATCAGCTCGGTTGCCAGATAACTGGCGTTACCGGACGAGGTCTGGCTGCCGGGCAATTGGGCGTCAAACAGGGTCACGCCGTATCCTGCACGTTGCAGGGTAAGGGCATTGCAAAGTCCGACCACGCCGGCACCAATGACCGCAATCTGTGCTGTTTTTTCTTTTTTCATTTTATCTCACCGGTTTCAGTGCGTTTGCAAAACCAGCCCATCTGGGCATACAGAATTCCGATCATGGGAGACAGCCAGCAGGCGAAGGCCAGGGGGGCATAGAGCAGGGCACTGAAATCCCCGTCTGCCACGGTCAACCCCAGGGCGCCAATGACGAAGGCACCTCCCGCATTCCATGGGATCAGCGGGGAAACCAGGGTGCCGCCTTCTTCTATTGCTCGCGACAGATTCAAGCGGGAGTAGCCCACCTTGTTATATTCTGCCATATACATGCGTCCGGGCAGGGCAATGGATAAATACACGTCACCCGATATGATGTTGGTCGTTATCGAGGTCAGGATGGCGCTGGTTTGCAGCCCCTTGAAGCCGCGGGACAGCTTGAGAATGGCCTGCACCATGGATTCCAGGCAGCGAGTACGCTCCAGGGCACCGCCAAAGGCCAATGCGAACATCATCAGGGTCACCACCCAGGTCATTGAGGTGACACCACCCCGGTTGAGCAGGTTGTTGAGTGCCTCATTGCCGGCCTCTATCTTGAAACCACTGTGCGCGAACGTGAGGACCTGGTTCAGGTTGTAGCCATATTGGCTTGCAGCCACGACAGCCCCGATGCTGAAGCCGATAAACAGGGCCGGTATGGGGGATACCTTGAAGAAAGCCAGGGCAATCAGTACCAGTATCGGCAAGGCGGCGGGCCATCCCATATCAAACTGGGCCAGCAGGCCTTGTTTGAAGGTGTCAATCTGTGCCAACTGGTTGACATCGTGCGCCACGCCGGCGGTGCCGACGAACAGATACAGTAAAAAGGCGATTATCATGGCGGGCACTGTGGTAGGCATCATGTTGCGGATATGATTGAAGACATTGGTTTCGGTTACCGCCGCAGCCAGGTTGGTGGTGTCGGACAGGGGGGAGATTTTGTCACCAAAAAAGGATCCGGAAACGACGGCGCCGGCGGTCCAGTAGACGGGAATGGAAAAGGCCTCGCCTATGCCAATCAGTGCCAGCCCGACGGTGCCGACGGTCGTCCAGCTCGACCCGATAGCCAGAGATACCACGGAGCAGAGCAGCATGGAGGCTGCCAGAAACCAGGTGGGATTAATCAGCTCCAGGCCGTAATAAATCAGCATGGGCACGGTGCCACTGGCAATCCAGATACTGACCAGCATGCCTACTACGATCAGCGTCGCAATGGATGGCATGGCGACATGCAGCACATGGAACGCCCCCGCTTCTATATCCTTCCAGCGGTATCCCTGAGCCCAGCCTACCAGGGCCGTAATGGCAAAACCGATAGCCAGTGCAATATGGGGGGTAAAATCGTTGTAATAAAAAATCTGCAGGGCAATCAGCCCTATGGTCGCCAGCATGGGGACGCAGGCGATGGGCAGGCTCGGCAGATTGATGGTCGGGATGTCCTTCTGGACTGCAGTGTGCATAGAGGTCTCTCCGTGACGGTATGCGAAGGATAATCGATATCGTCATGTTGCTGATTGTGACGTTATCTTTTACGCCGGTGATCATATTACCGGTGCATTGTGGTCTGTGGGGATTACCCCTGAACATCCCGGTGGCGGTGATACGCCAGGATGGCAGCAGCAAGATCTTCTATGGATGCACCCACAGACTTGAACAGGGTGATGGCGTTTTCGGGATCAGCCAATGTGGCTCGGCCCGGGTGGGTTCCCCGGCACAGGTCGGGCAGATCAGCGAGTACGTCGGCCGCGTCGATCACACCCTGTTGCATGGGAATGAGCAGTTCTCCGGTTTCGCTCAGGGCGCCGGCCCGGGTATCGACAAACAGCTGGCTGCGGCGCAGCGCTTCATCATCCGCTTCACGCATGGTGGGGGTAAAACTGCCGACCAGATCCAGGTGACAACCCGGGCCTAGCCAGTCGCCTTTGAGGATGGGGGTCGTGGCCATGGTCGCGCAGCTGATGATGTCCATCTGTGTGGCGATCCGGGGCAAATCCTCCTGGGACGCAATCTTGATATCCACTCCCTGCTCCCGGAACTCCATGGCCAAATCCGCCGCCGCGACCGGATTGCGGGCCCATACCCATACCTGGGTGATGGGGCGAACGGCCATATGGGCCTGGATAAGGCGTCGGGCCATGCGACCGGCCCCCATGATCAGTAACTTGGTGGATTCCGGTCTGGACAGGTAGCGTGACGCCAGGGCAGACGCCGCAGCGGTACGGCGAGCGGTCAGTTCATTACCTTCCAGTTGGGCCAGGGGCCGACCGGTTTTGCCACAGTTAAGCAGATAGTGGCTATTGAGTCCCGGTAGATTAAGTGTGCTGTTACCGGGGAAGACGTTCACCTGCTTGATGCCAAGGTATTCTCCTTCTACCCAGGCCGGCATGAGCAGTAGGGTCGCCTGAGGCGCATCGGGGACATTGATAAAGTGATGATGGCGAACCGGAGACTGAACCTCTTTGGTAAACATCAGGTCCAGCTGATTCACCAGGGCTTCCCACGGCAGGGCGTCTACGATTTGTTGGGCATTCAGTTGCATGGTTTCCCTTATTTTTTATGAATATGCCTCCATGCTAGGCGGATATGGGGTATGAAAATTGGCAGAGACTATGGAGTGGTTGTCTCAGGCTATGAAAATGAACAAATTTCACCGGATAATGTTAAATACCACTCGCCTTTTGTTCCCAAGTGGTGACGTCATGGTTAGTATGCGGTTGACTGCCTGATGCCTTATGGAGAGAGTGCACACATGATTGCGACACAGGCCCGAACCAATGTGATTGCGACCCGGTCGGGGGAGCATTTGCATGCGTATCCGCAAATACTCATCGGTGTTGGCGGGGCTACGCACTGTGAATTTGATAACAGTGCGGTCAGCATGAAGCGCGGTAGTGTGCTGATGGTACCTGATGCGGCAAAACACCGTTATGCCGGGCAGTGTCTCGACAGCGAGCTCCTGGTGCTGGACCTGAACCTGGCTGATGAGCTGGTGCTTTCTCTGGAAACCGTGTGTGGACTGTCGTTTCGTGACAGCCTGTTTCGTTCACCCCAGTCGGTGGAGCTGGCGGCCGAAACGCAGCCATTGCTGGATTTTGCCCGATATCAGCTGTCACAGAGCCGGGGCGTCATCACTCAGGTTGTGAATCACCAGCTGGTCACGCTGTTTTTGACCCTGATCGGTCAGCAGTACGCCAGCGATAGCACCGAAAATCTGCCGTCATCACTGCGTCTGGATGTGCTTAACCGGGTGATTGACAACGCACTGGATGAACCACCCGCCAATCATGTGCTGGCTGAGGCGCTGCACGTCAGTGAAAGCCACCTTTATTATCTGTGTCGTAAGCAGTTCGGCCTGACACCACAGCAATATGCCAGCGCCCGGCGGCTGAATCGGGCCCGAACCTGCCTGCAGCAAACGCGAATGAGCGTAACAGGAGTCGCCCTGGAGCACGGTTTTGCCGATACGGCGAGTTTTTCGAGGGCGTACAAGCGCTTTTTTGGTCATTCCCCCCGACAGGAGCGTACTCTATAGCACCCAGCTGGAGGGTGATCATGGCTGCTTTTCAAGCCGTGTGGAATAGCGGATAAAGCCTGATCGATATGGTTTTTCCGGCCCCGGCCGCCCGCTGCCGATTAGCCCTGGTACGGCCTCGGCCAGCCGGCGCCACATGTGTTTTTGTACTTCATGGCATGGCCATAGGTACCCGGCTTACCCGGTTTGTCGTGCCGTCTCGTTATATGCGGATCGGCCGGCAGCATGACCAAGGGCACAAGCGAGATAAATAAATGGACTCTCATTGTAATAACACCACCCCGACTAACGACTCAGCACCCTATTCTTCAGACGACTGACCAGATGATAAGGAGATCTTCATGGCCGACTTTCCCGTTTCCATACTGATAGTGATGCTTGCCGGCGTGGGGCTGCTGAGCATGCTGCTGGCGCCCCGTGTGCGTACCGTCGAAGGTTTTTTCTCCGGCCGAGACGAGCAGGGTGGGCAGCCCGGGTTGCTGACGCTGACCTTTTCTCAGGTCACCACCTGGATCTTTGCTCGCTCGCTGCTGAACGCCGCCATTCTCGGCTATTTCTACGGCATAGCCGGGGCACTGGCTTATGCCGCCTATTACGGCTCTTTTCTCACCGGCTGGCTGATTGTCGACCGGCTGCGTTACCGCCACGGTGTACACAATATACAGGGCTTTCTGGTGGCTCGTTTCGGCCGGGTGGGCGTTGCCTGCTTCAATCTGTTGATTTCTCTGCGGCTGCTGACCGAGGTCTTCGCCAACCTGCTGGTGGTGGGCATGGTGTTCGGGGTGGCGGGCTCCGGCGCCTACACCGGGGCTATTCTGGCGGTATCCGGGCTGACGCTGATCTATTCCATGACCGGCGGCCTGCGGGCCTCGCTGCGTACCGATGTGCTGCAAATGGGGTTGCTTATCGTGCTCATTGTTCTGCTGTTCGCCATGACACTGCTGCACCCCCTGTTCGACTGGCACGGCGTGCTGATCAGCAGCCCGGAATTAACCAGTCCGGGTTGGATATTACTGCTGGTGGCGCTTTTGCAGGTATTGAGTTACCCGCTGCACGACCCCGTGATGATGGACAGAGGCTTTATCGCCGACCGGGACACCACCAAGCGCAGTTTTATGCATGCCTTCTGGCTGTCGGCACTGCTGATCCTGGCCTTCGGCCTGATCGGGGTGTTCGCCGGCCTGCAGGGCGGTGACGACAAGGATGTGCTGCTGACCCTGCAGCGTCTGCTCGGCACACCGGCCATGCTGTTGCTGGGGCTGGCGCTGGTGATTTCCGCCGCCTCTACCCTGGACTCGACCCTGTCCAGCGCGTCCAAGCTACTGGTGGTGGACATGGGGCTGGGGCGTCCCTCAGCCGCGAGCGGCCGGCTGGCCATGGCATTGTTTGCCTTCGGTGGTCTGATGCTGGTGTTTGTGGGCAGCAAGGACCTGTTTGATGCGGTAGCGGTCAGTGGCACGGCATCATTGGCGCTGACTCCGGTGATACTGTTCAGTATTCTCGCCGGGCGGGAGGTGGCCCGCTGGAGCTTCGTGGCCAACTTTGTCGTGGCCCTGGCCGGTGCCGTGCTGTATTTTCTCGAAAACGGCGGCCGGCTCGATCTGATAGGCCCGCTGTTCGGCGTGGAACACAGCTACAGCAAGTTGCTGGTGATAACCGTGATGATTCTGCTTTCGGGGCTACTGCTCTTTGCTCTGGGACTAAAGCCGAAGGCGGTGGCCCAGAAGCAGGGCGCATAATACCGTCATGGAACCCTGATCCGGAGCGGGGGATTCTGTGATGCCGGTCTCTTGCCCGATGGCCGCCCACTGCTTTGGCTCCCCGTGGTGGCGGCATCCTGCTATTATCGGCAAGTGAGTATTAAGGAGGGCGTTATGCGCATCTTATTTGCCCTGCTTGGCTGTATATCCTTGGGGTTGGGCATGCTGGGGGCCTTTTTGCCGGTGCTGCCGACCACGCCTTTTGTGTTACTGGCGGCATGTCTGTTTGGCAAGTCATCACCCCGGGTACACCGTTGGCTGGTGAATCATCCCTGGTTTGGCGGCATGATCCGCGATTGGCAGGCTCACCGTGGCCTGCGTGCCCATGTGCGGCGCCGGGCCCTGTGGATGATGGGGTTAAGCTTTGCTTTTTCTATTTATATCGTGCCCCTGTGGCAGGTTAAAGTGGGGCTGGTGCTGACATTTGTGGTATTGGTGTGGTGGTTTTTGCGCTTGCCTCTGGTGCCTGAACCCCCGGCGGTTGCATTGAAACAGACTAGGCCCTAAGCTAGCCGCCATTCAACCTTATATGCCATGCCCGTGCCGTGTCCGGGCCTAACAAGGCTGCCTGCTTATTATGAAACAAGAAACCCTTAAACTGATTTCCGACAGCATCACCTCCATTCCCGATTACCCTAAAGAAGGCATCGTTTTCCGCGATATCACCAGCCTGGTGGAAAATGCCGAGGCGTTCAAGGCGACCATCGATGCCCTGGTGGAGCTGTATCGTCATTCCGGTATCAACAAGGTGCTGGGCACCGAAGCCCGCGGCTTTATCTTCGGCGCCCCGGTCGCGGCGGCGCTGGGGGTAGGATTTATTCCGGCCCGCAAACCGTCCAAGTTGCCCCGTGAGGTCATTGAAGTACCTTATGATCTGGAATACGGTCAGGATCGGCTACAGATACATGTGGACTCGATTTTACCCGGCGAGAAAGTGTTGATCATCGACGATCTGCTGGCCACCGGCGGCACGGTGGAAGCGGCGGTCAAACTGGTGCGCCGCTGTGGCGGTGAGGTGCAGGAAGCGGCCTTCGTGATTGCCCTGCCGGCTTTAGGGGGCTTGCAGCGACTGAATAATATGGGCATCCGGGTGAACAGCCTGGTTCAGTTTGACGGTCATTAATTGACGATGAGCTATCAGGTTCTCGCCAGAAAGTGGCGCCCCCGGCGTTTTGCCGATGTAGTGGGTCAGCAGCATGTACTGACCGCCCTGGTCAACGCCCTGTCACAGGGGCGGCTGCACCATGCCTATCTGTTCAGCGGCACCCGGGGAGTGGGCAAGACCTCCATCGCCCGGCTGCTGGCCAAGGCGCTGAACTGCGACACCGGCATTACCCCCGAGCCTTGTGGCCAATGTGCCAGTTGTCTGGAAATAGAGCAGGGCCGCTTCATCGATCTGCTGGAGATTGATGCGGCCAGCCGTACCAAGGTGGAAGACACCCGCGAACTGCTGGACAACGTGCAGTATCAGCCGGCCCGCGGGCGCTTCAAGGTGTATCTGATTGATGAAGTGCACATGCTCTCTCGTCACAGCTTCAATGCACTGTTGAAGACCCTGGAAGAGCCGCCGCCCCACGTCAAGTTTCTGCTGGCCACCACGGATCCGCAGAAGCTGCCGATCACCATTCTGTCTCGTTGTCTGCAGTTCCACCTGAAGAGCCTGGAGCCTGCGCTTATCGATGGTCAGCTGCATCATATTCTGCGGCAAGAAAAGTTTTCATTTGAGCCCGAGGCGACTGCCGCCCTGGCGCGTGCCGCCGATGGCAGCCTGCGTGATGCCCTGAGCCTGACCGATCAGGCGCTGGCCTTCGGTAACGGTGCAGTCAGGTTGGATCTGGTTGAGTCTATGCTGGGCAACCTCAACCGCAGCCAGTTACTGGCGCTGGTCGAGGCGGTGCTGGCCGGGGATGGTGAGGCCTTGCTGGCACGCGTGGCCCAGCTGGCGGCCATGGGCCCGGATTACGATCAAATTCACAAGGAGCTGATTGGCTTCTGGCATCAGTTGGCACTGGCTCAAGTAATACCGGCTGCCCCGTCGCCTTATGCCACCGAGCTTAATCGGCTGGCGCCGCTGGTGTCGGCCGAGCAAATCCAGCTGTATTACCAGATTTGCCTGCAGGGCCGTAAAGATCTTCCTTTCGCCCCCGATGGCCGCTCGGCGCTGGAAATGACGCTGTTACGTACCCTGGCCTTTTACCCCGAGGCGCCGGTTGCCACGACGTCCGGTGCAGCGGCGCCGCGACTGGCTGCAGAGGTACCCGGAGCCACTGCCGCAAAAAAGCCTGAGCCGCCTGCATCCGACGTCGCGCCGCAAGACGCGATGGAAGATGATGCGATGGCGGCCAGATTGTGGCAGGAACAGGACGACATTCTGACCGAAGCGGGGCGCTTGGGGCATGCTTCACCGCCACAACCTCAACCCCAGCCCCAGGAGCTGAGCAGTGTTCCTGAGGCTCCGGTGGCAGACGAAGCGGTCTTGTCTTCGCCGACGGCATCACCGACGGCGTCGAACTCGACAGCGCCTGCCTCAGAGGCAAAGACTACGGCTGCAGAGCCTCCGGCTGAGCGGCCACCAGCGCCCCTGGCTGCGGCGCCGACACCGGAAGCCGCGGCTCCTCTGGTTTCATCACCTGCAGTCGATACCGTTACCGACGAGGCGGCAGCCGATGTCGCTCGTATTCGCCGTTTGTTGCAAACCCGTAACCGGTTGCGCAGCCAGAGTCCGGAGAAAACTCAAGGGCCGGAGAAAACCGCAGTCGAGCCAGCCAAGCCTGCCGTCAGAACCCTGTCTGCGGTGCCGCCGAGCAGATCGACGGCCCCTGTCACTCCGGCTTCAATCAAGTCTGTGCCGAACCAGGTTCAGCCGGATGGCTTACGGCCGCCGATGCCAGAGCAGGGCGGTGGCCGCCCTGCCTCTCGGGTCATGACGGGGGCGGAAGAATTGCCGCCGCTCGATGCCTATGAGGACATGCCCTGGGATGACGACGACTCGCCGCCCTGGCAGGACGATTCGACTGCTCCCGGGTTAATGGCGGTGCCAACCACCCAGCCGGCGCAATCGGTCAGTCGTCCGGCCGGATCATTACCGCAGCCGACGGTGGCACAGGGTAGGGCCGCCAGTGCGCCGAACAGGCCGGCATCGGCTCCCCCTCGGCCCGGTTCCTCCAGAATGAGGGCGACGGCAGCCTCGTCGCAGTCCGGTTCCGAGCCCCTGAAAGCGGCGAGCCTGCTGCCCGAGGCCGAGGATGAATGGACCCGGCTGGTGGCACAACTGCCGCTGGGCGGTTTGCTGCGCCAGCTGGCGATGCACAGCACGCTGGAATGTCATGAAAACCAGTGGCGGCTCTGGTTGCGTTCGGCGCACCGCCACCTGCTGACCGAGAAGACCCGGCAGGAACTGGAAGCGGCCATCAACGGGCAGCAGCCGGCGCCGGTCAGCTTGCAGGTGGAAATCGGCGAGCAGGGGGGGGAAACCCCGTTCGAGATCGAACAATTGCTGTATCAGGCGGCGACCGCACGTGCCAAAGATGAAATCGAGGGCGATGATGCGGTACAATTTTTCATATCGCGCTTCGCGGCGGTGCTCGACACCGACAGTATCGAGCCCATGGCGCTGTAGCGTCGGGTTTTATTTATCCATTAATCAAGAGTGAGCATGTATGTTTGGTAAAGGTGGAATGGGCAATATCATGAAGCAGGCCCAGCAGATGCAGGAAAAAATGCAGAAGCTGCAAGAAGAGCTGGCCCAGATGGAAGTGGTAGGCGAAGCCGGTGCCGGCCTGGTTAAAGTCACCATGGCGGGCAGCCACTCGGTACGCCGTGTCGAGCTGGACGAAAGCCTGCTGCAAGACGACAAGGAACTGCTTGAAGATCTGCTGGCTGCCGCGGTTAACGACGCAGTGCGCCGGGTCGAAGAGCAGAACAAGAGCCGGATGGGCGAGCTGACCGGCGGCATGCAACTGCCCCCGGGCTTCAAGATGCCGTTCTAAGCATTTTACCCTATATAACTCAGGGGTTTAACCGACCCCTGTTTCATCGGGGGTCACATGGGGGTCAAGATCTCCCAGTTTTCTGGCCAGCTCGTCCCGGTAATTCGGATTTTCTTCCGACACCCACTTTGCGTACACCTTCCTGATCATGCCCCAGTCTTTGTGACCCATCTGTTTGGCCAGGTAAGCAGGGTGCGCCCCAATCATCAGCATCATCGATGCATAACTGTGGCGCAGCTGATACGGCTCGCGGTGTGCCAGTTTCGCGCTTCGCAGCAGGTTTGCCCAGGCTCCAGGTGCGGGCATCAACTCTGGATTGAGGTAGGGTTTGTTCTCTCGACTCAAGAATACCCGGCGCCGCTGTTCTGTACGGGTTTTGTTGTGCAGCAGGTGGATCACTTCTTCACGTGCCGGCAGCATGTAGGTTAATTCCCGCTGTCGCTTTAGCACAGCCAACGCCTCGGGTAGTAGCTCGATGATGCGTTGGCCAGCCTGTGTTTTCGGTGGCTTGATTTGCCCAGCCCGGTTCAGGTTGTAGCGTACTCGTGCAGTTCCCGCCGTCAGGTCGATGTCTTCCCATGCCAACGCTTTCATTTCCCCGGGACGTACTCCAGTCCAGAAGAGAAACGACATCATCTGTCTGTGTTTTTCCACTTTGCACACAGACAGCAGTCTGGTCAACTCGTCACGGCTGAATGGATCCACCAACTCGGAAGGATCCTGCTCGTCGCCGGCCTTTCTCAACTTGCGAAGCCGGGTAAAGGGAGACTGCTCGATATAACCGTCTTTCACCGCTTCATCGAACACCGCGCGGATGGTGCGGAAATACTCCTGCAGAGTTGATACTTTTCGCCCTTGAAGTGCCAGGTTGCGGATTCGCTCAAGCTCCCGATGGTCAATGTCCCGCACATCCAAATCCAGAACCCTGAATGGCTCGAGAAAGCGTGAGCTGGTCATGATCTTGCAGCGCGAAGAGTATGATAGATCGTATTTTCTCGACTCCTGGTAGATGGTGAAGTAATCGCGCAGGCTGTGCTGAACAATGTTGTGCCGCGGGTCATCGGGGAAATGCTTGTGCCAGAATGCAGCTTCGTCGGTACCGAAGTTTCCGGTCTGCACGTCGATCTTAATGGCAGACAGTTTGTTGCCGGCATAGAGAACGTTGGTCTCGGTGGGCAGCAGGCCGATAGATTTCCTAAGTGGTGTGCGCCGGCCTGGTACTTTGAACGCGAGCCTTAGCCGTCCCTTGTGAATGTGCACGCCAGGGGTGGCATCCAACAGTCGCTGGACCTTGGTGGGTAGCTTCATTCGACTTTGCTCACTTTTGACTGCGGGCCATGTGCTCGCGCAGTGCCCGCAGGTGAACGACATAACGCCCACTGTTCAAGATCCAGACCACGCCTTCGGGATAGGCGCCACGGCGGAATCGTTGCGATAGGGCGTTGGTAGTCATCCCCACAAGAGGGGCTGCCTTTTTGATGGTCATCCAACCTTGGTCACCACCGGATTGTTTGAGCAGCTCCAGTTCGGATTGCAGGTTGTTCACCCGTTCCTGAAGCCGCGACACTTCCTCAATGGCGCGCTGTGATTGATAAAGATGTTCGGCCATCAGGCGGCCGATATCGGCTTGCTGTGTTTGCATAAGTTTATCCTGTTGGTAAGGTGGCGCCCATTGGTCCGGCGGTGAAACGGGGAGTGGAGTTCACTGGACAATGCCGATTTGGCATATCCTGTGGTTTGTCTATACTCATTTGGAGCGCTTCATACCGTGTGCTCCATGTGGTTGTTTGTGGCCACCGCTGGGTGGCCTTTTTATGCAGCCACTCGCTCCACGCACATTTCCGGCAAGTTGACCCGAACCAGCGCCTCAGCCAGTGGCGGGCACACGCTGTTGCCGCAGCGGGCGATCTGCTTTTCCTTTGTCACTCGCTTTCCATCCGGATCTACGTCGATGATGTAGTCGGTGGGGAAGCCCTGGGCTGCGAAAAGCTCATGTGGCTCCAGCATGCGCATGCCGATATCGACGATTTGATAATCCTGACCCTGAATCGTTACCAGGCCAAAGCGGTGCTTGGTGGTGATGGTCTGCAGGGGATCGTCTACTGGCTGGCCGATATTGGTGCCGTAGTATTTGAGCAGGAAGGCCCGCACCTCGCCGACATGCAAGCCGCCGGCGGTTACCGTGGGCATGGGCTCGGTTACCGGCTGGCCGTGCTGGCAGGTGCCGCGCAGCTTTACCAGGTGACTGGTGACCAGGGCATTGTGATCGACCGTGGTTACCGTTGGCGCCGGCGCCTCCAGGCTGGCACCGGGTCCGGTGTAGTTGCCGCCGTAGTGCTTGGCTAGGAAGGCAGCCACCAACTGACTTTTGCCGCCACCACCGGCCGTGACGGTACCCATGGGCACGTCCATGCTGTGGCCGGTGGAATTGCCGAACTGACGGGCAATAATCGGGGCCAGCCACTTATCCACGATAAACGGTCGCTCGGCCTCGATAACGAACTTCTTCAGTCCCCGACCGATTCGTTTGAGCGTTTTCTCCGCCAGCGGCCTCTTTCGCTCGAAAATCGAAGGGCAGGGAATCGACCAGTCGATGCAGTCGGCGGCGGTGAGCCAGGGCTTGAGCTTGCCGCGCTTCACCTCTTTGCTGTTCGGATCGCCGTGGGTTGGCTTGGGCCACTTGATGGGCTGGCCGTCGCAGCGCATCACCATAAAAAGTCGCTTGCGGATAGTCGGCGTACCGTAGTCGCTAGCGCGCAACTCTTTCCATTCCACCTGATAGCCCAGGCCCTTGAACATCTTCAGCTTGGCCTGCAGATCATATTCCACGCCCAGGAAACGGCAGGCCTCAAGGAATCCCGGTTCCCGCGGCGACAGCCCGGTGGTGAGGATGGCGACAAAGGCGCGGAAGGTGTCGCCGCGCCGGTCCGGACAGGGCTTCAGCTCTCCCTTCAGATCGCGCACTAACGGACCCCAGGTTTGGAATTCCTCGACGTTCTCCAACATCATTACCCGGGGCCGAACCTTGAGCGCCCAACGCAAAGTGACCCAGGCCAGTCCGCGGATCTCCTTGTTCACTGGCGCGCCGCCCTTGGCCTTGCTGAAGTGCTTGCAGTCCGGGCTGAACCAGGCGAGACCGATAGGGCGGCCGGCGGCTACCTCCACCGGATCCACGTCCCATACCGATTCGCAATAATGTTTGGTGTCGGGGTGGTTCATGCTGTGCATGTTGATGGCTGCCAGGTCGTGATTAATGGCGGCATCCACGGAGCGGCCGGTGGCCAGCTCAATACCGGTGCTGGCACCGCCGCCACCGGCAAAGTTATCGACAATAATTTCCCTGAAGAGCATTGTTGCAGGCTCCCTTTGTTGGATGTTGTTATGGGGGGTATCAGGTATTTCCGGCCAGGGCGATAAGGGTAGTGCCGATGACAATCAGCAGCGCCAGGCCGTAGAGGGAAGAGCGATTCACTGCTTGCTGAACTCCATCACTTTCTTAATCACACCATTGTGGTCCTGACCTTCGGCGCCGACCGCCCGGGCGATGTGCTGCATGGCTTCGCGTAGGTGGCGGGCCTCGCCGCGCAGGTTGGTGAGTTCGGCGAACTGCTCCACCTCCAGCGGGGTGGCGTTACGCTGCTTCTCGCCGGTCTCGGCGTCCACCACATGGTGCAGGTTGCCGGCGTGCGGGCCGGCGTAGGGTTTGAGGGTTTGGGTCATTGAGCCTCCCTGTTCATTCTCTTGATGATGCCGTCCGGGTGGTAGTTGTCGTGACCGTGCTGACGGATGGTCCTTTCGAAGTCGGCGGCCAGCTTTTCGTCCAGCTCAACAAAGCCCGATTCCACTGCTTCGCTGAAGATGTCTGCAAAGTGGTTGATGGCGCCCAGCCGGATCTGGTCGGTGCGTTCAGCCAGGTGCTGCTCCAGCGCCTCCCGGTCAACCGGATCCAGGCGCTCGATGATGCGGGATATGTGTTCTGGTGTGTTCACGCTGCAGCCTCCTGTGGTGGGGTGATGATGCCCAGCCGGACGCCCTCGTCACGAATGGCTGTCATGTCCTCGATGTTGTAGCCCCAGATATGGCCGCCGCTCAGGCGGGTGTGGGTGAAGTAACCCGGGTTGAACTGGTGGCCGTGCCGGATGTAATCGCGCAGTACCTCTACCACGCTGCGCAGGGTGCCGCCGCTGGTGAAGCCGCGCCACTCTCGTTCAGTGTGGGTATAGATACGGCGCCGGCTGTAGTAGTCAACGAACCACACCCGGCCCTTGGCATCCTGCTCTAGGGTGGCGTAGTGGCCGTTATGGAAAAAGAAACGGCGACCTCGGTCGCCGATAAACTTGAGCCATTCATTGGCTTTGTCCGCCCGCTCGCTGGGCGCGGGGTCGGGGAGTTCGTAGAAGCTGTCACAGCCGCACTTCGGGCAAACCAGGGCGGTGATTTCCAGCTTGTCCATTTTCTCGGTGGTGCGGTTCTTTTCGTCGTTGGTCCCGGTCCAGCGGCAGTGCCTGCGGCTGCATTGGTCGCGTTTGGTCATGGGTTGGTCCTCTGTTGTTGCCAAGGCGGCTATGCGGTGTGGTCAAAGGTGGGTATCCCTGCCTCACGGCACCTTTCCAGCAGGGTTAGCAGGTAGTCCCGTTTACCGTAGTTCTCTGCCTTGCCTGGCATAAAGAAAGCCAACTCGGCGCCTTCGCAAAGCTCAGTCACTTTGAGCGCGCATTCCCCGCTTTCATGCTTGAATATTTCGGCCTTGGTGACGTTCTTGAAGGGTCTTCCTTCCAGCTGAATATCCACCCCATCCTGAAACTCCGCGGGCTTTAATTCATAGTCGCACCGGTAATCCCAATCCCCCCAGTATTCACCTTCGCCGTCGCAGCCGTTTTCATCGATCTCGTCTTCGGCGGGCCGGTTTTGCCGGTTGACCTGTTTAACCTCGGCGACAACACGGGCGACCACGATCTGATCAACGCCTTCTCTCCAGCCTTCATCGTTCAGGTAGTAGCCGATGCGGGTTGTCACTTCATCTTCCGCTTCCTTGCGGGTATCGAAGCGCTCCATTTCACCCTCGCAGTCGTCAATAACGACCCAGGGGAGGGATTTTGCTGCCTGCTTTTTCGCGTCAGGCGCCGGCCCCGCCTTGCCTTGCAGCTTCACCTGTAGCTCAGTCACATCCTGCAGCATGCGCTTGATAAAGCCCTGGTCGTAACCGTCGCCCCTTGCCTCGGCATTTCGCTGCAAGTTTTCAAGGCCGTTTTTCAGTTTCAATACGGTGTCTTTCATAAGGCTTGCTCCTTCAATTCCGGTATTGCGCCCTCGAACATTCTCAGGTTGCGCTTGAGTCGCTCTTCGCCGGTAAAGTTCAGTTCGTGCAGGTCTTCGTCTGGGGCCAGCATGATGTGGGACACATCACTGTCCCGAATGTCGCGGCCGGCGGCTGCCTTGTCGCTATTGAAGCCCGGGAACCAGGCGTTGCCGTTGGGGTACATGCAGCGCAGCTCTTCGCCGCTGTGCAGGCGAATGTGGTAGACGTCCTTATAGCGGCTGCCGTCGTATTCAAACCAGATGCCGATCTGGCTGGGGTGGTGGTTCAGCATTGGCTATTTCCCTTTCAGGCCGGGCGGGTACGGATTGACCGCATACATTTCAAGCCCGGCTTTGGCATTCCCTTTTTCTTAAGGTGGGCGGCGGCATGGCACAGGCGGTTATATGCCTCTACAGTACCCAGCTGCGTTTCGAGGTTGTTTACCGCCAGCGCCAGGCCGTGGTCGCACGGTCTAACAATGGGCTTCGGTGCTGGCCTGCTGGCGGAAAAGTCAGGGTTAAGTCGGGTGACCTTGCTCACTGTTTCTCCTCCGGCTCAACCGGGTGCCCCAGGCAGTCACCTTTCTCGTCATGGTGGTCACAAACCGGTACCACCTCGAAGCCCTTGGCTTTCAGGTCTCGGCCCATCTGCAGCACTTCCTCGCCGGTCATGCTTCGGCGCGTTCCCCTGTCTATGAAAATGTCATCCAGCTCGCGCGGGCGTCTGGCTCGGCTCAGAATGCCGTTATCAATGTCCATGGTCACGCAGAAGCTGCGGAGCTCATGTGATAGTGCAGTCATGCGGCTTGCTCCTGTTCGCTTTCTTCGCGGTATTCCATGATGGTGATCAGCTCTTTGGTTGCGCTGCTCAACAGCTCCACTTTGACCGCTGCGTCGTGGCTCCAGGCTTCGATAGCATCAGCAAAGTCCGGCTCGTCGGTGTCGGCCCACTTCACTCCCTTCAGCATAAAGTCATGGGTGATCTTGAAGCCCAGGCCACGCCAGTTGAGCGCCAGTGTCTCCACCTGAAAGTTGCTATCCAGGCGCTCCAGCAGCTCGTCACAGGAAGCCACGTCAATGCCGGTGTAATTGATCACCTCCTTATGGCCATCTTGGGTGCGCGTCAGTCGGCAATACTCGCCCACCTCGAACATGCCAAAGGCGTCCAGGGCATCGTGATCGTTTTGAATGCGGGTGATCAGTCGGGCGGTGAGTCCGCGCTTGGCGCCATTGATATGGATAGTCTTGGTCTCTACTGCCTCCATTACCTTGACCAGCTGGCCCATTAACACACTGGCCATGCGCTTGCTGGCGGTGGCCACAAACAGCCGCTCGCTCTCGATGTGGTAATAGGCCTGAATGGCGGTGGACTTAACCAGGGCGCGCTTGATTAGCTCCTGCTTGGTGATCTCTTTGAAGTTGTCAAAATCAAACCCCTCCATGGCTTCCTCGCCGTCCCGATCTCGAATTTCCTTGATGCGGCGATCGCATTCGGAGCGAACCGCCGACGCCGGCAACACCTTTTCTTCATGGCCCAGCATGAACGAGTAACCACCGGGGAACTCCGAAACCAGATCCTGGGTAGTGTGGTGCGGCATAAAGCCGGCGCGTTCCAGCTCGGTTTCCGCTATTCGGGTGTAGGGCAGCTTTTCCAGGTGTTGGCGCAGCTCCTTGGCGGCGGGCAGCTTGGAGGAAAAGATGATCAGGTTCTTCATGGGGTTCAGTTTCATGGTTGGTCCTCTGTGGTCATGCGGCATGCGCAGTGGTGTCGCCCCAGGCGCCCAGGGCGGTAAAAATGGCATCAGCTTGCTGTATGGATATCTCGCTCCCTTCGGGCGAGCCTATCCAGGCGGCACCAACCAGATGGTTGGGATTCATGGATTGCTTGATAAATTGCTGGTGGTAGTCGTTAAAACCGGCGGCCAGGTCGCACTGCTTGCGCCGGTCGGGCAGAAACAGCTGCTCCGCCTTGAGGTATTTGCGGCCCTGGTCATCAATGCCGAGGGCGACGATCAGCATGCTCCACTTGTGGGCAAACTCGGTCATGGCTTTGGCTTGGATCAGGGTGGCCGGAAAGGCTTTATTGGCGATGAGGTCAACAATGTCGCAGGTATCGCGGCCGGTGACGTAAGCCACGCCGAACCCCTTTACCAGTTGCTCGGCCTGCCGGCGTTTGCGTTCGTGCGGGTTATGCGGTTTTCGCACCGCCTTTTTGTTCTTGGGTTTTTGCATTACTGCCTTCCTTGTTCTGGTGCCAGTACCACAGTCTTACCCGGCGGCGCATGTGGCCTCCTGAAACAGCAGCACCGGCTGCTCCATCAAGGCCTGACCTTTGGCCATCAGCGCGTCCCGCTCCACATAGGTGCGACGGGGCAGTTGCTGGCGGCCATAGGGGTCGAACACAAAGAACAAACTGCCTTTGTTGTTGCCGCTCACCGGCTTGCCGGTCTCAGGTTCCAGAAAGGAAATGCGGCCCTTGATGACCTCGCGAACCTCTTGGCAGAACTCAATGGCCTTGGCATACCAGCCCACGGAGTTGTCGGCCATCACCAGCATCACCACGCCTATACCCATGTCCTGCAGCACGATGGCGGCGGTGACCCAGGGGCCAATGTCGGAGTAGGGCGGGTTGCACCACACATAGTTGCCGGCGGGGATGAGCCCGGCCATGCGCTGCAGGGTCTCATGGTTCAAGGTGTC
The DNA here is from genome assembly GCF_046521305.1 of Oceanisphaera submarina. Lineage (NCBI taxonomy): Bacteria > Pseudomonadati > Pseudomonadota > Gammaproteobacteria > Aeromonadales > Aeromonadaceae > Oceanisphaera > Oceanisphaera submarina. Next base: position 266,975 of record NZ_JBKGFN010000001.1, on the reverse strand, counting down.
GTCTGCCTCGGTGAGGTAGATGGGATGTTTGGCATTGCGATCGCTGGCACAAATGTCCGCGGCAAAGTCGAACTCGGCTTCCATCGCCATGTACACCGGCAGGGGCGTCGCCCACGAGTCGCGACTTATTTTCTCGCTCACTTCGCCCCCTTATTCAGGTTGCGGGTGTTAATGAACTCTCGGATCTGCTCGCGCACATTCTCCAGGCCGCGTTCCAGTCGGGCCTCGGTGTCGTACAGGCACTGCAGGTCGTAATGCAGCCCGTCGTTGCCATTCTGGCCTATCTGCTCAATGCGCTCTTCGCTCGGCCATTGCTGGCCGGCGGTGATATCGATAACGGCGGAGCGGGTGTCTGCGGTGGGAAGCTGTTGGTCGGTGCGCATGTTTGGTCCTCTGATTTTTTGGGAGAGAAGGGGTTACAGGCGGTATTCCTGCTCTATCTGTGTCAGTTCGCGCTGATGCTCGATGGCGGCGGCGCGCTGGCGGACGTTGCTGGGCTGGATGGTGTTGAACACGCTGCGGCTGCGCTTGCTGTCCCGCTCTCGGGTGCATTGCACACAGCGGCGGTTAACGACATAGCGATAGTCGGTGTGGCCGCGCTTGCAGGGCTCGCCGGTGTAGTAGTAGGTCAGTTCCCGATCTTGCGCGTCCTCGCGGGTGATGATGTTGTGCATGTGATCCTCATCGTCACTCGAACCCGGGTCGGCCGGTGTTCCGGCAGTGGCTGGTAGCTGGCCAGCTCGTACTCGAATCCGTCGATAATAAAGGGGCGGCCTTTTTCGTCCGCCATGGCAATGGCCAGCAGCTGGGGGCTGTCTGGCAGGTGCATTTGCTCTACGGTGTGCATTCATCACCCGCTGCCGCTTCAATCTCGATCGCCGCAAGGCTGGCAGTCGCCATCTCGACCAGGTGCGCCTTGCTTTCGTTGTCTGCCACCGGCACCGGGACAAAATCGATGCCGGCATTGGCTAAGGTTTGCGCCACCGACAAGGCGTTGCGCAGGTCGGCGGGGTTGGCTCGTTGTACGGTCATGTGGCCTCCAGGGCGTTGGGTTATTCACAGAGTCCATATTTGCTTGAACAGGATTCAGCGTTGATAGATGCGGTCACCAGGTCATAGACCTTGCCGCCTCGGCCGGTCTTCGACCAATCGACGGCATCATGTACGCTGCCGCCAATCACGCCACCTCTCGGTCCCAGCATGCTGGTGCCTTGGTACGCCTCGACTTCTAGCTCATAATCTCGATGTGGCAGACGGGTGTTAATGCCCAACCGGGCCGGGCGACTATCGGTCGCAGTGTTAACTTCTTCCCCTGAATCCTCATCGAGGTGGGGGGTGATGCGTATCTGCCGCTGCACGGGCTTGAACTGCCGCCTGTTGACGTGGCCAACGATCATCCAGTGTATCCAGCGGGAGGTTTTCGCCACTTGCAACTCCCATTCGGCTGCCCGCTCGATCTCGCTGGGGAATCGAGCGGCAATTTCGGCCAGCTCCTCCTTTTTGACCAAGATGCAGGGCATACAACCGACTCGGCCCATGCCCTGGCTGTACAGTGGGTTTGGCTTCACGCCAAAGTGACGGTACAGCGCGAACACGTCGGCGGCAGTCCATTGGTGGATTGGCAGGAAGTTATACAGCTGACCACTATCGTCGCGCCGGTCTTCTTCGAAGCGGGTATAACCGGCTCGCTTGTCCGACTCGTCACCGCGAACGCCGGACCACTGCACCACATCGCAGCCCGCCTCAATCAGCGGGGTCAGCACCCGATCCAGCACCACTTTCATTTTCAGCTCGTCGGTGCAAAACCGCTGCCGACCGAGCGGGAAACCGCCGTGTGTTAATGCCATATCGAGGAACGGATTTCCCGTTCTGTGCAGGGCGGACAGCGCGGCATCAAGCGGTGTGTCGTAATCACCCCAGCCCATCGCCTTGGCGGCACTGCGCCAGTTCTCTGCAAACTTGGTGTCGGCTCTGGATAGCGAAGGCATGAGGATCCCCCGATAGGATCCGGCTCGAACCATCTGTTTTTTACGCCACCCCTTGCTGATGGCTTCCCGCCGCTTGGCAAACATTTCCTCCGGGTAGTCGGCAGACACTATCTCAACCACCGGGCCTTTATCGGGCCGCTGTTCGTGCAGGGTCTTGAGGTGTTCGATGGTCATGGGGTGTTCGTTGCCGGTGTCGGCTGCTACGGAGCGGTAAGCGCCGCCGGTAATGGCCATTGCCAGCAGGTCGGTGGCGCCACTGTCTTTGCCACCGCTGTTGTTGATAATGTTCACTGGTTCGTTAATGCCGAACTCGTCCAGATAGCGGCGAAAGGCTTGCTCTACTTCTTTGATTTTTGCGCTTATGTCAGACACATGGATAACGGGTGACTCAGGCATTTCTTCTCCAGGGAAGGGGCTTGCGCCCCTGTGGTCAGTAGGTGATGGTCATGTGGGGAACCTGGCCCTTGGCGACGGCGCAGATCACGGCCTTGGCCTGTTCTTCGGTCAGGTCGGTGTGTGCCATCAGGTCGATAAGGGCGGCGTTATTCACCTGCTTGCGGTGCTCGACATTGGCGGCCTTGGCTGCCGCTTCGCGCTGGGCTTGCTCCGCTGCTTGCTGCTGCGCCAATTGCTCGGCGGCTACGCGCTGGCGTTCGGCCTCGATGGCTTGCTGCTGTTGTTGCTGCGCTCGCTGTTCAGCGTCGATGCGATCTTGTTCGGCCTGTCGCCTTGCGTTGATGGCTTGCTGCTCGGCCAGCTCTGCGGCGGCTTGTGCTTCGCGTTGCGCTTGCTCTGCCTGGGCCTTTAACTCGGCTTCGCGCTGCATGGCGGCATCCCGTTCGGCTTTTGCTGCCTGCTCTGCCTCGGCCTTGGCTCTGGCGGCGGCCTCGATGGCGATCCGCTGTTCGCGCTCTTGCTGCTCGCGCTGGGCGGCCTCTTGGCGCAGCCGCTCCAGTTCGGCCTGCTGGGCCTCTTTCGTTATTGCCGCCTCGCGCGCTTCGGTCAGTCGCTTGATTGACGCCTCTTTCGCTATTGCGGCCTGCGCTGTCAGCTCTTCCATGGTGCTGACATCCACCAACATGAGGTTTTCAATCGACATATAGAGCTGGGCCGCCGTTAACTCGCCGGCGTTTTGGTCCCACTCTCGTATTGCCTGCAGGCGCTCATTGAGCGAATCGGTGCGGGCCTTCTCTACCGCCTCCCACTCGTTAAGCGGGGCGCGCACTTCATCACGCAGCGCGTCCATTTGCTTGACGAACTCGCGCAGCTCCAACTCTACCGTTTTGGGTAGCTCTTTCAGGTGCTTGAGGTAGTCGCGGCCCGGCTTTTCGACGGCGGTCTTGCTGCGGGACACTTGCATGGCCAGGCTGGCGATGCGTGCGCGACCCTTCTTGGTGCTGAGGTCGGGCACTTCGCCCTTAACCTGATCGGCTACTCGCTCGATAAAGGGGGTCAGGCCCCCGGTGGTGTAAATCTTTGGCGCCAGGTCGGCGGTGATTTCCGGCAATGCCAGTTCGGTGGTTTGCTCAGTCATGGTTGGCCCTCTGTGATGATGATTACTCGGCGGGGATGGCGTCCAGCTCGGCCTTGCGGGCCCGGTAGGCATCCATGGCCTGATTGCGGTAGCCGTTGGGCAGGTCGCCCAGGGTGGCCAGCTCGTTGGCCAGCTTGCTTAACTGCTCCTGACTCTCTGCCAGTTCAAACTTGCCCAGCAAGTCGTCGTAATGGTCCTGCTGCTGCTGGCTCCATTGCGGCTCTGGCTCGGCGCCGGCTTGTGGCTCTGGCTTGCCGTCGATGGCGGCCTTGAGGTGGTCTATGGTCGCGGCCGGCCTGGCGGGCGGGGTGACGTCCTTCTCTTTGTGGAAGTCCATCACCTGGCCGCGCTCCAGCATATCCATCAGCTCGGAGGCGTTGGGCAGGCGGCGGGCCAGCCGGTGCAGGGCGCTCTTGACGGCCATGCGGTCGTACCAGTCTTTCCAGGGACCGTACTGGCCGCCCTTGCTGGCACCGCGTACCCGGTCCACCTCCTCCTTGGTCATGACCTCCACAATCAGCTCGCCGCTTTTCAGCTTGGCGAAGGCGAAGGACAGGATGAACTCGCCCCGGCCGACCAGCTTAGGACGGTAATTGATGTGCTCGCCGTTCTCGTCCATCCAGTAATCGAACTCGTCGCCGTCGAATACGGCTTTTCCGGCGATCACCTCTATCTGGCCGGACTGGCGGGCCCGCTTCAGCACCCCATCGACCATGGGCAGATACTGGGCTTTCTTTACCCAGGTGTCCTGGCCGTTGCGTTTCATCTTGGAGTTGTAGACCACCAGGGCGGCCTCGCGGTTGTCCGGTATCAGGCCGTCTTTGGCGCAGTCGGACAGTGCCATGATGACGGTGCCGGGGTCGGCGTCTGCCAGATCCGGATTCTTGGCCATGGCGACCGCAGCGGCCCTGACGAACACTTCCGGGGTGACGTGCGCCGGTAGCAGGGAGTAGATGCCCTGCTTTTCAATCTCCGGCGCCATCATGTTGTAGAAAGATGCGACGGATCCGGGCTCCACCGTGGTTGCAACGTTGCTCATTGGGTTAACTCCTTGCCCAGCGCGGGCAGATGATGGGTTTGAAGTCGTGCCAGTCGTCTTCGACGCGGCAGCGGTGGTATTCATTGAGGTTGCGCCGGTACAGCTCGCGGCCCATCTGCTTGAGGTCGTCATCCAGCGGGCGGACCCGTACCGGGTAGCGACCGCAGTTCACGCTGGAGCTGACCACCAGGAATAAGAACAGGGGTTCTTCACCGAAGTGCGCCTGATAGCCGTCGCAATACATGGCGTCCTGGCGGTGGTAGCCAAATTCGATGACGTGGCGCTCAAAGCGGCTCATGTCGTCCACTTTCTTGACGTCCACCATGATGGGGCGATTGCCGATCATTCGGTCGGGGCGGATGCGGCACAGCTCACCGGTTTCGCTGTCGTTCCAGTAAATGCTGGCCTCGGCCTGGCCGTCTGCCTCCAGTAACCAGCGCGCGTCCGGGTGGGCCAGGGCACTTTCCCGCATCAGGCTGAGCTTGCGCCCCTCTTCGGCGGTCATAATGATTTTGCCCAGTTCTGAACACTCGGACAGAAACGCCTGCTCGTCCGCCTTGCCTGCCGTGGTGCGCCGGTTGAATTCCGGCGCGATGATGAAGCGGTCTTTGAATTCGTCCGGCTCCAGCAAAATACAGTGCAGGGCGGTGCCCATGTCGAGCGCCTTGGTTTTCTCTTCGTCTACCGGTGCATCCCGGCTCCAGATGAAGGTGGCGGGGGACTCGTCAATCAGCCCCAGGCCGCTGTTGCTGATGCCTGGGCTACGGTGATAGTCGGCGTTGCTCAGGCCGTAGTGAATGCCGGGAATGGATAGGTCAGTCATAGTCCGGCTCCTGCGGCTTGCGTGAATCGAACTCCCCAGCAGCCTCTTCCAGCAGCAGGTCGCGCACGTCGTCCCGCAATAGCAGGGCCACGTCGGCCAGGTTGCTGTCGATATCCCTTAGCCCGTCAATGGCGGCGGAGCTCATGGTGGTAAAGACGGCCAGCAGTCGGGCCAGTGGCTGCTCCATCGGTTCGCCGCGTTCGAACTGGCGCTCGGCGAACAGGTGCCAGAGGCTGAACCCGTCCTCCCGGTGCTCACCCATGGGGTACCTGGCGAAGCCGGCCAGCTGTTCGGCCAGGTGCTGGTCGCAGCAGGCTTCCCGCGCTTCCCGCTCGGCCTGCTCCGGGTCTTTACGGCGGGCCAGGGTGGCGGCGGTGGGCGGCAGGGGGTGGCGGCTGTAGCTGCTTTGCATGTGCTGCATGAGTTGGCCCTCTTTATTGCGCTCGGTAGTCCGCTCGACCCTTGCCGGTGGGCAACTGCTGGGCAATGGCGGCGAGCCGTGGGTGGTGGTTATGGATAAATTCAAAGGGGGCGGTGCGGCGTTTACAGCTGCGCTGCCAGCCTTCGGCTTTGAGTTCGGATACAACGTCGGCTAATGACGGCCGAGTAATGGGCTGCATGTGGCCTCCGTTTGGGTATAAAAAGCCCGCCAGCGAGGCGGGAAGGTGGGTTTCAACACAGAGTCCGGCGCACTCGGCACCAGGTAACGGATAATGGAATGTCAGCATAACAATTTCATTGAATGCGCCGGGCGCTGTGCTGATGGGGTGGGTCACACCGGTCAAGCCTTCCCCTCCAGTCTTAATGCCAGTGAAGAGGTGGAGTTAAAGAGGAAGGCTTGCCGTTGTGTGCCGGTTACGCTGTCTTTTCTCGTTCTAGTGGTACTCCGGTCCGTCATATCCGCTTAGGCATTCAAGGCACATCGCGCCCATGCGTGTTGGGTGGCTTTTCGGTACCCACATGCTTTTTGGTACGAACTTTCCACAATCGAAGCACTGTTTATAAAATTGAGTTCCACCTCCAGCACGGCCAGTTTCGCTCCGAGTTGTTCGGTCATGCGCTCCGCTTAATTCAATAGGGCATTTTGAGTTTTCACGTTTCATGTATCGGTGCTCGCTTACATTGAAAATGACCTCCGTGACGTGGAGGCATCCGGTTTCGTCACCACCCGGGACCGCTAACGTAGTGCAAAGGAGTTGGGTGGCCGAAACTGCCGACGTTACTGAAACCGCCACCTCCAGCTGGGCGGGTGCACATGGTGTTCATCGGTCAAGAGCCAGGCAGATGGATGCTTTAATCCCTATGGCCCGTTCGGCGTGAAAGTCGCACTGACTGCACGTTGCTCCGCGTCGGTTTTCCCCTGACTCTTGCCGATGCCCACTGATACGCCAGTGGGTAACGGGAACCCTTCGCTGTTCCGGCGCTCTATCGCCCGCTACTGATTGCAGGCTTTAGAGTCGTTTGTTGTGTGGCTGTGGAGCTTCCTGCACGACGCTTAATCAGTATTGCGCCGTGGTCACTGGCTATTAAGACATGCGGCGTACAGCTCCGTTCGCCTGCTGGTTAAGGCACCCCGCATGAATACTGCAATCTCTGCCTTACGCCGCCCGGGATCGTACCCCTCGGCTCAGGTCTTTCCCCCTTATTACCGCGTCCGGCGAGCCGGGGCGGGGCCAGACATGGCTGCCTGGGGATGGCGAGGGGATCGCACGGGCCAGATTGTTAAAGAGCGGTGCAGCTCTCCCGGGATGGCCGGCGCTGCTGTTGATGTGGATAGTAGTCCTGCTACTAAGTTGTGGTCAACAGCTTTGCTAATAAAAATGGTGTTAAAACTGACGAATTTGCATAAGTTGTTGATTATTAGGTGTTTATTTTTTATTGGTTTTGGTGTTACTTGGTGAGTAAAATTGTGATGCGTTTTGATGTGGGAGAGGGAGCATGAAGAACCCCGTGCGAGCAGAGACAGTTGATGAAGCCATCAAAAGGTCATCAGCCTATGCCGAGGCTGAACGGTACTTTATTAACAAAAACACGTTCTCAATTGAAGAGGATAGTGAGGGGTTTTATGTATGTCACATTGATACAGGATACGAAGTAATGAGGCTACCACAAGAAATGCCCGATCAACTGATATGGTGGGCTGTTGAACTCTACAACATGGCATTTCTGAGTGGCTTTACCCGTGGATTAGAAAATGGAAATGTAAATTAATCTTTATAAATCGACTCTAAAAATGTGATAAAGTGTTCACTGTCTTTTATTGAATACTGTTTATCTTTTTCAAGCTTAAGCCTAATGGGCTTTAGGTTTTCATGTGCTAAAAATTTCTTGGCTCTCAAAACGAACGTTTCAGATTCGGAAATATTTTTTTGTATCTGATTGGCTTTTTTTGCTAATGATTTTAAATCTGGGGTCGATGTATTTCCTATGTCACATTGGAAAACAGCATTGAGTACTTCAAGCGAGTCTGTTATCAGAAGATTCTTAAGCTTATCCCGCTCTACTATGACATCGACATATTGGACTATCCCAACAGAACGATCGATAAACTTAGCATCATCACGATGCATTTTGGGGTTGTTTTTTAGCTGCATCTCGACTTCAGCTTCTGAAGCTTTGCCTTGAATATAAAGTTCGCCACTGCTTGATCTTCGCAGGTCCGAGAGGATTTTTGCAGCAGATTCTCCAACCTTTGATTTGTCGAAGGTTTGGCTAAGCTTTTTGTTTGCCCATTTTGCACCACGTTGGCCATTCAATATTTTGTCTATTTTATCTTTCGTTTCGCTATACTCTGACTTTGTTTTCAATATCGTTTCTTTTGCTACCTCGAACTCCATGAACTTATGGAAGTCATTGACGAGTTGCTGAAAGTCTATATTGAAGTGATTGGTTCCACATTGATGTCCAATGTTAGTCTTTACTCCACTCTCGGTGGTTACCAGATAACCTTTGATGTGGGGCGCGTGACATGTGGAGAGTCCACACCTTTTTTTGTCAGCTATTTCATAGTAGCCAAAAATTGACAGTAATTTTTCTTGCTTAGGATTAAGGTCAAGAACAAATGACTGATCAGATGTAATTTGTTCCCAAGACTTAGATTTGTCGATGCCACCTGTACTTCTAATTACAATCATATTCATGCTCACTATTTATAGTTATTCACCACATAGTGCTTGACCAAAATACCCGGCCAATAATGCTAATGTACTCAGGCCATCCAGGGCCGTATTCCTCATCGGGGAACTCATCAATGTTGAATGAGCGGAGTCGGATGCCGCCACCAGGTAGGCGAAAGACTTGCTTTACCCGCAGCATGCCTTCGTGGTCGACGGCATAGACCTTGCCGTCGCGGATCTGGAGGTCTTGTTTATTAATGCCAACCACACTGCCGTCCATCAGTGCCGGCTCCATGCTGTTGCCACTGACATAGGCGCAGGCCGCATGCTCTTTCATCACGCCTGCACTGCTCAGGGTGCGGCGACTAAAGCGCAATTTGGCACCGCCATTTTCAACTACTTGGGTGCGGCCGTCGCCGGCAGCCAGTTCAACTTCTCTGTACAGGGGGAGCTCCACTTCATCTGCCCCAAGCGGTGTTGAGTCGTCCCATGGATCGAGCTCTCCGAACATGGTCACTTCATGCTTAGGGGATTTGATGGGGGTTTTACCTGGTAGCAATCCATGAGCATTGGCCAGGTTTGGGCTTATGTCAGCCACCTCAACACCCAGCTCTCTTGCGAATTTCATGACAGCTTCGATGTTGAGGGGAACGCGGCCGTTCAGATACTGACTTACGGCGCTTTGACCTGCCCAGCCACAGCGAGACGCCAGCTCTTCTTGGGTCAGCCTTACGCCTGATCCTGCCAGCTCTCGCTTGCGGCGGTTATAGATGCTTTTTAAACGTTCTGCGTCGGCCTTCTCTGCATCACTGAGAGGGCGGCGTTTCATGGTTTCGCTCATAACCCCCTTTTTATCAGTAACGCTTATATTTTCGCAAACATCGGTGATGTTTTTGTGTTGCTCTGTATAATTAGCGCTGCTACTATCTGTGGTGTTTGAATTAGCAGAGGTTAACACCATGACTGAGCTCCCTCTCAAAGAGTTTGTGAGCGGCCTCACCCAAGAAGCCGCCGCCAAGAAGATCGGCGTCACCCAAAGTGGCTTGTCCCAAATGCTCAGGAGTGACCGAAGGATATTCGTCCATATCGATGAAAAAACTGGCGAGTTTATCGAAGCATTTGAAGTTCGACCGATTGGCTCACCAACCGCGGCCTGACCCAATCCGCATTGAGGTAATGATGACAGTACCCAGCAAGAAAAACACGAGAGCCACTAAACGGGTTTCACCCGGAGACCCCATGGCGGCCGCTTACCTGTTGGGCCAGCAGCACAACATCAGTGAGCTGGCCCGGCTGCTTGGCAAGAGCGGCAACATTCTCAGCAACAAGCTGAACCCGGATTGCGACACCCACCACCTGACCCTGGCCGAGGCCGTGGCCATTACCGAGCTGGCCGACGACGACACCATTCTGGAAGCCTGGGCCCACAGCCGGGGCAAGGCGCTGGTCTCGGTGCCGTCTGGTGAGTCCACCGACGAAGAGCTGGCCGATCAGGTGATGCTGGTTAACGAAGTGATGGGCGCGGTGTTTCAGGAATTGCGCCTGGCGCGCAAGGACGGGGTGATCGATCCGCAGGAGCACAAAACCATTACCAGTGCCGTGCAGAGCGCAGTGAGAGAGCTGATGAACCTGGAAGCCGACGTGGCGGCCAGTGTGCGGGATCTGCCCGGCAGGCGGGCGTAAATTCTGGGCAAGAAAAAGCCCGCTGATGCTTGGCGGCGATGCGGGCTTAGTCAATAACCAATCAAGGCTGATTGATATGCAAAACCATAGCGAAAAAATCACAAATTCTCAATGGCTGACGCTGCAAAAAGGTCGCCCCGTGCTGTTTTCGGAACGGGTGAGCCAAGCGGGACAGGTGTTGGCGTTATTCGTCATCCTGTTGGCGTCGTACAAGGCCGGTTGAGGGGAGCGCAGAACATGAAAATCCGTTCACTGGAGCACATTCGGCTCCATCTCAATGATCTGGCCCTGCGCCACGTTCACGCGATGCACTGCGAGTCGGTGCAGGGCTGGACAATCGCCGTCACTGTTTACACCGCCAATGACGGCATCGACATTTTCACTGTGGGGCAGGGCGGCGAATTGGCCACTTACCCCAGCATGATCAGTGTTGCCGATGCCTTGGCCTCCGTAGGTGTGCAACAGTTCACCGTTACCCAGCAAGCGAGGGCCGCAGCATGAGCCAGCCAGCGCTGAACATCGTTCAGTTCCCGACCAGTGGAGGCCGCGTGAAAGAGAATCGCAGGGGCGGTTTTGTGGCCCTGTATCGCAGCATTCGCAAGGACGCCCGCCTGAGCATCGCCAGCCGCCGAGCCCTGTGGATTGAGCTGCTGTGTCAGGCCAGCTATGAGCGTGAAGAGGTCGTGTTTATGGGGCAGCGCATTACGCTGGAGCCCGGTCAACTGACGACCACGTACAACATTCTGGGTGATAACATCCGGGATGATGATAACCGCGCGATGAGCAAAGAAGCCGTTCGCCGGCGCCTGAAGTTTTTTCAGGATGAAGGCATGATTTCGGTGGAAAGCCATTCCGGTCGTAATGGTTACTTGTTGATAACTATTCTCAATTACACCGCTTATCAGAATGTGTCGGGCGACACATTACCCGACACATTACTCGACACATCTAACGCCAGTGGTGGCGCGGGTTTGAATGGCATCAGCAACACATTACCCGACACTTTACCCGACACACAGAACAACCATATAACCATTACTAACTCACCTAAAGGTGAGGGCGACCGCCTGCCGGCGGCCAGCGACGAACCGCAACAGGGAAATCAAAGCCAATCCCAGCAAGTCGAATCTCAGCAAACCGATAATCCCCAAAAGTCCCGTTGCCCGGTAACCGCCATCGTGGCGCTGTATCACCGGGTTCTGCCTGAACTGCCCGAGGTCAAGATGCTGACCGACACTCGGCGCAAGTACATTCAGGCCCGCTGGAACGAGAAGGCTAATCGCCAGACTTTGGATTTCTGGGAGCGGTATTTCGAGTACGTTCGCCAAAGCCCGTTCCTGATGGGCCAAACCGACGGTAGTCACGGCAAGCCGCCGTTCCGCGCCGACTTGGAGTGGCTGGTGCGCCCGAGCAACTTCGCCAAGGTGATCGAGGAAAAATACCATGCTTGACCAAATCGATACCCAGCACTGGGAAATCAGCCTGCTTGGCTGCGCGGTGCAGAACTACAACCTGGACGCCCAGGAAGCGCTGAGCCTGATCAGCCCTGACATGCTGCGCTACCAGGAGCCTCGCATCCTGTACGCCGCCATCCAACGCTGCCGCAGCAACGGCCAGGAAGTGGACCCGATGCATGTGTACGAGGCCATCGAGCTGATGCGGGCCGATCTGAGTCTGGGCCGCTTCACCGAGATCCTGCACAAGGAAGCAATGGGCTCGGCCAATATCAAGGCCTATGCCAGCCGCATCATGGAATTGCACCGGTTGAACAGCACTCTGGCGCTGATCAAGCAGGCTGAGCAGGCGATTCTGGATACCAGAGACACCCGTCAGGCGCTGGAGTCGGTCAAGGCTATCATGGGTCAGGTGGATTTATCGGAAGGCAAGGAGCCGCGCCAACTGGACGCCGTGCTGAGTGAATACTTCGACCACCAAATGGCAGTGTACGAGGGACGGGCCACTCAGGGGCAGATGCTGGGCATGGCTGGTGTGGCCGACGCCTTCGGCCCTATCGGTGAAACGGATCTGATTGTCGTGGCCGGCAGGCCGGGCATGGGCAAGACACAGTGCGCCCTGACCGTTGCCTCTGATATCGCCCTGGAGCGCAACAAGCCGGTGCTGTTCTTCTCGCTGGAAATGGACGACACCCAGATAGCCGAGCGGGTACTGCTGGCGGAAGCGGGCCTAAGTGTGGACGACGTGAACAATGGTCGCGCCTTTGAGGAAGACACCCCTGCTGCCCTGATGGGCAAGGCGGCCAGGCACATCCAGGGCAAGCCGTTTTTCATCAGTCAGTCCGTGGGCGTGACGGTAGACGACATTGCCATCCAGGCACGCAAGTTCGCCAAACGGCATCCGAACACCGGCGCCGTCATCGTGGATTACCTGGGGCTTATCAAGTTCAACGGCAACATGCGCCACGATCTGGCCATTGCCGAGATCACCGGCGGACTCAAACGCCTGGCGCAGGAAATCAAGGTGCCGATTATCTGCCTGGCCCAGCTTAACCGGGGACTGGAGCAGCGGCAAGACAAGCGCCCCGTGATGGCCGATCTGCGCGACTCCGGCGCTATCGAGCAGGACGCCGACAAGATCGTATTCGTGTACCGGGATGCGGTGTACGACAGCCAGACTCCGATGCGCGACACCATTGAGCTGATCAACGGCAAGCGCCGTCGGGGCGAACCCCAGAACGGTTATTGCCATTTCCGTAACGGTCACATCAAGCCGATGACCATGGAGGGTCAGGTATGGGCGCAAAACATGGCAACAGAAAAGCCGGGCAACGGTAATAACTCCGGCCACAGAGGTCGGGGCAACGGATTGAGATGAAGGGGGATTCATGACCAAACCAAATTACGGACAACTGCTGCACGCTCATTTTCAGGCCGGCGGTGGACCATTAACCCACATTGGTATCGCTGGGCTGCTGGACGTCAGCTTTGCCCGTGCATCGTCGGTACTGAGCGAACTGGAATCATCAGCGGTGTGGTCGCTGACCGTATCCGACAGTGATTACCGCCGACTCCTGACCGTCATCACCCCGGTTGACCCGGGAACCCGGCCCACCGAAGAGCAGGTTGCCGAGCATCTGCGGCGCAACCCCCAACTGTCTGCCAATGCATTGGCATTGGCTACCGGTTGCTCCAAGCACATGGCACGCAGGGTGCGATCTCAACTGGTGGAAGTGGGGGAGATCCATCAGAACTTTGTGCCCCGGGCGCGGCGCTTCGCTCGCAAGACACCCAAGCGGGCTAACACCGGACGCAAGTCGGCCCGGGAAGATCTGAACGGCGGGATCACTGTCCCCACGGTGCGCTGGGCCAGTGATGAACCCGCGCTGGCCAAAGCGGTGCGCTTTCGTGAGCTCTGGCCGAGAGCGGCAACCCGATGAACTCCCAACACAATACCAGTGCAGCTGCGCAGGGACGGCCCACTGAGGAGTTTTGCGACCTCGAGCTGAGCAAGTGGGCCAGCTATCAGCTGTGGCGGCTCAGGAAGCGGGAAATCCAGCGAGGCGCGGTAGAACAGGCGCTCCACGGAATGCCTGCGGCAAAACAAAAACGGGATAGGTTTTGGCTGAACCACTACCGGGAGGGGCGATGCGCGTAGAGGTCATCAAGGCACCGGGCGGCACGCTGATCCCGGCGTGTGACAGCGAGGCAGAACGGATGCGCCGCTTTGCCAACGGCGGCCAGTACACCATTGAGCTGAAGGCGACCCGTAACCCGCGCTTTCACCGAAAGATGTTCGCGTTTTTTCAGTTTTGTTTCCAGCACTGGTGTGCAGATCAGGCGGGGATGGAGTTTGCCGACGAGTCCACCCAGTTCGACACCTTCCGCCGGCACCTGACGGTGCTGGCCGGCTTTCGGGAGGTCAGTTACACCATCGACGGCCGGGTGCGTGTTGAGGCCAGGAGCCTGAGCTATGGCGCGATGGACGATGAGGAATTCGAGCGCTGCTACAAGGCCATGATCGGGGCAGCCATTGCGCACATATTCAAGGGTTGTGACAGCGAGGCGATCTGGAACCGACTGATGGAGTTTTTCTGATGGCGAACAGCAAACGACGCTGCAAACACTGCCGGGAATACCATCCGGCGCCGGCCGGCATCAAAACGCCAGGTGGCTGGTTCTGCTCGGTGGCCCACGCCGCCGATTTTGCCCAGGGTAAGGTGCGCACCGAGCGGGCGCGGGATCATGCCCGGATGCACCGGCAGCGCAAGATGGACGTGAAGCCGATCGGCTACTGGATGAAGCGGGCTCAGGCGGCTTTTAACGCTTATATCCGCGAGCGGGACGCAGTGGAACCATGTATCAGCTGTGGTCGGCACCACGACGGTCAGTATCACGCAGGGCATTTCCGTACCACCGGGGCGGCGCCGGAGCTGCGCTTTGAAGAGGCCAACTGCCACAAGCAGTGTGCCCCCTGCAACAATCACCTGTCGGGCAACCTGGTGGCGTACCGGGTGTCGTTGATCGACAAGATAGGCCTGGCATGGGTGGAGTGGCTGGAAGGGCCTCAGGAGCCCAAGCGCTACCGGAAAGAGGATTACCAGGCCATTGAGGCCGAATACAAAAATAAGCTGAAGCTGCTCCAGCAACACCAGGGCGGCCAGCAGTAACTAAAAAACATAGCTTAACAGGGGAAGTGGCGCATGAAATTACAATACGCAATAACGCTGAACGAGCCGCGTTCGGTTGACGCCGTTGCCCAGCAAATGTCCGGCAGCAGCCGAACAGCATTCACCCGCACCGACGTGCTCACCGCGCTGGGGGTGCTGCAGGGGCAGGAGCGGGCAGGCCTGGCACTGATTTACGCCAAGTACACCAAGGACAAGGGCGAAACCCGCCGCGCCGTGGAGGCCTGCGCCAAAGTGGCCGTGCAACTGGCCGGCAAGCTGCCGGTGAAGGAGCGGGGCAAAACACAAGTGATCATCGCCCAGGGTCTGGCCCGTCTCGCCGTGGCCGAGTTCAGCCGTACCGCCGACACGCCTGGGGCAAAGTGTCGTTGTGGCGGTCGTGGAACGGTTGCCGATGAGGAAAGGCTGGTTGAGTTAATAGTTCTGGCCAGTAAGCCGGTGGATGCTCCTACCAAGCCCTGTTCCCGCTGTCGCGGCACTGGCCTCAAGCCGGTTCCCGCCAGCCGGGTATACCGCGCCGTGGCGGCACTGGCACCCGCCCTGAGTGAGCGGACGTTCTACCGTCAGTGGCAGGGGCTCTATGACCAGCTGCTGGCCTGGTGCTATACGCAGGAGGATCGCGCCGAGCGGGGCTATTCGAGGTTGACGAGGGAGGCGGCGTGACCAACATTTTCTGTGACCCCGGAAAATAAAGATTATTTGTTTGTATTGACAATCAAATTGGCGGACATTATATTTGAACCATGAGTTGAGCACAGAGCCACTCACCGCCCCGGCGGAACCGGGAATTAAGGAGTCAGCCATGAAGATGTACCACAGCACCTCAGTTGAAAATTATCAGTCTATTATCAGTGATGGTTTTCTTTCTGCCCCTGTGTATCTCACGCCGTCAAAAAAGACTGCTGAGGAGTACGGAGCTAATAATTCTCCCATGTTTGTAATCATCGAAGTGGACGTTGATGAAACAGGCTTCTGTGCTGATGCAGAGTTTGTAAAAGGTCAAATGGAAGCGGAAGAAGCCATTGAAGAAAGCCTTTCTAACGGCTCAGTTTTCATTGATGAGGATGTATCTGTAGCTGGTCACATTGCATCACACTATGAAGATTACGAGGAGGTTGGGCTGTGAACGAAAGCAAATTCAACACCTACCTGGCCGCCGCCAAAACCATCGGGGGCGACTACGCGGCAGGCTACCAGCGCGGCCTGCGCCGCCATTACCACGGCGAACAGTTCGGCACCGAGGCCGAGCACCAACAGTGGCTGGCCCTCGATGGCCACCGCCAGGAACTGGGCGACGGCTACCGCGACGGATTTAAAGGCAAGCCGCCGCGCGGCTTTCACGGCAACCTCGGCAATCTGCACGCCCAGGGCGTGCTGCCCGCCGACAGCCAGTTGCAGGTCCGACTCAACAGTCAGCTCAAGGCGCAGTTCGTCAAACAAGCTAAGCGCGAGGGCATGAAGCTGTCGGCCTGGGTGCTGAAAACACTGGACGCCGCCTGTGACTAACATCACCAGCAAGGCGGACGTGGCCGATTACCTCAATCACGATAAGATCGAATGCCTGGAATGCGGCCGGCGTTACCAGTTTTTGCCGGTGCACCTCAAGCGGGCGCACCAACTCAGCGCCGAAGACTACCGAGAACGGCACAACCTGCCCACCGGCACCCCATTGGCGGGACTGGGTTACCGTCAGGCCCAGCGTGACAAACTCAACCGCATGATCGCCAATGGCACGCTCACCCATGACCACCTGCCCACTGCCGTGGAGCAGGCCCGCACCGCCGGACGTGGTCAGCGTCGGGATTACGATCTGGCCGAGCAGGGCGAGATCGCCAAACGCATCGAACACCCGCAACTGCCGCCGGGGGCCAAGCGTGCCGATGGCCGCGCCGCCGACCGAGCCCGTCAGTACCAGCGTGAGTACCGCGCATTACAGGCCGGGACCATCACTCAGGAACAACTGGCGTTTCTCAAGGAAAATTATTCCATTCAGGGACCAGACTGGACGGCCCGCCGGCTCGGCGTAACCAGGGCTGAGCTGGTGGCTCTGGTGGAGCTGGCTGGACTGAAACAACCGATAAAAATTCGGCGCTGGACGCAGCAGGAGGATGAGTTTATTGCCGCGCACATCAACCAGCACGGCACGGCCTGGGTAGCGCAGCAACTGGATCGCACCTACAGCGCCATGATCACCCGGGTGACCATCCTGGGGCTGAAAAGAGGAAGCCGAAAACAGGGACAGCACCAACCCTGGACAGACGCCGATGACGCCAAACTCAAACAGATGCTGGAGGCGGGCAGTTCCTACGCCGAGGCGGCCCAGGCGCTGGGTCGGTCGCTCAGTGCCACACGGGCGCAGATATTTAAAATGGGCTACACCTTCCAGCAGCAGTGGCGGCGCTACACCGACGATGAAATAAACACCATGACGACGCTGTACGGGAATGGAAAAACCGTGGCGGAAATAGGTCGAGCACTGGATCGAGACGCCAACAGCGTCAGGAACAAACTGATAGAACTAGGGCTGATGGGCAAGGCCGATAAACGTCCCCGCTGGACTGCCGAGCAGGATCAATTCCTGCTTGAGCACTATGCCCGCCTGGGGGCGGTTGGTTGCGCCGAGGCGCTGGGCCGCACCGAGCGCAGCATTCAGATCAGGGCCACCCGCCTGGGACTGCGCCGCCGCTGATCCCATTCCGGCCTTTCCGTGAACCAGTGCCCGCCCCTGAGTTAAGATAAACGGGAGTCCTGTTGCTCCCTCTCTCAAGAATCAATCCGTTTAACGGCTTTTCTTGGGAGTCACCATGCCTTCATTACCCGATAGTAAACACGCCACGGCTCTACGGCCTGGACAATTCCGCCATGTGATCAGGGTGGCTGGTATCACGTGGCGGTAAATAACTGTGTAAAAACACATCCTGTGCACTTGAACAGTGGCAGAGAATGGCGTAAAGTTTCGCCCATAGTGGGGTAAATGCCTGTATGCAGTTGCCCACACGTCCCAGTCATTCAAAGCCCTGACCTTCACCGGTCGGGGTTTTTTCGTTTCTGCAGGATAGGCCCGTACAGCCGAAAAGGTGGAGCCGCTCTCCACTCCTCCCCCTCCTGCGATTTATATAGCCCGCCCTGTGCGGGTTTTTCTGTTTATGCGCCCTCTAGGCCGATCACCGAACAGGCAGCTGCTTCACTGCCCCGGGGGCGCACCTTACTGAAGCGAATTTCATGGAGAAGTGCATGAAAGAATTGATCCTGTGTAACCAAAAGGTAAAAGTGGCCGAAGACGGCATGGTATCCCTGACCGATATGTGGAAGGCTGCCGGCGGCAAGAATAAAGACCGCCCCAAATACTTCCTTAAAAACGACAGAACGGTCGCTTTTGTTGATGAGTTGACCAAAGGCGAAAATCCGCCTTTGAGAATTACCAAGGGTGGTAGTGAGTCGGGCACCTGGGGCTGCAAGTACCTTGCGTACAAGTATGCCGCCTGGATTGACCCCGCCTTCGAGGTGGGCGTTTATCGGATACTGGATCAGTTCTTCAGCGGTGAGCTGCAATCCCGCCCTCACCGAGAGCTCCATGACTTTTTGCTGAAAGAGCGCGTATCCGTCGATATGGGCAGTCTTGCCGGGCGAGCCTTACGGATAAGGCGCATCGAGAAAACCGAACTCGAACAAGAGCGAGGTCGGCTGGAACATAAATACCAACTGCAAATAACCTACTGAAGCCCCGCCATCGAGCGGGGCTTTTTATTTCAATGCACCCGCCAAGCCTATGTCGACGACATCAATGTCGCTGACATGCTCAAATCGTGCGGGTTTTTATCCGCGAGCCGACTATGCCCGACGACAAAATCACGCTGCTGCAACGGCTGGCGGAGGAAGACACGCCTGTGTGGGGTTATCTCTGGTTCATCCTGCTGGCCATCTGGGGTGGGACCGCCAACTACATCAGCCGCATCCGGCGCGACAAGGCGATCAGCTTTTCGGTCGCCGAGCTTACCGGCGAGTGGACCATCTCCGCTCTGGCCGGCCTGCTTACTGCCTACCTGTGCGCCGAGATGGAGTTCAGCTACTACATCACCGCCGTGGCCGTGGCCATTGCCGGTCACATGGGTGGCCGGGCCCTGTACCTGATTGAAGATATGGGCCGCAAGCGCTTTCCGGGGGCTGGCAACCGGGAGGGTGGGCAATGACCGACATTCCCAGCCCGTCCCACAGGTGTGAGCAAATGAGCCGCTACGCCAGAGATGGCGACACCGCCTATCACTATCACCAGATGGCCGAGCACTGGCGCCGGCAGGAGAGCCGCAACCATGACGACACAGACCGAGCTGCCCTGGATTGACCGCGCCCGTAGTTATCTGGGCTTGCGCGAGAATACCAGCCCGACCGAACACAACCCGCTGCTGATCCACATGCTCGACAGCATGGGCGCGTTCAATGGCGAGGCCAAAGCCTGGTGGCGTAATGATGACGTGGCCTGGTGCGGGCTGTTCGTCGGCTATGTGCTGGGCACCATGCAGCGCTATGTGGTGCGGGAGTGGTACCGGGCCAGCGAGTGGAGTGGTCACACCATGACCGAGCTGTTCGAACCGGCCTATGGCTGCCTGGTCACCTTCACGCGCACCGGTGGCGGCCATGTCGGCTTTGTGGTGGGGCAGGACAAGCACGGCAACATCATGGTGCTGGGCGGCAATCAGGGCAACGAGGTGAACATTCGCCCCTTTGCCCGCAGTCGCGTGACCGGTTACTACTGGCCGAGCAAGATGCAGAACGGCAGGCCCATCAAATCCAACCCGGCCAGCCACCGCTATCAGCTGCCACTGCTGACCAGCGACGGCCGAGTGTCGGAGGATGAGGCATGATGACCCGTCTGTTTTCCTACGGCCTGGCCATCTTTGCTGCGGCGTACCTGGCGTGGTTTACCACGGCCACCTACTACCATGCCGAGCTGACTGCCGTGCAACGCGATCATGCCGAGCAACTGCGCATGATGGTCGAGATCAACGCCGCCGAGCTGGAGCAGGCCACTCGTAAGGCCGAGAGTCTGCAGCAGCAGGTGGCGGCCATCGATGCCCACTACACACAGGAACTGAATGATGCTAAAGCCAATGTTGATCGGCTGCGTGATGCTGTGGACAGTGGCGCTCGCCGGCTGCACATCCTCGCCAAGCGACCCATCCATTGCCCTGCAGTGCCCGGCGCCCCCGGTGATACCGGCATGGGTGATGGAGAAGCCGTCGAACTCGCTCCAGGCGCTCGACGCGCTTATTACCGTCTCCGATACGGAATAACGGCAGACATCGCCAAGCTGGCGGCCTGTCAGGAGATATTGAAGGCAATGAGTGAGGGAACTAATGCCGCCGAGAATTCCCAAGGCCTGTCGCAAGCGCGGTTGCCCTAATACAACGGTGCACGGTCATGGCTACTGTGACCAGCACCAGTCACTGGCCGGATGGGGAGCCCATCAGGCTGGCCGAAGTCGTCACGAACGTGGTTACGGTACCGACTGGGATAAGATCCGGCGGCGGATCCTGCAGCGTGACCGCCACCTGTGCCAAGAATGCCTGCGGCAGGGGCGAGCGGTTGCAGCCAAGACCGTCGACCACATCGTGCCCAAGGCGCGAGGCGGCACCGATGATGACTTCAATTTGCAAAGCCTGTGTTGGCCATGCCACCGCAGCAAGACATCCCGTGAGCGACTGGGGTAGAGGCCCATCAGCGGCTAAGGGGGTAGGGGGGTATAAATCCTCTCAGCCTTTGCCCAACCGGGACCGCCGCCCAACTCTTTTCGCATCGCCGCAGGTTAGAAAACTTTTTTTCGGGATCTTCAAAGGAGGGTTTGGAACATGCCAGGACCACCGCCGACCCCGTCACATCTGCGCTTGGTGAAGGGGAACCCATCAAAACGCGCTCTCAACAAGGACGAACCAACCCCCGATAAAGGGGTACCCAACACGCCAAAGCATCTGAGCAAGACCGGTAAATACTGGTTCAAGAAACTGGCTGCCGATCTCGACAACATCGGCGTGCTGACGCTGTTGGATGCCAAGGCGCTGGAGCTGCTGGTCGAGGTTTACGCCGAGTACCGGGAGCACTGCAAGACTCTGGATTCTGAAGGCTACACCTACACCACCACTTCCATGGCCGGCGACACGCTGCTGAAAGCGCACCCGGCCGCCGCCATGAAATCGGATGCCTGGAAGCGGTTGCGAGCCATGATGGCTGAATTTGGCATGACCCCGGCCAGCCGCAGCAAAGTGGCTGCCGGCGGTGAGCAGGAAAAAGACCCATTGGAAGACTTCTTGAGCAAGCGAAAATAATGAATGGCCACAGTTCAGGACGGTGTCCGCTACGCCGAGCGCGTGGTTGCCGGCGATATCATCGCTTGCAAATGGACCATACTGGCGTGCCAGCGCTTCCTGACTGACCTGGAGCAAGGCCCCGAACGGGGTGTTTACTTCGACGAGGGGCGCGCACAGCACGCCCTCGACTTCTATCAATTTGTGCCCCATGTAAAAGGGCGACTCACCGGCCAGCCCATTGACTTGATGGATTGGCACACCTTCATTCTGATCAACCTGTTCGGCTTCGTTATCGTCCTGATCGATGAGATGACCGGCGAAGCGGTGCTGGATGACGACGGCGATGCAGTGATGGTGCGCCGCTTTCGTACCGCCTATAACGAGGTGGCGCGGAAAAACGCCAAATCGACCTTGAGCTCCGGCGTCGGCCTTTACATGACCGGGGCCGATGCCGAGGGTGGCGCCGAGGTCTACTCGGCAGCCACCACCCGGGACCAGGCGCGGATCGTGTTCGAAGACGCCAAGAACATGATCAAGAAAAGCAAGCTGCTGAAGCGGCTGTTCGGCTTCAACAAGCTGAACATCCACCAGGAGCAGACCGCCTCCAAGTTTGAACCGCTGTCCAGCGACGCCAACAACCTGGACGGCCTCAACATCCATTGTGGCATCGTCGACGAACTGCACGCACACCGCACCCGCGATGTGTGGGATGTGCTGGAAACCGCCACCGGCGCCCGTACCCAGCCGCTGATCCTGGGCATAACCACCGCAGGCTTTAACCGGGAGGGGATTTGCTATGAGATCCGCGACTACAGCACCAAGGTGCTGTCCGGTGTGGTCGAAGACGACAGCTTTTTTGCCATTATCTTCACCCTGGACGAAGGCGACGATCCCTGGGATGAAACTAACTGGCCCAAGGCCAACCCGGGCCTGGGCATCTGCAAGCGCTGGGACGACATGCGCCGCCTGGCCAAAAAGGCCAGGGCGCAGGTGGCAGCCCGCACCAACTTCCTGACCAAGCACCTCAACATCTGGGTGCAGTCGGAATCGAGCTGGATGGACATGGCCCGCTGGCTCGCCGCCAGTCGTATCGACCCGCCAGAGCAGTTGCAGCGGCTGCCGCTGTGGGTGGGCATCGACCTCTCGAACAAGATCGACGTGGCGGCTGCCATCAAGGTATGGCAGGAGCCCGATGGTTCGGTGCAGGTGGCCAGCCGTTTCTGGCTGCCGGAAGGCCGCATCGAGTCGGCACCCAAGCACATCGCCGAGCTGTACCGCAAGTGGGCGGATGCGGGTTATCTGGAGCTAACCGACGGCGAAGTGATCGACCATCTGCAGATCAAGGAAGAGCTGATCGAATGGGTAGCCGGCGAGTCGCTGCGAGAAGTTGGTCACGACCCCTGGAGCGCCACCCAGTTTGCCCTGGCCCTGATGGGCGAAGGGATGCCGGTGGTGGAGGTGCCGCAAACGGTCAAGAACCTGAGTGAGGCCATGAAAGAGACCGAAGGCCTGGTGAAGGGGCAACGCATACGCCACGACCACAACCCGGTGATGAACTGGATGATGGCCAACGTGGTGTGCAAGGTCGACAACAACGGCAACTACTTTCCCCGTAAGGCAACTTCTGAGGCCAAGATTGACGGCCCGGTGGGCCTGTTTACCGCCATGAGCCGCCTGATCGTGGGCGGAGGCGAAGGGGCATCCTCCATTTACGACGAATCGGACGTGTTATGTTGATGCAATTAATCGTGTTCCTTGTCGGCCTTGCCGGTGCTGCTGCCATTGCTTTTGGCGCCTGGCTGCTGACCCCGGCGGCCGGCTTTATCGTCGGTGGTAGCCTTGCGGTGTTCTGGTCCTGGCTGATGGCCAAGTCCATGGCATCAGCGGTCCCTGCCAAAGGGGGTGACTGATGTTTATCCCCCAGATGTTCAAGGGCACCAGCAGTGGTGGTACCAATAGCGACTGGAGCCGCTGGATAAGCTCCATGTCCGGGCGTACCACGGCGGCCGGCATTCACATTACCCCCGAGTCGGCACTGGCCTCCAGCGCGGTGCGTGCCTGCGTAACCCTGTTGGCCGAGTCGGTGGCCCAGCTTCCCTGTGAGCTATATGAACGGTCGGACCAGGGCGAGCGTAAAAGGGCCACGGATCACCCGCTGTACGATGTGGTGCATAACCTGCCCAACCGCAAGGACACAGCCTTTGAATATTACGAACAAACCCAGGGGTGCCTAGGCATTCGCGGCAACCACTACAGCCTGATCGAGCGGGACGGTGCCGGCTATGTGACCGAGCTGATCCCCATCAACCCGGACAAGGTGACGGTTCTGAAGGGACCGGACGCCTTGCCCTACTACCACCTGACCGACGCCAACGAGATACTGCCGGCGCGTCTGGTGCATCATGTGCGCGGCTTCTCCCTGGATGGTTATGTAGGACTGTCGCCGATCCAGACCAACGCCGATGTCATCGGCCTTAGTCAGGCCACCGAAGGCCACGCCGCCCAGGTGTTTGCCAATGGCACCACCATGAGTGGTGTGATCGAGCGACCCATGGAGTCGGGGGCTATCAATACCCAGGCGGCGGTGGATGCTTTGCTTTCCAAATGGCAGGAACGGCACAGCGGCATGCGCAATGCGTTTTCCGTGGCACTGCTGCAGGAGGGCATGACCTACAAGCAACTGGCCATGGACAACGAAAAGGCCCAGCTGCTGCAGAGTCGCAACTTCTCCATCACCGAGATCTGCCGGCTCTACAAGGTGCCGCCGCACATGATCCAGCAGTTGGACAAGGCCAGCTTCAACAACATCGAGCACCAGGGCCTGCAGTTCGTTATCTACACCCTGCTGCCCTGGCTCAAGCGTATCGAAGCGGCGATGATGCGCGATCTGCTGCTGCGCTCGGAGCGGAGCCGGTTTTATATCGAGTTCAATGTGTCCGGACTGCTGCGCGGCGACCAAAAGAGCAGGTACGAGGCCTATGCCCTCGGCCGACAGTGGGGCTGGCTGTCGGTCAACGACATTCGCCGGCTGGAGAACCTGCCGCCCATCGCCGGCGGGGATAAATACCTGACCCCGCTTAACATGGTGGATTCCAAACAGATCCAGCAGTCGATGAATGCCACCCCCCAACAGATGAAAGACATCGAGGCCATTTTATGCCGCAACTGATCAACTATCCGCACGTCGCCGCCCAGGTGTTCGACGTGCCGCTTTACGCGACACGCACTGCGCTGGACGCGGTCAAATCGGTGCTGGTGCCCCGGCTGATGGGGCGTTCTTCCACCCTTGAGCTGCCTCAGACATTTGCCTCCGCCGCCCCTGAAGTTCAGGCCAGCAGTGGTCAGGGCCGGGTGGAGCAATTCGACGGCATGCACATCGTCGGCAAAATTGCGGTGGTCAAGGTGCATGGCCTCTTGGTGGCCCGTCGGGGCCACATCACTCAGGCCTGTACCGAGCTGATGAGCTACGAATTGATCCGCCGCAACATCGCCATGGCACTGACCCATGACCTGGTTGAGGAAATTGTGCTCGACCTGAACTCGGGCGGCGGCATGGCGGTGGGCTGTAAGGAGCTGGCGGACTACATCTACCAGGCCCGGCAGCAAAAGCCGATCACCGCCATCGTTAACTTCTACGCCTACTCGGCCTGTTACTTTGTGGCCGCCGCCTGCAGCCGCATCGTGGTCAGCACCACATCCGGTGTGGGCTCCATCGGCGTACTGCTGGAGCATATGGAGCTGTCCCGCTGGGAGCAGGAAGTGGGTCTGACCTTCACCACCTTTTTCCGGGGCGAGCGTAAGAATGACGGCAGCCCCCACGAACCGCTGACCGAGGGCGCCACGGTGGCCATCAACCAGCGCCTGGACGAGGCCTATCAGCTCTTTACCGAGTCGGTGGCCGAATACCGGGGGCTCAAGGTGCAGGCGGTGATCGACACCCAGGCCAGCCTGATGAGTGCATCCGAAGCCATTGCCGCCGGCTTTGCCGACGAGCTGATGAGCCCGGATCAGGCCATCAATGCCATTGCCAGCAAATACCAGACTCCACCGCCGCGGCGTTCCATTCAGGCGCGGGCGGCGGCCATCGACCTTAGCTGTAAGCTCTAGCCACGCGGCGGAGTAAACAACCCATGGCGGCCTTCGGGCCGCCTTTTTTGTTAACGGAGAACCGTGACTATGTTGATTGAAGAACTGCGCCGCAAGCGTGCCGAAGTGAACGCCCAGATCCAGGGTCTGGCCGCTCAAGAGAAAGAAGGCGAGCTCACCGCCGAACAACTGACCGAGTTCGAAACCCTGAGCACCGAGTTTGACAACCTCAGCGCCAAGATTACCCGGCTGGAAGCGGCCGAGCGCATGAATGCCCAGCAGGCCGCCCCGGTCAAGGCGCTGGGCGGCAAGGGCCCGGCGGTCCACACCAAACAGGAGTTGCAGCAATACCCCGGTGCCAGCATGGCCCGGATCACCATGGCCATCGCCGCCGGCAAGGGTGACCTGGACAAGGCCGTTAACTTTGCTCACGACACCATCGGTGACAGCGACGTGGCCATGGCCATCGAGACCGCTGCGGGATCCGGCGGCGCCCTGATCCCGCAGAACACCGCGGATGAAGTGATCGAATTGCTGCGTAACCGCACCGTCGTTCGCAAGCTCGGCGCGCGCTCGGTGCCTTTGCCCAACGGCAATATGTCCATGCCGCGCATGAGCGGTGGCGCCACCGCCGGCTATGTGGGTGAAGGCGCGGATGTACTGGCGAGCGAAGCCGAGTTCGATGATGTGAAACTGTCGGCCAAGACCATGATCACCCTGGTGCCGCTGTCCAACCAGCTGATCGGCCGTGCCGGTTTTCAGGTAGAGCAGCTGGTGCTGGCCGACATCATCAACGCCATGGCCGTGCGCGAAGACAAGGCCTTCCTGCGTGATGACGGCACCAACAACACGCCCACGGGTATGAAAGCGGTGGCCACCGCCGCCAGCCGCACCGAAGCCTGGAGCGGTACCGCCGACTTGGCCGGCATCGACGCCTATCTAGACTCGCTGATCCTGAAGCTGATGGAATCCAACAGCCTGATGGTCTCCTGTGGTTGGGGTCTGTCTCCGCGCACCTACATGAAGCTGTTTGGCCTGCGTGACGGCAACGGCAACAAGGTGTACCCGGAAATGGCCCAGGGCGTGTTGAAGGGTTATCCCATCGAGCACACCAACACCATTCCGGCCAACCTGGGAGTTGGTACTAACGAGTCGGAAATCTACTTTGCCGATTTCAACGATGTGGTGATCGGCGAGGACGGCAATTTCACCGTCGATTTCAGCCGCGAGGCCACTTACAAGGATGCCGGCGGCAACCTGGTGTCGGCGTTTGCCCGCAACCAGTCGCTGATCCGCGTCGTGGCTGAGCACGACATTGGTTTCCGCCACCCCGAAGGCCTGGTGCTGGGTACCGGTGTGACCTGGTAATCCCTCGGCGCCGGCCCGTCCGGCGCCATTCTAAATATCGATAGTGAGATCACAGCATGACCACACCTGCAGAGACCAAAAAGCCCGCTGCCTCGGCGGCCAAAAAACTGACCCCGATCCTCTTTATCAAGGCCTGGGGGCGCTACGTCAAAGGCGATATCGCCGGTTTCCAGCCAGAGGAATCCGAACGGCTGATTAAAACCATCAAGGTGGCCGAGGCCTATAAGGAGTAACCCACCATGATCGACATTGAGGACATACGCGCCCAGTGTCGACTGGATGACGACATCACCGGCGAGGACGCATACCTGCAGATGTTGCTGCAGGCGGCGACCCGTCACGTTGAGGTGTGCATTCAGAAAACACTGGTGCCATTGGCGGGCTGGGATCCTGCGGCCGAGGGCGCCGAGAGCAAACAGCCGCTCACCGATGACCTGCGGCTGGCCGTGCTGTTCCTCATTGGCCACTGGTATGCCAACCGTGAGTCGGTAGTTATTGGCACCATTACTTCCGAGGTGCCGCTGACTTTCGATGCTCTCATACAACAGTATCGTCCCACTATCATCGGGTGATTTATGAGTGGAGTGAGAGCCGGCAAATACCGGCACCGCGTGACCCTGGAATGGCTGAACCCCAATGTCCGCAGCGATTCCGGCGAACGTGGCGACGCCTGGGTGCCTGGCATTACCGTCTGGGCCGAGGTGCGGCAGCTGCGTGGCCGGCTGCTGTTCGCCGCCGATCAGGCCAACAGTGAAACCACCGCTACCATCCGGATGCGCTGGCGGCAGCCGGTGGCGGATGCCACTGGCAAGTCACTACGCCTGCGCCATGGCGGCCAGCTTTACCGTATCGATGGCCGCCCCATCGATGTGGACGGCCGCCGCATTGAACTGGAGGTGATGGTACATGAGTGGGTTTGAGCTGAATGTCAGCCACCAGGGTGTTGATCAGATGCTGCGAGAACTCGCACAGCTGGAGCGCCGACTGCAAACGCGGGCGGTGCGTGCCGGCCTGGTGGAGTTTGTGCAACCCATTAAAAAGGCCGCCCAGCAGCTGGCCCCCAAGGATTCGGGGGATCTCGCCCGGGCTGTGAACCACCGCAACCTGTCTCCGCGCGTGAAAAGGAGGCTGGGGATTGCCGCCGGCACCGTTGCCTTGCTGGTTGGTCCGAACCGAAAGGTGAAAGGCCGCTGGCAAACACAAAAGGGGATTTGGCAGGAGCACGGGACCAAGCGCATGCAGGCCAACCCGTTTATGGGGCCCGCCCTGGAGCGGGGGCAAGCCGGCGGTGAACAACGGTTTTACAAGGGATTAAGTGAATCCCTGGAGCGAATTCGATGATCGACAGCATCATACAGGCGCTGGCCGGTGTGGGTATTGCCGCCCAGGCATCCAGTCAGGCCGACATCGGCGCCGTGGACATGGTGCCTTTGGTGCGTAGCCTGGGTGATCAGGTCACCGCCGGGCACACCTATCCGTTGCGCTTGCCGCCGGATTTAGAGGTGGATCAGCACGGCGTTTACCAACTCGCCAGCCGGCGCAACATTGAGGCCGACGGCTGGACCATTGCCCGCACCGACACTTGGTTGGTCAGCCTGCGGGCCGCCAGCTTTGACGCCCTGCGTCCCATGGCCGACGGCTTTGTGGATGCGGTGGCGGTACATGCCGGCCCGGTGGGGGCGGAGATAACCGATGCTGCCACCGACTATGAATTCGACCAGAGGCAATTTCGTGCTCATTTCGAATTGCAAACCACGGCCATGGCGACTGATGCGGCACCGACGGCGGCCTTTGTACACGTACTGGGGGCCACGGCCCAGGACAACGCCCTGGCCAGCATGGCGGTTCGGCAGACGGTGATCAAGCAACTGGCGGTGGTGCTGGCAGGTAATGCCCTGCAACTGGAGGACATGAGCGCCGCAGCACGAGGAGTTCTTTTGGGTTTGGAGTCGGACGATGCAGTCAGCCCCCTTGAATACGCTGGTGGCGCCCAGATTGGCGTGTTTGGCCATCAGATCCTCTGGCGTGAAGCCTATCAGTATCAACAAGTAATCCGCAGTACATAACAGGAGGCCCCATGGCATCTGGTGGCAGCTACCACATCAACGAACACGGTGACCGGGAGCTGAAACAGCGCTCCGGCCACGCCCAACCCCAGCCCCCGGCCGCGCCGGCCAAACAGAAGGTGAACACCAATGAAGACGAGAAAAAAGGCCCTGCTGGTCGCGGTTGAGGCCAGCTATGGCGTGTCCCCCGACATTGCCACCGCCACCCTGCTCACCATTTCCGAGCTGGACAGCAGCCCCTATGAAGGCGACCGGGTTGAGCGTACCCGGCTGCGCGAGCAGTTCGGGGCCAACGCCGAGATCAACGTGGCGCCCTTCACCACGGTGACCGCCACCATTCCACTGGCCGGCTCGGGTGCCGCCGGCACCGCGCCCAACTTTGGCCTGCTGCTGCGCGCCTGTGGCCTGGCGGAAACCGTGACCCCGACCACGTCGGTCAGTTACACCCCGGCCACGGATGATCATGAGTCGTTCACGGTGTGGTTTGTTGAGGACGGTCAGCTGCAGCGGGTGCCCGGTTGCCGGGGCACGGTAGAATTCGCGCTCACCGCCAAAGAGCTGCCCACCATGAAATTCACCCTCACCGGACTGTATCAGCGGCCGGTGGCGCATGCCACGGCGCTGGCCCAGACCCTGGTCAACATCGTGGATGAGATCCCGGTCAACAAGGCCAACACGGTGGCGTTCAGTGTGCATGCTCACGCCGGTTGCGGCCAGTCGCTCAGCGTGAACCTGGGCAACACCGTAACCCACCGCCACCTGATTGGCTGCGAAAACGTGCAGATCACCGACCGCGCGGTGGCTGGCAGCGTCGAAATCGAGGCGCCGAGCATCGCCACCAAGGACTATTTCGCCCTGTTGGAATCCCACGAGCAGGTGACCCTGGGCGCGGTAGACCTCACCCACGGCACCGTGGCCGGCAACATCGTTCAGTTTGCCCTGCCAAAAACCCAGCTGAGCAGCATCAGCCGCTCCGACTCCGACGGCATTGTGCACTACGCCATGGACCTGCGTGCCCTGCCGGACCTGGGCGACGACGAGCTCACTATCACGTTTAAATAAGGAATTTTCATGCTGATTATCAAAACCATTCCGGACATTACCGTGCCGGTAGACATTCAGGTGCCCGGCGAGGCCGAGCCCAGCCGCATCCAGGCCACCTGGAAGCTGTACGACTACGACGAGGCCCAGGCACGCATCGACAAAATCAACGCCCAGAAACTGGATGACGCCCAGCTGGTGGCGGACGATCTGCGCGGTTTGTCCGAGCTGTTTGACGAGCAGGGCCAACCGGTGGCATTCACCCCCGAGCTGGCCCAGCAACTGCTGAAAAAAACCTATGTGCGCATTCCGCTGGTGCGCAGCTGGTTCTTCGCGCAGAACTGCCGCACCGAGGCCGCCGCAAAAAACTGATCGACCTCGGCCGGGCCTGGGCCGGCGCCGGCCGGGGTGGCAAAAACGAGCTGGATTCCGATCTGGCAATCATGGGCATCACCCTGGAACAAAAACACACCGAGCCGGAAACCATCGGCATCTGGCCCGAGCACACTGAGGCGTGGGAGGTATTCCGCGCCTGCTCCCGCCAGTGGCGCATTGTGTCCGGCATGGCCGGGGCGTTTTACCAGGGGCTGGACGCCAGCGCCCTGGCTGCCACCATGGACATGATGGGGGTGGCCGACCGCCGCACCTGTTTGCACCAAGTGGGGCAAATTGAAACCGGGGCATTGGAGTTGCTGAACCAGCGTTGATCGGCAGGGGGGCTGATAGTGGCAAACGTTGGCGTTAGAGTGCCCCCATACTGGCCAGAGCTTTACGGTCAGCCAAGAACCCGCCTTGAGCGGGTTTTTTCGTTCCTGAGCCCTGGCACCTGCCGGGGCTTTTTCGTTTCTGCAGGATAGGCCCGTACAGCCGAACAGGGTGCTGGCGCTCTCCACAGCCCCTTTCCTGCAACCCTTTCTCCGGAGAGAGGAGAGAACAAAGATGATGAAACTGATTGCTGCAGCTAACAGGGCAGGGAAAGCTTATTCTGATTTCCTTGCTGGACGCTCAGAAGATGAAGTGGAAGCGTTCGATTTGATCAACGAATTCACTAAGGAGTTAAAGCGGGTGGGCTGTAAGGAGCACCATTTTGTTAATGCGGCAATGCTGACAGGATTGTCGTTCAGTGTGAGAAACAGTCGAGACAGAAGGGCGGGAGAGTCATTCGTCTACGCCTTCAAATCCAAAATCAGCGGCTTGACCAAGATCGGGACTACGAAAAGGTTTGCCAAGAGGTCTTCTGAGTTGGCGAGCATGTCGCCTGACGGCTTGAGCCTGATAATGAAGGTGCCCGGTGACAGCAAGCTTGAAAGCACCCTCCATCGCAAGTTCGCGAATCTAAGAAAACACGGGGAATGGTTCCTACTGGGGGAGGTCGAGATCAGGTACATGCTTGAGCTTTGCGGGGCGAAAAAGCCATCGCCCAGATGCCGCTGAAACTGCACTAGCCCCGCCATCGAGCGGGTTTTTTCATTTATAGGCCCTGGCATTTGCCGGGGCTTTTTGTTTATGCACTCCCTAGGCCGATCACCGAACCGGGTGGCCCGCTTCAGCCACCCTGGGAGTGCGACTTTTTTGCAGGATAGGGTAGCTCCCGAACGGGCGCCGGCTGCTCTCCACGGCGCCCTTCCTGCACCCTTTTTATCCGGAGGGTGGAGACGCACCATGACGAACATCATCAAGCACCAGTTTCAGGGTCAGGCCGTCAGCTTCAACACCGACGGCTGGATCAATGCGACTGAGGTGGCCAAGCGTTTCAATAAGCGACTTGATCACTGGCTGGAGAATGCTGAAACACTGGATTACGTAAAAGCCCTGGAAGAGGTGACCAGCGGAAAAAAATCCAACATCGTAGATACCCGGAAATCCGGGTATGTAAAAACCAGCAAGGCCCGAATGGACCGAGGGGGCGGGACTTGGCTGCATCCTAAGCTTGCTGTTGCCTTTGCTCGCTGGTGCGACGCCAAGTTTTCTGTCTGGTGCGACTTGCAGATAGACGAACTGATCCGATCTTCCCTGGCACCAGCCGGCATGACCGAATACATGCTGCAAATGCTTCGCCACGAACCAGCCGGATGGGAGCGGCGCTTTCCGCCCGACTATTACCACGCGCTGGCAAAGGTGACCAACACCGCCTATTGCGGACACCAGGGTGGTACTCCGGCCATTTACGGCGGCATTACCATGCAGTGGGTGTATCAGGCCGTGATGCCCGCCGAGGTGCTGGCCGAAATCAAGGGCCGCCGGCAGGGTGGCGAGAAGCTGCATCAATGGCTGAGCGAAGGC
Source organism: Oceanisphaera submarina (assembly GCF_046521305.1). Lineage (NCBI taxonomy): Bacteria > Pseudomonadati > Pseudomonadota > Gammaproteobacteria > Aeromonadales > Aeromonadaceae > Oceanisphaera > Oceanisphaera submarina. Next base: position 235,004 of record NZ_JBKGFN010000001.1, on the reverse strand, counting down.
GGTGCGGCGGTACTGGATCGCCAGATTGGCGCGGTCACCATGCTGGCCAACACCTCCTGCGACTATCAGGACTTCACCGCCCGCTGTTCGCAGGTGTTTGGTGTGAAAGGGCAGATCAGAATGGTGTTCCCGTCCGCCGCATAGCCCCGCCATCGAGCGGGGTTTTTTATGGAGACACTGAACATGATTTCAGCAAATACCCCAACCCGGCGGTTGATCTGGGCCATGGTGATCGTGGCCGGGCTCTGGTCACTGGGCCAGCTGCTGCCCGGTGTGGCAGTACTGATCGAGGCGATCAAGTCATGATTCCGTAGGATGGAAGCCGCCACGTTGTCACATTTGACAACCTAAGTGATTGAATCAAAAGGGTTTGATATTTTTTCGTTGCTGTGGCAAAACCGTGGTTCAGCATCGGCGTGGTTGTGCGAGGGGGAAGTTGTAACCGGCGGAAAGGAGGGCTGCTGAAGTGGGGGATCTGGTCAAAAATAAACCCCTTCCGCTGAAGAGAGGGGGTTTATCAAAAACAGGTGAAAAAGGGCTTTACACTGACCTGTCGCTGTTCGGAAACCGTGGTCATGATAGCCACCGAAGGTATGCTCATATGAGGATGCCTCAGATTGGGGTAGCCCTATTGACGGTCAATGGAATTCGCCATGAAGTATTAAAAACAACCGCCTGTATGATGCAGGCGCGGGGTCGCTCGGTAACCATTGTCATTTTGACAACGCAGGTGATAAGGCCGGCAAGCGTCTTCATAACGAATACGGTTGCCATGCCGCTTGCTGTGGAACGCCCAGGAGGGAAAGGGGGCCGCAATTTGCGGAGACCTGAGAGGGTCAATTTGACCCTCTCAGTCCACTTTTTGAGGGTGTTGCTATAAGGCAACACCCAAATTTTCTCATGTCGCTTTTAATCTTTCGGTACTGCGCTGGCCAGCTTAAGCTAAGGCCGTCAACTACTGACTTCAATGACACATGCGGCTCGTCACTGTGCATAACAGTTATCATTATGGGGACGTCACTGGGTATTAGCATCACCATAATGGTAACGGAGGTGGATGGTGGGGCAGCAGGTATGGTCATAATGACCATGGCTGAAGGGGGTGGTTATTATGACCATGGCTGAAGGGGGTGGTTATTATGACCACACCTTTACTTGGCATCTGAGCGGTTATGGTAACCGTGCAGCTTAGCCACCTGCGTTATGCAGGTGGTTGACAGAGTGCCAACAGATAGGGTGCGCGTATGACACTCGCACCTATTCATCAGGGTTTCTGCTCAAAAATAAACCCATCGTTTTGAAAGGATGGGTTTATCAAAAACAGGTGAAAAAGGGCTTTACACTAGGGCTGTTCGTCGATTTTGGCTTTAGTGGCGTTGAGCATTCGTGTAATGAGGCTGCGTTGAACTTCACCAACCCAGACAAGAGCTTGAGCTATGTCCTCTGGATCAATGGATTCGGGGTCAAGTGGTTTGCCGCCTTTATTCGCGATTATTTGGTCAAGCAGGTTTTCAGGAACGCCGGCACCACCCGCAAAAGATTGCTGCAGGCGATGGACGATCTCGGCGTTCATAGAGCGGCCAGAAGCTCTGGCTGCCTCTTCAACCTTATCTTTAAGTTCGGAGGGCATGCGCACTCCGAAAGGGGCGATGTTTCTGCTCATGGTGACCTTGTGTTGTTTACGGCACTCACCCGAGAACCTCAATTTGAGGCTCTCGGCAAAGAGGCTACACAGTGTAGTCAAAAGAGGCTTGACGGAATAGATACACGGTGTAATGATTACACCGTGTAGTAATTCACTCGCAGGAGAAAAAAATGCAAACACGACAAGTAAAGCCTTTTGGTTTGCGTATGCAACCAGAGCTAAAAGCTTTGCTTCAGAAGCTGGCTAAGGATAACGGTCGGTCACTGAACTCAGAGCTGATTCAGCGATTAAAGGAAAGTGTTAAAAGTGAGAAGACTGAACTGTAAGAAAGATAAAGCCCCGACCGTTGCAGCAGTCGGGGCTCAAGTGTCAAACCAAACTAACAAAGAAGGCATCGACATGACCAATATAGCAAATACTGAACTCGCATTCCACGATACTGAATTCAACGTGGTTAACCATAACAGCTCAATCTGGCTGACTGCGGTAGATCTGGCGAGAGCTCTTGGGTACAAAAAACCCAATGCTGTTTCACAGATTTATGAGCGCAATCAGGACGAGTTCACCCATGGAATGACGCAGATCCTTAACCTGAGGGCTTCAGGTAATCTTATGAAAGAGGTGCGGGTCTTCTCCCTGCGCGGTGCACATCTGGTAGCAATATTCTCCAAGACCAGGGTGGCCAAAGCGTTCCGCAAGTGGGTGCTGGATGTGCTGGATAAAGAAGTGGCCAGCGCGCCGAGCTACAGCACCAAAGATGAACGGACGCCACTTAAAGATGCCGTCAATATGTTGATCGGCAAGAGCACCAACCTGAGCTACTCCGATGCGTGGCGAATGGTGCACCAGAGGTTTGCCATCGATAGTGTAAAAGAACTAACCGCCGAGCAGCTGCCCGCTGCCGTGGAGTATGTGCACAAGATCATTCTTGAGGGCCAGTTGCTGCCTAAAGAGACCCTGCCGGTTGCACCGGTGCAAATACAGCTCAACTACTCCATGGCCGACTGGATCAAGCGCTGCCTGCACCCCAGCGTGACCCCTGTTGAATCCAGCCCGGGGCGGTTCCGGATCTTGCCGGCGCATATTGGCAGCGGGGACGGCTGGTCGCCAACCAGCTATCTGATTGCCGAACTCACGCGGCACGGATACGAAACAGCCGCCATCCGGTTGGAGCACCTGGCCATGCGCCATTATATGGAGTGGATGGGGACCACCCTCTGGCAAATTCGGCTGTTGGCCCAGAACTGCAATGACGCCGAGACCATGAGGCGATCGCTGACGGCCATTGAAAGTCGGGCTAATACCCGCAACCTGCCGCCGTTGGTGCTGCCGGCGTAATAAAGGTGCGGGCCATGCAGTTCGCGTAGCAAGCCAGCCGCTAATTTGATATTGCAATGACTTTTTAACGTCATTTAGATCTATTTTGACGGCTCGGTTATAGTGTGTTTTTTGACGAGGACGCTATAACCATGGATGTGAAAGAAGTCGAGTACTTGGAGAGAGGCACGGAATTTAAACCGCTCAGAAAACCTAGTGATTATTATCAAAAGGTAGTTGCTGATGATGGAACAATCATTTATCGCGCTAACCGGCCGGCAGTCAGAGAGCTGGCTAATGCTCGCATGGAAGTTGTTAGGCAGGTTGCATTGGCTGGCGGCAACGTACATACGGCCGGGCTTGATCTGAGTGATCAGGTTGAGGCATTTTTCATGTCTGTGCCTCCCGAAGCGCTGGCTGAGATATATGGGTGCTTAGCTCAAGAAATGGAAGCCATTGCAGCCACGCTGAATGAAGAAGCTGACAAGGTAGAGGCTGAAGTTGAGAGGCAAGGCCTTGCCGCTGAACAAATAGGAACAGCCATAGGTGCTGTTATACTTTTCTCTCTTGTGTTCTTTTTTCTGTCGAATACTTAGAGATAAGATTGAATAACTAAAAACCGCCTTCGGGCGGTTTTTTTATACCTGAAATTCGAGGCTACCATGGTAAAAACCTTTACCACCGGCCTGGTGATCACCGGCGACCCGTCCGGCGGGGTGCGGGCGTTCAAGTCGGTGTCCGATGCGGCAGGCCGCTACGATCGCAGTTTGCGCGATACCAACAAGCGCACCGAGCAGTTTGACCGCCAAAGCCAGCAAGCCGACGCCACCCTGGCCACCATGACCAACACCGCGCGCACCGCGGCGGCGGCGCTGTCTGGCGTGTTCGCCGTAGGGGCGTTGCAGGGGCAGGCGCGACTGGTGGCCGATGCCGAGATACTGTCGCGCACGCTCAAGGTGAGCACCGGCACTCTGATGGAGTGGCAGTATGCCGGTGAACAGGTCAACCTCTCCGCCGAGAAGATGGGCGACATTTTCAAAGATGCCTCAGACAAAATCGGCGACTTTGTGGCCACCGGTGGCGGTGAGGCGAAAGACCTTTTCGAAAATCTCAATCTGAACATCAACGAGCTGCGTTCGCTGTCTCCGGATCAGCAGTTATTGAAAATCGCCGAGGCGGTGAACCAGATAAAAGAGCCCTCGCAGCGCATCTTCTTTATGGAAGCGCTGGCCGATGACGCCAGCCGCCTGCTGCCGCTGCTGGAGAACAACGGCGCGCTGTTGAAGCAGTTCAGCGCCGAGGCCCGCAACATGGGCGTAGCGCTGGACGATGGCGACATCGCCAGCATAGTGGCCGCGGATCAGGCGATGAAAACCCTGTCGGCTACCACGCAGGGCCTGGCTAATGCCCTGATTGCCGATTTGGGCCCGGGCCTGAACGAGGGCGTGGCCGGGCTGCGCGATTGGATAACCGAAGCCGGTGGCGCCGCCGAGGTAATGGATAACCTGACCACCGTTGGTGGCGCGCTGGCCGCCCTGTATGTGGGGCGACTGGCCGGCGGCATTGCCAGCAAAACCGCCGCCACTCTGCAGGGTATGGCCGCCGAGCGGGCCGCCACCGCGCAAACCGCCCAGCGTATTGCCCAGGAGCAACAGGCCGCCGCTCAAACCGCCCGCCGCACCGCCGGTGAGCAGACCGCCGCCGTCACCTCGGCGCGCATAGCAGTGCAACGAGCGCAACAGGCCCAGACTGAGGCCGCCGAACGGCTGCGACTCATTCAGCTGACGCAGCAGCAACTGGCCGCCGAACGCCTGCTGGAAACCCAGCGCCTGCAGGCGCAGATCAGCGCCACCGGCCGCCAGATGTCACTGACCCGGCTGGGTGAAATACGCCGTACCGAAGCGACTCTGGCCGCCCAGCAGGCCGCCGCCGAGCGCACCCTGGCCGCGGCGCAAACGACCGCCACCGGCACCACCCGGGCGCTAACCCTGGCTCAGGCTGAATTATCCCGGACCAATGCGGTGGTGACCACCACCACGACGGCCGCCGCTGCCGCCACCCGCACCGCGTCTATCGCTCAGGTGGCCATGACCACTACCACCCGTGCTCTGGCTTCGGGCATGGCGTTGCTGGGTGGCCCGATGGGCGTGGCCGCCCTGGCAGGTTTTGCTCTGTGGGAATACAGCAAGCGCACCGAACTGGCTAGGGATAAAACCCGCGAGGTGACCCAGGCCACCGATGAGTTCAGAAACAGCTTATACAAGCTCAGCGCCGCCGAGAAGCGGGTGACCTACACCCGTCTGATGTACGAAGCCGAAGAGCTGAAGGGTAAACTCGCCGATTTGCAACGGGTCAAGGAAAATCTGGCCAATACCGATGGGGGCGATGCCCCAGCCCGAGCGGATATTCTCCGCGAGCAGCAGCGGGTTAACGACCAGATTGCCGACTACAACGCCCAGCTGGACATAGCACAGAAAAACCGGCAGGCCCTGACCGACGCGCACCTGGAAGGGCTAAAGCTGGAAAAGGACTTAAATTTACCGCCACTTAAACCGGATGATGCGGCGGCCAAGAAGCTGGCCAATCAGCGAGAGCAGGCCCAGCAGTACCTGCAAGAACTGTCACGCCTCAACGCCAACGAACAGCAGCAGGTGGAAAACTGGCGTGCCGATAGCCTGGCCCAGACCGAGAGCTACTACCGCCAGAACTTGATCATCCACGAGCAGTTCTTGTTCGCCAAAAACGCTATTGATGAGGAAGCCGCCCGCCGACTGAAGGAAATTGAAGAGCAGCGCTGGAATAAATACACCAGTGGCGGACTCGGTGATCTGGCGCAAGAGCAGCGGGATGCTCAAGGGCTGCAAGGCCCTCGTGGCGAGTTGATCCGGGGCGGTGTAGCTCAGAGCATTGCCAGTCAGACGTTTCAGGGCTTGCCCGAGGTGGGGGGGCTCAGCCCTCAGGTAGGCGGGGAGTTTGGCGAACTGGTCCGCATTCAGCAAGAAACCGAAAGAATGCGTGAGGCATATCAACAGCGCATCGATGAGTATAAAAATTATCGCGAGCTGGAAGTAGAGAATAAAGCTCTCTACGACGAGCAAATTACTGAACTGGAAAATCGCCGCCGTGAAAACGAGTTGGCCGCCGAGCAGCAAATCAATCACATGAAGCTCAGCATAGCCGGCAGTGCATTTGGCACCATGGCCGATTTGGCCCGCACTTTTGCGGGTGAGCAATCCGGCATTTACAAAGCGATGTTTATTGCCCAAAAAGGCATCGCCATTGCTCAGACCATTATCAACGCCGAAATGGCTGCCACCGCCGCCCTAGCTCCGCCGCCTGTTGGCATGGGGCCGGTCGCCGGCGCAGGTTACGCCCAAGTCATTCGTGGCATTGGCTATGCCTCAGTGGCGGCCATCGCTGCGCAGACCATCATGGGCCAGGCTCACGACGGCATCGATTATGTACCCAACGAGGGCACCTGGAACTTGGCCGAAGGCGAACGAGTCACCGGCGCGGCGCTTAACCGCGATCTGACCCGGTTTCTGGAGCGGGAGAACAAGGCCGGCAGTAAAGGCGGCAGGGTCAGGGTGGAGGTTGTCCAGCACTTTCATATCGAAGGGGGCGCGGCCAGCGCCAATGCCGACCCGCAGGCCCTGGCGGCCATTTATGCCACCGCCAGGCGGGCCACCTACGAGGTGCTCAACAACGAACTGCGCCCCGGCGGCGTACTGAACCAATAAGGTGGAGCATGGAAACATTCACATGGGCCCCGGCAAGCTGCCAGCCCCAGGCCCAGCCGAGGGTGAAAAAGGCGCAATTCGGCGACGGCTACAGCCAGCGCAGCAGTGACGGCATCAACATCCTGTTACGAACCTACAGCCTGACCTTTGCCGATTACCCGGCACTGATTGAGCCGATAGACGCCTTCTTCGAGCAGCACGCGGGGGTGCAGGCGTTCTGGTTTACCGCCCCCGACACGGGCCGCACCATCAGAGTCGTCTGCAGTCAATGGTCCGGGGCTCGCCGCTCCGGCTGGTGGGAGATCGCCGCCACCTTCGAAGAGGTCCCTGCATGAGCGACAAAATCAACAGCCAGGCGCAGGAACTGGCGCAGGACGCCATTATCAGCCTGTTTGAGCTGGACACCAGCCGCACCGGCGGTGGCATGGTGCGCTTCGCCCCCGAGCCCATCAATGGTCAGCCGGTGCGCTTTGCCGGTAATGAATATTTTGCCTTTCCCATTCAGGCCAGTGGTTTTGAGTATTCGGGAAAGGGGCCACTGCCGCGCCCCAAACTCACGGTGTCGTCATTGGATATGGCCTTTATGGCGCTGGTGCTGAGTACCGATGACCTGGTGGGCATGCCCATTCGCCGGCTGCGCACCTACCGCCGCCACCTGGACGACGGCACCGATCCGGACCCGGGGGCTTTGTTCCCGGTGGATTATTTCGTGGTGGAGCGCAAGACCAGTCATAACAAAACGGTCATGCAGTTTGAGCTGAGCAGCGCCCTGGATCAGGAGGGGCGCGGAATTCCGGCCCGGCAAATACTGCGTGACAGCTGCAGCCATCGCTACCGGTTTCGCTCGGGAGCTGACTTCTCTTACGAGGGGGTCACCTGCCCCTACAGCGGCGAGGCCTGCTTTACCGCCGGCGGCGAGCCCACCACCGCCGATAACGATCGCTGCGGCAAGCGGCTGTCGGACTGCCGCCTGCGCTTTGGCCAGTATGCCGAGCTGCCTTTTTACGGCTTCCCCGGCGTGGGCCGCTTCAGGAGCTAACCATGTTTGAGCAATACCATGAGCAGATAACCGCCGAGGCGCTGGCCGGTTATCCACTGGAGTGTGTCTGGCTAATCACCGTCTCCGATTGCCGGCAGGTGGCCAACGTGGCCGACGAGCCCGAAAAAACCTTTCGCATCGCCAAGCGCGATCTGCTGAAGGCGCAGAAAGAGGGCCTGCTGGCGGTGGTGCACAGCCACCCGAATTACCCGGACTGCCCGAGCGAGGCCGATATGCGCGGCCAGATCAACACCGGCGTACCCTGGGGCATTATTGCCACCGACGGCACCGGCTGTACCCCCATCGCCTGGTGGGGTAAAGGAGTGGACGTGCCGCCATTGGTGGGCCGGGGCTTTCGCCATGGCATCACCGACTGTTACGCGCTGATCCGGGATTACTACCGCACCGAGCGGGGCGTGACCTTGCCGGAATACCCGCGCAACTGGGAGTGGTGGCTGAACGGTGACGATCTCTACGGCGAAGGCTTTCGCTCTGCCGGCTTTGTGCCCATCGACGCCCGCCAGGCGCAACCCGGGGATGTGTGGATCGCCCAGGTGCGCAGCCCGGTGCCCAATCACGGCGGCGTGCTGCTGGAGCGGGGTTTGGCGTTACACCATCCGTGCGCCAGTAATCCGGTGGACCCCACCCGGCTGTCGGTACGCGAGCCCATCGCCCGCTGGCTGCCGCATATTGCGCTGTGGTTGAGATACGAGGGGGACGCATGAGAACACTGTATTTACACGGCCCGCTGGCCGAGCGCTTTGGCGACAGCTTTGAACTGGACGTAACCACCGCCGCCGAGGCGGTGCACGCCCTCAGCGTGCAGCTGCCGGGTTTTCGGGACGAGATAACAAGGGGCAACTGGCACATTGTGCGGGGTTCGCCGGAGAGCGAAGACAGCGTGACCGAACAGGAGTTGCAGCTTGGTTTGGGCAACACCACCGAGCTGCACCTGCTGCCGGCGGTGGCAGGTGCGGGCGGTGCCCTGGATGCATTTGCAGGGTTTACCCTGACACTGGTGGCCTTCATGGTGGGCGGGCCAGGGTTGGCTGCCACCGTGGCCGGAGGGCAAATGGTCACCAACATGACCACGCCCGTGGCCGCCGCCGACTACGCCAACCGCGAGCGCCCCGATCAGCGCCCCTCGTTTTTGTTTGACGGCCCGGTTAACACCAGCACACAGGGCCTGCCAGTGCCCATTATTTGCGGCCGGGTGAAGTCCGGCAGTGTGGTGATCAGTGCCGGCATGACGGCGGAGCAAATCTAATGATGCAAGACATTCATGGCGCCAAGGGTGGCGGCAAGGGTGGCGGTGGCAGTCAGCGTGTTGCCGTTGAGGATCCCAACACCCTGCGCAGCGCCTCCACCGCCCGCATTATAGACATGTTGGGCGAGGGGCCCATCGTCGGCCTGGTGGATGGCCTGAAATCGGTGTATGTGGACAATACCCCGGTGCAGGCCGCCAGCGGCCAGATGAACTTTTCCGGCATTACCATCGACACCCGGGATGGTTACCCGGCGCAAACCTATCTGCCCGGGTTTTCGGCGGTGGAAACCGAGGTGTACGTCAACGCCCAGGTAAAGGCGGTCATGCCCATCGTGCGCACGGTGCAAAACCCGGCGGTAAATGCGGTGCGGGTCACAGTGCAGGTGCCGGCGCTCACCAGCCAGAACCAGAGCAACGGCGACCTCAACGGCACCAGCGTGGCCATCGCCATCGACGCCCGCACCGGCGGTGGCGCCTGGCAGGAGCTGCGCACCGACACCATCAGCGGCAAGACCACATCACCCTATCAGCGCAGCTACCGGATCAACCTGCCCGGTGCCGCGCCCTGGGAAATCCGACTGCGCCGGCTCACCGCAGACAGCGAAAAAGCCGCGCTGCGTAACGACACCTGGTTTTATTCCTACACCGAGATCATCGACGCCAAGCTGAGCTATCCCGACTCGGCGCTGGTGGGTATCGAGGTGGACGCCCGTCAGTTCGGCAGCCAGATCCCCTCGCGCAGTTACGATGTGAAGGGGATTATCATTCCGGTGCCGAGCAACTACGACCCGGAAACGCGGGTTTATAGCGGGTTGTGGGACGGCACCTTTAAACAGGCCTGGACCGATAACACCGCCTGGCACTACTACAACCTCGCCACCAACAAGCGTTATGGCGCCGGCATTGAAGACGTGGACAAGTGGGGCCTGTATCAGATTGCCCAGTATTGCGACGAACGGGTGTCCGACGGTTACGGTGGGGAAGAGCCGCGCTTTACCTTCAATACCGTGCTGGCCAACAAGGAAGACGCCATCAAGGCGCTGCAGAATCTGGCGTCTGTGTTCCGGGGTATGACCTACTGGGGCACCAACTCGGTGATGGCGGTGGCCGACATGCCGGCGGATCCGGTGCGGCTGGTCACTCCCGCCAACGTCATCGACGGCGAGTTTGAATACAGTGGCACCGCGCTTAAAAATCGGCACTCGGTGGCCCTGGTCACCTGGAATGACCCCGCCGACAACTACAAGAAACAAATCGAGGTGGTGGAAGACGCCGAGGCTATCGAGCAATACGGCTGGCGAGAGGCGGAGGTGGTCGCTTTTGGTTGCACCAGTCGCGGCCAGGCCCACCGCTTTGGCCGCTGGCTGCTGTTCAGCGAGCGCACCGAGACCGAAACCGTCAGCTATGTGGCCGGCACCGACCATGCCGATCTGCGCCCCGGTGATGTCATTCAGCTGTCCGATCCCGGCACCGCCGGCGCCCGGCTCTCGGGCCGGCTGCGCGAAACCGGCACCAGCACCCTGCAGCTGGACGCCGTGCCCGACGCGGTACAGGGGCAGGTGTGGCAACTGGATGTGATACTGCCCGCCGGCACCGTAGAGCGCCGCACCGTGGCCAGCTGGGACGCCGACAACCGGATCACCCTGTCCGAGCCGCTCAGCGCTGCCCCGGTGGCCCATGCGGTATGGATGCTGTCCAGCACCAGCGTGCAGCCCCGGCTGTTCCGGGTGATCTCCAACTCGGAGCGGGACGGTGGCACCTACGCCATCACCGCCATGGCCCACAACCCGGGCAAATATGCAGCGGTAGAGCAGGGGCTGGCCCTGCCCGAGCCGGACACCAGCCTGTTGCCCACGGGCGAGCTGCCGCCGCCGCTGGACATTACCCTGGAAGAGTATCTCTATCAGGCCGGGCCCATGGTGCGCTCCGGGGCCACCATTTCGGTGCAACTGCCCATGGATCCGCGCATTTCCGCCACCGAGGTGGAGGTGTGGCGACCGGCCGACTCGGGTTATGCCTCGCTGGGTTATATCAGTGGTTCGTCGGTCGATATATCCGACACCCTGCCGGGAGAATACAAAATTCGCGCCCGCACCATCAGTGTGGTGAGCAGGTCGGCATGGCGCGAGCAGTCCTTCTCTTTGCTCGGCTTGATGGCACCGCCCACCGATGTGGCCGATCTGCAACTGGTGGTGAACAGCGGTCAGCTGCTGCTGAACTGGCCGCCGGTCACGGATCTGGACCTGAGCCACTACCGGCTGAAGTACAGCGCCGACCCTGCCGCCACCTGGGCCAGCGCCCAGGACATTGCCCCCTATATTGCCGCCGGCACCACCTCCATCACCCTGCCGGCCCGCAACGGCGCCTGGTTGATCAAGGCGGTGGACGCCAGCGGCAACGAGAGCCTGCTGGCCCGCCGGGCCGAGCTGTCTTCCGCCGAGCTGGTGAATGCCAACGTGGTGGAGCTGGTGGACGAGCCGAACTGGCCCGGCACACCGGACAGCGTGTATGCCCTGGACGGCGAGCTGCGGCTGATGGATGCCGGCAATATCGCGGGCTGGTCGTCACTGGCGGCTGTGCCGCTGCTGTCTTACGGGGCCGACTCGGTATCACCCGAGGGCTACTACTATGCCGACGAAGTGGTGGATCTGGGCCATGTCTACCCCTGTCGGCTCGCGGTCACCCTGTCCGCCATGGGGGTGGACCTGCTTAACACCCTCAGCACCTGGGCCAGCCTATCGGACGTGGATCAGCTGGATGCGTCCGACGTGTCCCAGTGGGACATTCGCGCCGAGCTCAGCATCAGCCACACTGCGGCGGCGGCAGCCCCTGCCGACTGGGGCGACTGGCAGCCGCTCACCATTGGCGAATACACCGGCCGGGCGTTTCGTTTTCGCCTGCGCCTGCGCAGCTTTGCCGCCTCGGTGACTCCGGCAGTGTCGGCCATGGCCATCACCGTGGATATGCCGGACCGGGTGGCCGACGGCCAGGATCTGGTGTGCCCGCCCCAAGGCCTGCGGGTGAGCTTTGCGCCGCCCTTTATGGCCAGGCCGTCGCTGGCGGTGGACGCGCAGGGGTTGCTGTCCGGCGAGCGCAAGGTTATCACCAACATCACCGACACCGGCTTTGATCTGCAGTTTCTGGACGAGCAGGGCGCCGGCGTGTCGCGCACTTTCGATTATCTGGCCAAGGGTTACGGCCGCCGCATTCAATAATAGGGTTTTATGTCTCAATACGATTTCGGGGTCATCGACCCCGCCGCCACCTCCGGCACCCAGCTGGCCGGGTTGATCACCCAGTTCCGGGATGCCGTTAACTCCAACCACAAGGGCGCGGCCCGGCCTACCTATGTTCGCGCCGGCATGATGTGGGTGAAGGAAACCTCCGCCACCCAGTGGGATCTGATGCTCTACGATGGCCAGATCGACCTGCTGCTGCGCAGCCTCAACCCGCAAACCCACAAGCTGCTGCCGCTGCCGCTCACCCAAGGTGGCACCGGTGGCGAGAGCGCGGCCCAGGCCAAGGTCAACCTGGGCCTGGATAAGGTGCGCAACGTGGCCAGCTACAGCCAGGACGAAATCAACAACCTGCTGGCGGCCAGTGTGCTGACCAAGGCTGATCTGCAATCTCCCTGCATCAAAAAGACCGGGGCGGGGGCGGTGAGCATAAAAGCGAACACCACGGTGCTTACTGGCACCGGCGTGGTGACATTTGCTATCGACACCGCCGTCACCATGCCCGGCACCCTGAATGCCGGTGAAAACTACGGCGTCTGGGTCAAGCCGGACGGCTCCGCCGTGGCGGTGGAAGCGCCCACCAATGCCGGGCCCTACAACTGGGGCAACCCGCCGGTGGCGGATGCCGTGCTGATCGGCGGCTTTCACTACTCACTCACAGCCCCCGGCACCACCCCGGCCACCGGCTCCTTTGCTACCTCCGGCTTTACCAACCAGGGTGGCAACTACCCCTGGACCCAGGCGCAGATCGATAAAATCGCCGGGGTGAACGAGTACAGCATCTGGGATCTGCTGTTCCGCCCTAAAACCTACGGCCTCAAGGGCTTTGTGTTCGACCCCGAGACGCGCATTTGGGTGGCCGCCTACTTCTGCGGTACCGACCACATCAGCGATGGCCCCAGTCGCGCCGGCAGTAACGTTGCCAGCGGCACCGTGCTGCCGAAAATCCCGCTGGCCTATGGTGGTGACGGTACGGCGACCTATGGCCGACTGAGCTGGTACGAAGCCAACGAAATCGCCCTCAGCCATGGTTGCCGCATATTGGATTACCAGGAGTTCGCCAGTGCGGCACTGGGCGTGACCGAGGGCCAGTCACTGGGTGGCGCGTCGGTGACCATCCCGATTACGTTGCGTCAGCCCGGCTACACCAGCCGGCTGGGTCTGGAGCAGGCCTGCGGCCATCAGTGGATATGGGGTGCCAATGCTAACGGCACTGGTGGCTCTGGATGGGTGGCCGGGCCTAATCGCGGTAATTCCTACGGCACGCCCTATGCCGGCCTCTTTGGCAGCTATCGGGCAGGCGGCTCCCACTCCGGCTCGCGCGCGGCGGCTTGGGACAATCCTGCGTGGAACTCGGGCGGGAGCCTCAGCCTACGCGTCGCCTGTGACCACATGCAACCTGTTTAATAGCGCGAAAACGTCCGTGACGTTATGCAGCAAATTCAGATTCGGAGAAACCGATGAAACACCTTTACGACCCCACCACCCGCGAGCCCATTACCGGCATCCTGCCCGCCAGCGTCACACTGCCCTTTAAGACCACGCCGCCGCCTGAGCCCGGCGCCGGTCAGTATGTGCTGGCATCCCCGGACGGCAGTGCCGACGACTGGGAGCTGATAGCAAAAGAAGGCGATGAGTGGTCGCTGGATTTTCACCAGCAAGCCAAGCATGCCGAGATCAATCAGTGGCGAGATGCCCAGGAAGCCGAGAATCTGCAGTTCGAGCACGGCGGCCACCAATGGGATGGCGGCACCGCATCGAAAAACCGGATGGCGGAAACCCTGGCACTGGGCAACGCCCTGGCTGCATTGCCGGCGGGGTTCTTCTGGACATCCGCTGCCGACGTTGATGTACCCATGACGCTGACCGAGTTGCAAGCATTGGCCGATTCCATGGCCGCCGCCAGAGGGCTGCGCGGGTTCGAGATCCACAGCAGACAACGCCAAATGAAAGCAGACGTAGTGGCGCTGGACACCATAGAAGCGGTTCAGTCTTACGTGATCGGCTGGCTATAGGAGCCTGACCCATGAAAAATCCCAACTGGTTGATGTCCATTGGTATCGGCCTGGATCAGTTACTGAATGCCGCACTCGGTGGCGATATTGACGAGACGCTATCCAGCCGCACCTATCGCCGCTCCCGCGGCGGCTCGAAAGGTTGGCAGCGCCTCGAAACCGTAATCGATAAAGCCTTTTTCTGGCAGGGCGCGCATTGCCGGGCGTCATACCGGCATGAGCGGCAACGCCGGAAGCAGTGGCTTGAGCTTTATGATCACCTGAAGTAGAAACAAAAAAGCCCGCTCAAGGCGGGCTGATTTTCGGGGGTCACATAGGGGCCAAAAACAGGCGCGTTTTGTTAGATGCAACTGATTACACCTAACAAAGCACCCTGATAAATTGATGGCTTGTAAGCTTATGTTGGCTCATGTACCATTCCTCAGAATTTGGCTTCAAGATGCCGTTCTAAGGCAACTGCCTGTATGAAGCCGGGAATAAGATCCCGGCTTTCTGTTTTCTGTTTTCTGTTTCCCGTGTTTCCTGTTTTTACCTCCCGAGTGACCTCATGCGTTTTAGCCCCCTGTTGGATGAATTGATCAAGAGCCTGCAAGTGTTGCCCGGCGTGGGTCCCAAATCGGCCCAGCGGATGGCGTTTGCTCTGCTGGAGCGTCAGCGTGCCGGTGGCCGTCGTCTGGCGCATGTGTTGGATCAGGCGTTGGAAAAGATTGGCCATTGCCGCCAGTGCCGCACCTTCACCGAAGAAGAGATTTGTCCGCTTTGTGCCAATCCCAAGCGGGCCATCAGCGGTCAGCTCTGCATCGTGGAAAGCCCGGCCGATGTGGTGGCTATCGAGCAGACCGGTCAGTATCAGGGACGTTACTTCGTGTTGATGGGGCATCTGTCGCCTCTCGACGGCGTAGGACCGGAAGAGCTGGGACTGGATAATCTGGCCGACTGGCTGGCTGCCGAGTCGTTCGAAGAGCTGATCCTGGCGACCAACCCCACGGTGGAAGGGGAAGCGACCGCCTATTTCATTGCCGATATAGCACGCAGCCATGGCGTCGGCGTCAGCCGCATCGCCCACGGCGTGCCCATCGGTGGCGAGCTGGATCTGGTGGACGGTAACACCCTCAGCCATTCCTTCATGGGACGAAAGACTTTCGCCGATTGATGCTGTTATGAAGGGAGGAGAGCAATCTATTTACTCCTTACCGGGTGTTAACAGCTTATATTCCGATACATATAAACCCGGACTCATAAAACCAGTCGGTCAAGCGTGACTGCACTTAGCTGACCCAGCAGCCGGGCAGCGGCATCATACTGTTGTACATCGGCGCTGGCTTCCACGATAAAGGCGCGTCGTATCTGGTCGGCGCCATAGCCCTGCAAAAACAGCTGGCTCAGGGCGAGCTGCATGGGGCCCAGGCTGGGGTTGAAGGCGGCGTTTTCCAGGTAACGGCCGCGGCAGATGTGTCCATTGTCCAGCAACAGGGCCACGCCGGCGCGGTTGTGGCTATAAGGAGCGTAGCTGGCATTGGCTTCGGCTTGGGCGGCCAGACAAGCCAGGTCTTGCGCCGTCGGTTGTTGGTCGTTCTGCTGGCCAAGCGAGCCGATCGGGCTGTTTAGCATGCCGCAAGACTGACCCAGATCCGCCGGGCCAAAGGCATGAGGCAGCAGCTCGTCAAGCATGAAGTGATCGTCGGGTAATACCAGCATGAGGCTGTCTTGATTGAGTTCATGCATAAACTGGCGACAGTGACCGCAGGGGCTGGCGCTGACAATGATTTTTTCGATGTGGTGTTCATCAAAGAGCGCCGCATGGCCAATGGCAGCCTGCTCCGCATGCAGTGCAGAATTCAGGGGGAGGCCGCCGGTTTCCATATTGGCGCCCAGGTACCAGTGGCCGGAGCCGCCAATGGCGATGGCACCCACCCGAAAGCCGGATACGGGTACCTGTGCTTTTTGCCGGGCCAGCGGTAGCAGGGCCAGTGCCAGAGCATCCTCTCCCAGCCGGGTCGCGTGCAACAGTATGGCGATCTGCTCCGGGCTGAAGCGACACAGACCCTCGAGCCGGTGCAGCTGCAGTGTCTGTTTGAGTGCATCATTTGTCATCGGCAGCGTCTCTTGCAACTTAATGAATCAGCCAAAGGTACAGGTGAAACAGCGGCGGGGCCAGCACGGCGGTGGCGATGCCGCATACCACCATGGCCAGCGAGGCGAAGGCACCCTGTACCGGGCCCATCTCGGCGGCGGCACCGGTGCCGATGGCGTGGGCACTGGCGCCCATGGCCAGACCCTGAGCCTCGGGGTTATGTATACCGGCCCACTTCAGTAGTGGAAAGCCGATGATGGCGCCCATCATGCCGACGATGATCACCAGCCCTGCCGCGATGGCCGGAATGCCGTTCATGGTCTGGCTGACGCTCATGGCCAGCGGCGTGGTAATCGACTTGGTCGCGATGGAGGCCAACAGTCGGGGTTGAGCCTGCATCATGCCACCGATAATCAGGGTGGTACCGACAGAAATCAGGGCAGACAGGCTGCAGCACAGCACTATGGGCCACAGCCTCTGACGAATTTTGGCAGTCTGCTGATACAGCGGCAGGGCGAATGACACCACCGCCAGCTCCAGCAACAGCGTCAGGGGCCGGGCACCGGCCTGATAATCGGCCGAGTCTTGTCCGGTCAGCAGCAGCAGGGCGATGATCGCCAGCGCCGGCAGCATGATGGTGTTCATCAGTGGGCTTTTGTATCTGCGCGCCAGCTTCTTGACCAGCAGATAAAGCAGGGCGGTCAGCGGTATTGCGAACCACAGCATCATGGCAGCATTCTCTGGTAAAGCCGCCCCACGACCAGCAGGATCAACACCAGACCACTGAGGGCTGAGCTGATCATCAGTCCCAGACCGTCGCTGAGCAAGTCTGCATAGCCGAGCAGACCGGCGGCCACGGGAATAAACAGCAGCCTCATATGACGCAGCAGCAACTGGCCGCCGTCATGCACCCAGTTCAGGGGGATAAGCTGGGTGCTTAGCAGAAAAAACAGTACGAAGAGCCCGAGAATGCTGCCCGGAAACGCAAAGGGCAAGAGTGTTGCCATGCCCTTACCCACCATCAGGCAGGCCAGCAACACCGCAAAGTCGCGAATCAATTTCATGTGATGGCTCTTAAAGGGATTGAACATAACGGGCTACCGCCTGAAGCAGTGCCAGCTTGTTTTCATCTTCCTGATGCTCGATCACCAATTGTTCCAGTCGGTGCATGTAGGGCTCGGCCATGCCGGCCAGTCTGTCCTGACAATGCTGTCGCCAGCGCTGCCATTCCTGTTCATTCAGCGTATGAGGGTAGTTACGGGCCCGGTAGCGAAACAGCAGCTCGGGCAGACGGGCATCGCTGAACTGCAGTGGCAGAGCGGCGAGGGCATCGGGCGTGCTGTTGTGCACCATGGCCATGGCCGCCTTGTCTGCCGCACTGAAAAAACCGCCCTGATAGAGCGCCGCATCCACATCGGTGACGGGGGGAAAGTCCCGTTGCAGCTGATAGAGCGCCACCACTTTTTCGCGAATTTCCGGATGGCGGCGCAGTAGATCCAGGCTCTGACGGCAGCGAGCCCGGTCGATACCTAGCTCGTCGGCTCTTTGCTCGGTCAGTGCCGCCGCCTTGGCCAGCGCCGGACATTTGTTGATATGCACCAGCTTGACCGGTACCGGCGCCAGCTCGCCCAAGTCTGCCCGTCTGGTGTAGAGCCGTTCGTGCAACTGTTCCGGGGTCAGCTCGACCAGCGGCGTCAAATCCATGTTCAAATTGACACAAATCACCGCATTGGCGTTGTCCGGATGCCAGGCCAGGGGCGCAATCCAGCTGGCACAGCCCTGCCAGACCGAAAACATGCCGGACACATGCACCAGCGGCTTACTGTTGATGACGTCAATCAGCGCCTTTACCTTGTGCTTGCTGCGCAGTTCGAACAGGTAGTCGAACAGCTTGGGCTGGGCCTGGCGCAGCAGTCGGGCCAGGGCGATGGTGGCGCGCACATCGGCCAGGGCGTCGTGGGCATTGCCGTGATCGATGCCGTTGGCCTCGGTCAGCCGCTCCAGCTTGAAACTGGGCTTGCCGTCTTCGTCTTCCGGCCAGGTGATGCCGTCAGGACGCAGGGCATAGAAGGTGCGCACCACATCCAGCAGATCCCAGCGGGAATTGCCCTGCTGCCAGCTGTAGGCGTAGGGGTCATAGAAGTTGCGATACAGGGTGTAGCGGGTCACTTCATCGTCGAAGCGAATATTGTTGTAGCCAAGAATACAGGTGCCGGCCTGGCTGAACTGCTCGTGGATGCGGGCAATAAACTCGGCCTCGCACAATCCCTGTTGTTGGGCGGTTTGCGGTGTGATGCCGGTGATCAGTGTCGCCTCGGGCGAGGGCAGGTAGTCGACCGGCAACCGACAATAGAACATGACCGGCTCACCAACCTCGTTCAGCTCGGCATCGGTGCGGATGGCGGCAAATTGCACCGGCCTGTCCAGCGCAGGATTGATGCCTGCCGTCTCGTAGTCGTGGAACAGAAAAGTGGGCTGTGCTGCTTGGTCGCTCATGATGTGGTGTCTTTATCGCTGTGGGTCATACCGGATGCTATATCGAGGCCGGCAGGAAAAACTGGGCCTAGGGTATCATTTTGCAAAAGCAGCCGTAAGTCGTAAGCGGTCAGAGGCAAGCGAAACCAGGTTGTTTGCAAGGCCTGCCTTGGTCGAGAGGTGTTGCGGTGGGCGTAGAGATGCCTCCGTTGAAACGAAGCCCGCGTATATTCCGGAGCGGGCCGAATTCAATTGTCTCGAGATATGTTCGCAGCCCGATCATCTGCCGCAAGCATATTGGTGAAAACACAAGACATGCTCCGCTTCAGACAGGGCTGAATAAAGCGGCCCGTGAGCACAATATGGGGAGGCGAAGGTGCGCCCCATGAGTTTGACGGTTTATTCGGCGCTGTCTTCTGCCGGTTCATAGTCGTCGTCGCCACTACTGCCTGCGGTCATGGGCGAACACAGACGGTGTACACGCTTGGGGCCGATGACTTTCAGGTATTTCAACCAGACTTTGGCATGGCGGCTTTCTGAGGCAGCGCCTTGTTGTACCTGTTCGAAAAAGCGTTGCTCGTCATCGCAATTCGGTGCCCGTTGTCCGGTGTACAGCGCCAGCATGGCGTGGCCGGATTGTTCAAGCAGCTGGGCTTCCGCGACGGTAAATTCGCCACAACGACGCAGACCGCGAGGAAAATGGGCGAAGTCCTGAAACGGCTTGGTTGACTCAAAGCTCATATTCATTCTCACTCTATGTGGCTCTATGATTCGCGCAAAGTATGGCACCGGATCCTGGTATGCAAAATCAATTTTTTTCACGTGTTATTAAAAATTTTTTCATTCTTGTTTTTTGACTTCACGATTCACTTTCTCCACCGCTGTGATCGGAGCTGTCACTGGTCAGCTCGATAAAACGGGGGTGCTGACGCAGTGGGTCGAATTCTTCATCATCGGCCGCGACACTACGCAGGTGTACATTGCTCTGCACCGCCAGTTCGAGATCGGATAATGCCTGATCTTCATTACCCACGCCGGCATGGGCACAGGCACGCTGATAGAGGGCGTGCGCGTTTTGCTGATCCACCTGCAGTACCCGGTTGCACAGGCTCAGTGCCCACTGGCGCTCGTTCATCATCAGGGCGGCGTCGGCCTTGTGGGTGAGGGCGTCCAGATCGCCGGGTTTGATGTCCAGGATCTGATCGTAGATATCGATTTTAGCCTGAGGGCTCTGCTCCTGACTGGCGCGCAGCCAGAGGCCGTGAATCTCCTGGAAGCGTTCTATTTCCCGGTAATTTTCCGCAATAACCTTGGTTTTTCGCTGCAATTCGCGTTCTATCTGTTTCAGCTTGTGTTCGTAGGTGCTGGTGATTTTTTTCATCTCGGTTTCGGCATATTCCCGGGCGGTTTTTTTCAGTTCCCGTAACGATTGCCAGCCGACGATGGCCAGCACGGAGGCGGCTCCCGCCAGCAGATAGAAGAAATAGGTCACGGTCACGTTGGCGTAGCTGATGGCCTTGTCAGCCACCGCCAGCTCTTTTTGCACCACCTCGTCGGTGACGTGGATCTGAAAGCGGGCCATTTCGCTGCGCAGCGCCTTCAGCTCATCCAGCATATAGCGCTCCATAAAGGGCGTGAGCGGGATGCGCACTTCCGCCGCGGCTTCTTCGGCCGGGGCGGGTTCAGTCTGGGCGAGAGCGGGTAAAGACACGATAAAAAAACAGAGGGATATAAATAATCTGGTCATGGGGTACCGACTGGGGGTGAAAGACTCGAGAACATGGTCGGTGCAGGATAACCCTATGATGTCTGGTGTTCAAATAATGACTAGTGCTAAAAATGACCAGGCGGCACCGGGGTGCCGCCTGATAAGGGTCAAGCCAGTTCTACTTCTTCGGCTTGCGGCCCTTTCTTGCCCTGGGTGACGACAAAGGTGACCGGCTGACCTTCCTGCAGGGTTTTGAAGCCATCACCCTGTATGGAGGAAAAGTGTACAAACAGATCCGGCCCGGAAGCCCGGGTGATGAATCCAAAGCCTTTTTCCTCGTTGAACCATTTTACGGTTCCTGTTTCTTTCGTACTCATAGTGTGTATCCGATTTAGTCTGACAAGGTGGAGATAACAGCATCGCCACTGCATTGATAGTAGCAGGTCGCCATGAGGCGAGCCTGCAAGGCCGCCAATCTCCCGTGGTGGCTGGGCCTGGAATGGTTCCGTTCGTGGCTTTACATGGTTTTTTTGGTCACATCACGACGGTAAAATGCATGCTGTTCAAATTAATTTAATCGAGATAAGGTTGCAATTCATCAATGGTTTGTTAGGTTAATAAGGGATTTTTACTTAGCCCACTAACTAAAACAGCTTAGGACTATAAATGATTGCTACCGACACGGACACGACCATTGATTTGCAACTATTGTTGCGCCACCCCAAGGCTACCGACGGTCATGAGGTGAATAGCCTGATTGCCCGTTGTAAACCCCTGGATACCAATTCTACCTACTGCAACCTGCTGCAATGCCTGCACTTTGCCGACACTTGTATGTTGGCCGAAGATGAAGACGGCACACTGCTGGGGTTTATCTCTGCCTACCGTAAACCTTCCGAGCCGAACACCCTGTTTGTCTGGCAGGTAGCCATAGATAAACGCGCCCGTGGTGAAGGGCTGGGGCGCACCCTGCTCGATACTCTGCTGGGAGTGGATGCCTGTGCCGGCGTCACTCACGTCGAAACCACCATCACCGCCGACAATGCACCTTCCTGGGGACTGTTTGAAAGCCTGGCCCGCAGTCAGGGCACCGGGCCGGGCGTGCGTCAGGTGCTGTTCGACCAGCAGCGTCACTTCAACGGTGGCAGCAGCAGCGAAATCCTCTACCGCATTGCTCTCGGCTGATCCTGTCGGCCGACCCTCAGTATTTTTCGAATTTTATATTTTTAGATTTGAACTCAGGACTTTAAGGAGTCGAGATGAGTATTTTTGATGTAATGGAATCCAGTGTACAAACTTATGCCCGTTCTTTTCCGGTGGTATTCAACGAAGCCCGGGGCGTATGGCTGCACGACCAGAGTGGCAAGCGCTATCTGGACTTTCTCGCCGGTGCCGGCACCCTCAACTACGGCCATAATCACCCGATACTGAAAGAAGCGTTGATTGAATATATTCAGGCCGATGGCATCGCCCATGGCCTGGATATGCACACCTCCGCCAAGGCGGGGTTTTTGACCGCGTTGCAGCAGATCATCCTCAAGCCGCGTAACATGAACCATGTGGCCCAGTTTACCGGCCCCACCGGTACCAATGCGGTAGAAGCGGCGATGAAGCTGGCCCGCAAGGTGACCGGTCGTGAGAATATCGTGGCCTTTACCAATGGTTTCCACGGCGTCAGTCTGGGTGCCCTGGCTGCCACCGGTAACCAGCACCACCGCGGCGGCGCCGGTACCGTACTGGCCAACGTCAGTCGTCTGCCGTATGACGGCTATACCGGTGCCGGTGAAGACAGCCTGCTGCTGTTCGAAACCATGCTCGAGGACAACTCCAGTGGTCTCGACAAGCCTGCCGCCGTGCTGTTTGAAGTGGTGCAGGGCGAGGGCGGCCTGAATGCGGCCTCGGTGGAATGGCTGCAGCGACTGGAAAAAATCTGCCGCAAGCACGACATTCTGCTGATTGCCGATGACATTCAAGCCGGTTGTGGCCGTACCGGCACCTTCTTCAGCTTCGAGCCCGCCGGCATCAAGCCGGACATCATTACCCTGTCCAAGTCGCTGAGCGGCATGGGACTGCCTTTTGCGCTGGTGCTGATGCGTCCCGAGCTGGATCAGTGGGAGCCGGGCGAACACAACGGTACCTTCCGTGGCAATAACCATGCCTTCATCACCGCTCGCAAGGCGCTGGAAACCTTTTGGAAAGACGATGTCTTCGCCGGTGAAGTACGGGCCAAGGGCGAGCTGCTGACCAGGCGCATGCAGGCCATGGTTGATCGTTTCCCGCAGTTGTTCGTGAAGGTCAAAGGCCGGGGCATGATGCAGGGTATTGCCTGCCGTGACGGAGATATTGCCGATGTGATTACCTCCAAGTGCTTTGAACGCGGACTCATCATCGAGACTGCCGGCCCCAACGACGAAGTGGTCAAGTGCCTGTGCCCGCTGATCATCACCGAAGCCGAGTTGACCCAGGGTCTGGACTGGTTGGAAGAATCCATCATCGAGACCGCCGGTGAACGTCTGAAGAAGGCGTCTTAAGCTCGGTTTTTCTGGCGGAAGGTTTAATGCCGGTCAGCAGGGAGGGGCAGCTTGTTGCCTAAGCCAGCCGTCGATGGCAGGGATGCCATCGACGAGCATACAGGGAAGTACTTGCTGCGTGTTGGCGTGGCAGTAAGTTGCCCCGATGCCCCTTTATCCGCACGCTGAATTTCACTGTCCGCCCAAGTGGGCAAAAACAGAATAAAAGAAAGGAATACCATGATAGTACGTACTCTTGCCGAATGTGAACAAAGCGAACGCCGTGTCCAGTCCGACACCGGCACCTGGGAAAGCACCCGTATGCTGCTGAAAGACGACAACATGGGTTTTTCGTTTCATATCACCACCATTTATGCCAATACCGAAACCCATATCCACTATCAGAATCATCTGGAGTCGGTGTACTGCATGAGCGGCAACGGCGAAATAGAAGATCTGGCCGATGGTAAAATTTATCCTATCCAGCCCGGCACCCTCTATATCCTCGACAAGCACGACAATCACCTGCTGCGCGGTGGTAGCGAAGACATGAAACTGGCCTGCGTGTTCAATCCGCCGCTGACCGGTAAGGAAGTGCATGACGCCGATGGTGTCTATGCACTGGAAACCGAAGCCTAAGACAGCAGTCCATCGGGGGCATGGGCCCCCGATGACGGACATTTTCACTGGGCAGGGCCTAGTTGCAGTCAGCATCCCAGGCCCACTGAAAATGTGCGACCAGGGCAATAAATCAATAAAAAATTTAAGGGAATAATAGTGTCACACACAGTAGAGAAAATTGGCGGCACCTCCATGAGCGAGTATCGGGCGGTGCGGGATAATATCGTGCTACACAAACGCAAGCCCGGCGAATACTACCGGCGGATGCTGGTGGTATCGGCCTTCGGTGGTATCACCGATGGCCTGCTGGAGTGCAAACGCACCGGTGCCCCGGGCGTTTATGCGACCTTTGCGGATGCAGAAGACGACAGCGCCTGGGAACAGACGCTGGATAACGTCAGTAACCGCATGGCCCAGATCAACAAGGAGATGTTTGGTCTGAGCCCCGAGCGCGCCCTGGCAGACTCTTTTATGCACGATCGCATCGCCGGCATTCGCGACTGTTTGCATCATCTTCGCCAGGTCTGTGCCTTTGGACAGTTCCAGCTTGCGGAGCAGTTGCAGACCATTCGCGAACTGTTGGCGGCCATGGGCGAGGCCCACAGTGCTCACAACATGGTGCTGTATCTGCGTCAGAGTGGCGTGAATGCGGTATTGATGGACCTGACCGGCTGGCGCACCGATGAGGCACTGCCGCTGGATCAGGTGCTGGAGCAGGCACTGGAACGATTCGACCTGTCCAGCCAGTTGCCGGTGGTGACCGGTTATGCTCATTGCAAAGAAGGGCTGATGAGCCGGTTCGACCGGGGTTACAGCGAGATGACCTTCAGTCGGCTGGCGGTGCTGAGCGGCGCACGCGAAGCCATCATTCATAAGGAGTTTCACCTGAGCAGCGCCGACCCGCGGCTGGCGGGCGAAGATCAGGTGATCCCCATCGGTCGCACCAACTACGACGTGACCGATCAGCTGTCCAACCTGGGGATGGAAGCCATTCACCCCCAGGCTGCCAAGGGCCTGCGTCAGCAGGATATTCCGTTGCGGGTGCGCAACACCTTCGAGCCGGATCACGAAGGCACCCTGATCACCACCAACTATCGCAGCCCTTCTCCCTGTGTGGAAATGGTGGCCGGTCGCCGCAATCTGTTTGCGGTCGAGCTGTTCGACCAGGACATGGTGGGCCGGGTATCCCACTATGCCGAGTGTTTCACCGATGAGCTGGACCGGATGAAGCTGAATCTGGTGGCCAAGGACATGAATGCCAATACCCTGACCTATTATGTGTCCGGCAACCGCAAGAAGGTACGCCGCCTGGTCTGTGCCTTGCAACATAGGTTCGACAATGCCGATGTGAATACCCACAAGGTGTCGCTGGTATCGGCGGTGGGCAGCGACATGAGTATTCCGGGACTGTTGGCCCGCTCTGTGGGTGCACTGAACAAGGCCAATGTGCCGGTACGAGCCGTACACCAGTCGCTGAGAGCGGTGGAAATGCAGTTTATCGTCGATGACGAATATTACGAGCAGGCGGTGGTGTCGCTGCACGACGAACTGGTGCAGACCCATGCCGAAACTGTCGCGCTGGCGGTGGCTTGATGTTGTGAGGATGAGCCCCAGGCTTCATATTGCATAGATTCAATAACCGATCTATTCGGTCGCTGTGCAAAGCTCGGACAAAGGGCCAGCTCTTCCGACACGTGGTGAATACTTCCATGTAGGCTCCACCGCGCGATCCTTGGCGTGGAGGGTCGGCGGAGCAGAACCCTTTATCCTCCCTGATGCCAGGGAGTGGCCTGCTGGTATCGTCTACAGAGAACTCGATGTGCGAGAAGGGGTAACAGAGATCGCCTCCCACGACCGTGACATGCCATGGCCGGAAAATGTTCCTGCCGTTCCGGCATTCCCGCCCTCCCTGACAGTCAGACGGCATTTCCGAGCCGACAGGAGGCTAGCTTGTCTCGCCGTGAGTATCGGTTATCCATAGCGTGTCGCGGGAGTCGGCTGTGTTGCCTCTGAGCTCGGGTTTAAAAACGATCGGAGATTTTTCAAGTCGGTACCATCCTTCTCTCCTCAAGGGCGGGGTTAACCTTCCCTGAATCCCCACTTTTTGGCACACTGAACCCTTGTTTTCTGCAATCTGGACTCCTTTCATGGCAAAACGTGCCTGTGCCCTGCATATACTGGTAAAAACCGAAGCCGAATGCCTGGCGATAAAACAGCAGCTGGATAACGGCGGCGACTTTCACAAGCTCGCCAAAAAACATTCCACCTGTCCTTCCGGCAAGCGTGGTGGCGACCTGGGGGAATTCAACAAGGGTGATATGGTCGGCCCCTTCGACAAGGCGGTATTCGGTGGCCCCGAGCTGGTCATACAGGGGCCGGTGAAAACCCGTTTCGGCTATCATCTGATCAAGGTGCTATATCGTAATTGAAGAGGAGACGCCGGCCGACAACACCCGTGGCCGGCCACACTCGCGTCCGTTAACACCATTGGTCGTTAACAGGAGCTCACCAAGGACAGCGCATGTTTCTTGAGCATATTCAGATCCGCAACTTCATGGGCCTTAATCAGCTGTCGCTGACGCTTAATCAGAGCACGGCGCTGATAGGTGAGAATGCCTGGGGGAAAACCAGCCTGTTTCGGGCCCTGTGGCGGCTGATGGGGCAGGGGGGCTGCTGCTACCAGTTTGTGGACGAGGACTTCTACCGCGCCGAGCCGGGTGAGGCGGTCGACGAGCTGCAAATCGTGCTCAGTTACCGCGAGCACAGGCCCGGTATCAGCGAGCATTCGGCGCGGCTGGCGCGGTTGGAGCCGGTCTGGGTCAAGCATAAAGACAGTTTTCATCGGGTGCATTACCGGGCCCGGGCGCGGCGCAGTGCCGAGGGTATTATCAGCGAACACGGTTTTGTGGACGGTGGCGGTGTCCCCATCGAGCTGGATGACGCCCACCAACTGGTACATAGCCTGATAGAAATGAACCCGGTGTTCCGTCTGCGGGATTCTCGGGGCACGCCCCAGGATCTGCCGATCGTCAACCTGAACGGCGATTACGAGAAGCTGCTGACGCGGCTGAGTGAGCAACTGGCGGAAGAAGACGAGCTGACCCGGCGTGATATCAAGGCCGGGCTGGATGCGGTGCGTCAGCTGCTGGAACATTACTTTACCCCTCAGGGTGCCACTAGCCGGGCACCCCGACGGGCGCGGGACATCGCCATTCACCCGGTGACCCTGAGTCAGTTGGGCAAGCTGAACGACTGGCAGCCGCTGGGCGAGGAAAGCGGCTTGTCGCTGGCGCTGTCGGCGGTGGCCCGCACCATACTGCAGGCGCGCGGTGGACGACCCATAGAGACCGGTGCCCGGCCCATGTTACTGATTGAAGATCCGGAAAGCCGGCTGCATCCCACCATGCTGGCGGTAACCTGGGGCATTCTGGACAGGTTTCCGGGGCAGAAGCTGGTTACCACCAATTCCGGCGATCTGCTGTCGGCCTTTCCACTCAATCACCTGCGCCGACTGGTGCGGGTAGAGCTCGAAACCAAAAGCTTCCAGATTGGCAATGAAAAATACAATGGCGAAGACATGCGCCGCATCGCCTTTCACGTGCGCATTAACAGACCCATGTCGCTCTTTGCGCGCTACTGGCTGCTGGTGGAAGGGGAAACCGAGATCTGGCTGCTGAACGAGCTGGCTCGTATCTGTGGTTATGTCTTGCCCGCAGAGGGTATCCGTATCATCGAGTTCGCCCAGTGTGGCCACAGTCCCTTGATCAAGGTGGCGCGGGATTTCGGTATCGGCTGGCATCTGCTGACCGATGGCGACGAGGCGGGCCAGAAATACGCTCAGGGCGTACGCAGCATGTTGCGCGGCGAGAGGGAAGAGGATCATCTGAGCGTATTACCGCGGCTCGATATCGAACATTATCTGTACGACCGGGGGCTGGAATCGGTGTTTCGCCAGGAAGCGCAAATCCATGACAAGCATACCCCGGCCACCCGTATTATCGAACGCGCCCTCAGTCGGCGCAGCAAACCGGGCATGGCGTTGGCGGTGGTGGAGGCCATCGAGTTGCAGGGCGTGCAGCTGGTCCCGGTGGAATTACGGCGCATGTTCGCCCGCATGGTCGCGATTGCCCGTCGACAGCGGTAGAATACGCAGGTTTATATTTTGGAGAATCACCGATGACAGAACTGTTGCCGGCGCGATTGTTTGCGCCACTGGCATTAACCGCCATTGCGGCCCTGGGCCTGCTGCTGTGGGTATTACGAAACGGCGATCTTTGCCCCGGCCAGCGTCGGCGTATCGGCGACGGTCTGTTGTCGGCCTGGGCGGTGTTTGGTCTGGCTCTGATGATGGGGGTGGAAGCCGAGGTGCCGGCTCCTCTGCTGTGGCTGGGTGGGCTGGCATTGATCGCCGGCTTGGGCGTAGTCCTGTATCAGGCGCGACTGCAGGGCAAGCGCAGCCTGCCGTTGAGCCGGCACACGCCGGCGCTGGTACTGGCGGTGATTTCTGGTGGCTGGGTCATGACCATGATGGGCCCGGCCGCGTTGCTGGTGGCCGGCGCCGGTGGTTGTGTGTTTGCGCACCTGATCATGGTACGGGCCAAGCATCGTTTGCAGGCCTTCAATGCCCTGTTGCCGCTGGTGGGTATCTCGTCTGCCGTCGGTTGCTTGCTGTTGTTGCTGGCGCAGGCCCTGTTTGCCCATAGTGAATCCCAGGCGGACGTGAGCCACTTGATTGTGCCCTTCGCCCAGATGAGTGCGGCGATATTGCTCGGTGCCATCATCTGGTTACTGCCCTTGCTGAGAAAAGAACAGACCCGGCCACCGGTGATTGCGGTTGCGGCTTTGTTAATATTGGGTGCCCTGACCACGGGACAGGGCATTATCTGGCAGTTGCCGGTTAACATCAGTTAAACAGCAAAAAAATTGCAGCAATAACCAAAATTTTCTCGTTGTACTTGCCCATTAGCCCTACCTAGAATGCGCGCCTCAAAAACCGGAGGCGCCATGTACTTAATACCCCTTTATCTGCATTTGACACTGCTTACCCTGGGTAACGCTTTTTTGCTGACCTTGGTGGCCGTGTACCTGAATGATCAGGGGGCGCCGGCGGCACAAATCGGTCTGGTGGGCTCGGCGTTTTATCTGGGCATGCTGGGAGCGAGCTTCATCGCCGATAAACTGATAGAGCGGCTGGGCCACGTGCGTTCGTTGGTATTGTGCTGCCTGACGCTGGCGCTGGCCGCCCTGGCACTGACCTGGACCAGCCTGTTACCGGTATGGTTGATACTGCGGGTGCTGGCGGGCATGGCGGCGGCGGTCAGCTTCGTGGCGGTAGAAAGCTGGGTGCTGGGCGTGGCGCCGCTACATCGTCGTTCCAGTGCCATGGCGCGTTACATGCTTATCTATTACTTCAGTTACGGCATCAGTCAGCTGTTTATCGACTGGATCCCGACCGCCGGCATGGCCGGCTTCTGGCTGGCGTCCGGCCTGTGCGTATTGTCTGTGGCACCCTTGCTGTGGGCCAAACGGCCGGGTTTGAATGCCGAGGGAGACATCAATGCCAACAGCGGCAAGCCACCCCGGGCCGACAGGGCCTTGGGGCTGGCCGGTTGTCTGGTGGCGGGCATGTTGCTCGGTGCCCTCTATGCCCTGATGCCCATTCAGCTGGAGCAGCTGGCGTTGGGGGATGAAATCGGGCTGTACATGGCCTGGCTTATCCTGTGTGGCATGGCGTTTCAGCTGCCCAACGGCAGCCTGGCCGACAAGTTTGGCAAACGTACCATGATGGCGGCACAAACCCTGATGATTGGCATGGGCTGTCTGTTGCTGTGGGAATTCGACGGCAAGAGCGCCATGATCATGGCGTTTGCGCTATTGGGTGCGGGGGGCTTCACCCTGTATCCCACCACCATGTCCTATGCCTGCGGCAAGATGCACGGCCGGGCCCTGGTGAGAATGACCCAGAAGCTGATGTTTACTTACAGTATCGGCTCGCTGACCGGTCCCATGATAGCGGGCATGATGCTGGAAAAATTCCAGTCCGGCCTGTTCCTGTTTGTCATCCTGCTGGTGGCTGGCTGGGCGCTGTGGCTGTTGTTGATGCGTCTGCTGACCGACAAGCCGGTGGGTACCACTATTTAAGCTGCACCTTGATCTTCTTTATTTGCGGCAACGGCCGGCCCCAGTGCCGGCCGTTGTGGTTTCCGGGCTTATTTCCGGGTCAAATGAGGGTAGACTGGAGTTAGTCCATCAAAGACAGTCGTTATCGGCCGGTTAAGACCGCAATAAAGGACAGCAGG
This sequence comes from Oceanisphaera submarina, assembly GCF_046521305.1. Classification (NCBI taxonomy): domain Bacteria; kingdom Pseudomonadati; phylum Pseudomonadota; class Gammaproteobacteria; order Aeromonadales; family Aeromonadaceae; genus Oceanisphaera; species Oceanisphaera submarina. The sequence continues at coordinate 205,058 of NZ_JBKGFN010000001.1, read as the reverse complement.
AACGGGTCTATATTTTTTTGCGGTGATCAAAACGAGAAGGGCTCTGTCGCTTTTCATAGGGGGTTCATGATGAAAATGAAAACATTGTCAGCGGTTGCCGTGGTTGCCGCGCTGGGTCTGGCGGGCTGTGCCAACCCGGATGTGTATTCCGGAGATGTCTATAGCAGCAGTGCCGCCAAGCAGGCACAAACGGTGACTTACGGCACCGTGGTGTCGGTGCGGCCCGTGACCATTCAGGCCGGAGACGAAAATCCGAACCTTATCGGTACTCTGGGTGGCGGTGTGGTTGGTGGCATGCTGGGTAATCAGATTGGCGGTGGCTCCGGTCGTTCACTGGCCACGGCGGCGGCAGCCATTGCCGGTGCTATGGTGGGTTCGCGGGCCGAGGACAAAATAAACCAGGTCAAGGCGGTGGAGCTTGAAGTACGTACCGACAGGGGGGACAGCCTGATTGTGGTACAAAAGGCCGATCGTAGCTGGCAAGCGGGCCAGCGGGTACGGCTGGTGGGTTCGGGCAGCACCATGAGTGTGGCTCCTTACTGAGCCAGCCTGAAGACTAAACAGCAGAAAGGCGCCCCTGGAGGCGCCTTTTTACTATCAGGAAATATTTTTATTTCTTATGTGTTTTACAGTCCTGTCTTCCCGGGCTCATTTACATCTGTGCCAAGGAAGGTGCAGAAACGGCGACTAAAGCGGCGCCAACTGTAAAAATGACGGTTATAACCAACTCTTTCATTTTTTACCTTCCTCAACGATGGGCTGTGTCCCTAATATACGGACATGCCGTTGGCTTTTCAATCGGTATTTTGTGATTTATTCATACATTTCGATGCCCAGCAGTTGTGATGCCTGTTTTGTTAAGTTTAAATTTTCCTGAACGTCATTTTTCCACAATTTACAGCTTGTTTTCTTTGAGTTTAAGTTTAGTTAAATTCATTTAAATCAGTGTCTTATATTTTATTTTTTTTGTCATTCCGCTCTTTGTGGTCGGATCTATCTTCTCAGCCTGATGTAGATCAATGTCACGTTTTTAACGGGCCTCCGTTCATCACCGATGCCGGCGCTCAGACTTTTAGGCGGTAAAAACACCACTAAAGTGGAAAGAACGCACCGGAATGGAGCCGGGGAAGATATTCTTGTTGCAAGCCAGCTAACAGGAGTGAAACAGAACCCGGGATGGCATGTCCCTTGTTTTGGATGAGCAGTGCCGGCGCAGCCACAGTCTGACTATGACAGGGGATACGCCATCCCGGCTCCCTTCGTGGCTCATTTCTGCTAGAATGCGCGCCAGTTTTTCATCGAGTAAATGGGGTTGGGTTTGACGCAGTCCGTTGAACAATGGCAGGCAAAGCTGAAAGAGTGCAGGGGTGCCGTTCGCGGCCGTTTTCGTCGTCGGTTGCAGGGGCTGGCAAAACTGCCTCAGGCCAAACGGGGAAAAGTGCTGGCAAACATTGCCGCCGAGATGACCGCCTCGAGCACCGAGCGCCGCCGTCGGCAGGCACTGCTGGCCCATTCCATTCATTATCCGCCGCAACTGCCGGTCAGCGAAAAGCGCGATCTGATAAAAGCCGCCATCCGCGATCATCAGGTGGTGATTATTGCCGGTGAAACCGGCTCCGGCAAAACCACCCAGATCCCCAAGATGTGTCTGGAGCTGGGGCTGGGGATAGAGGGCACCATAGGCCACACCCAGCCTCGGCGCTTGGCGGCGCGCAGCGTGGCGACCCGACTGGCGCAGGAGCTGGAATGCGAGCTGGGCCAGCGGGTCGGCTACAAGGTGCGCTTCAACGATCAGATAAGCGAAGGCACTCAGGTCAAACTGATGACCGACGGGATTCTGCTGGCCGAAATTCAGCAAGATCGCATGTTGCGACAGTATGACACCATCATCATCGATGAAGCCCACGAGCGCAGTCTTAATATCGACTTCATCATGGGTTATCTGAAGCAACTATTGCCGAAAAGGCCGGATCTCAAGGTGATTATCACCTCGGCGACCATAGATCCCGAACGATTTTCCCGGCATTTCAACCAGGCACCCATCATCTCGGTGTCGGGACGCACCTATCCGGTGGAGCTACGCTATCGGCCGCTGGTGGCAGATGACGCCGAGCGGGATCAACTGCAGGGTATTTTCGATGCGGTGACCGAGCTCACCCAGGAAGGCCCGGGCGATATTCTGATCTTCATGAACGGCGAGCGGGAAATTCGCGATACCGCCGATGCGCTGAACAAACTGGAGCTGCGCCATACCGAGGTGGTACCGCTCTACTCCCGGCTGTCCAACGCCGAGCAGAACCGCGTTTTCGAATCCCACGGCGGCCGACGCATCGTGCTGGCCACCAACGTGGCCGAAACCTCGCTCACCGTGCCCGGCATTCGTTACGTAATAGATCCGGGTACCGCGCGTATCAGCCGTTATTCCTACCGTACCAAGGTACAGCGGCTGCCGATTGAGCCCATTTCTCAGGCCAGCGCCAACCAGCGTATGGGCCGCTGCGGCCGGGTAGAGGCGGGCATCTGTATTCGTCTGTATGGCGAAGACGACTTCATGAACCGGCCCGAGTTTACCGATCCGGAAATTCTGCGCACCAACCTGGCCTCGGTTATCCTGCAGATGCTGTCGTTGGGCCTGGGCGACATTTCCGCCTTTCCGTTCGTGGAAGCGCCGGATCGCAAGAACATCAGCGACGGTATTCGGTTGCTGGAAGAGCTGGGCGCCGTGCTGGGTGATCAGGGCAGCCTGGCGCTGACCCCGCTGGGGCGCGATCTGGCCCGGCTGCCGGTGGACCCGCGACTGGCGCGCATGGTGCTGGCGGCACGCGAGCACGGTTGTGTGACCGAGGTGATGGTGATCACCGCCGCGCTCAGCATTCAGGACCCCCGTGAGCGGCCGCAAGACAAGCAACAGGCCGCCGCCGAGATGCACCGCCGTTTTGCCGATAAAGACTCGGACTTCATGGCCTACATCAAGCTATGGAACTACCTGAAGGAGCAGCAGAAAAGCTTAAGCGGCAACCAGTTTCGCAAGCAGTGCATCAAGGAGTTTCTCAACTACCTGCGGGTGCGCGAATGGCAGGACATCTACAGCCAGCTCAGGCTGGTGGTGCGCGAGCTGGGCTTTGCGCTCAACAGCGAGCCCGCAGATTACAACAGTCTGCATCAGGCGCTGCTGACCGGCATGCTCAGTCAGGTCGGCATGCGTGACGGCGATAAAAAAGACATCATCGGCGCCCGTAACGCCCGCTTCGTGCTGGTGCCCGGCTCCAGTCTTGCCAAAAAGCCACCCCGCTGGCTGATGGTGGCCGAACTGACCGAAACCCATCGTCTTTATGGTCGCACCGCCGCCCGCCTGGAACTGGACTGGTTGGAACGGGCGGGCGGCCACCTGCTCAAGTCCAGTTACAGCGAGCCCTACTGGTCGAAAAAGCAGGGCGCCGTCATGGGCTACCTGAGCCAGAATCTGTTCGGCCTGCCGGTGGTGGTGCGTCGGCGTGTCAACTACAGCCAGGTCGATCCCAAACTATGTCGTGAGCTGTTTATTCGCCAGGCCCTGGTGGAAGGCGAGCTGCACACCCGTCACGAGTTCTTTCACCATAACAGAGCCCTGCTGGAACAGGCCGAGGCCCTGGAGCACAAGTCGCGCCGGCGGGATCTGGTGATTGACGACGAAACCCTGTTCCGTTTTTACGACGAACGGCTGCCCGCCGACATGGTGTCGATTCGCCATTTCGATGACTGGTGGAAGCAGGCGCGCAAAGACCGGCCCGAATTGCTGCATTTTACCGAAGAAATGCTGCTCAACGAGCGGGCCGACCGGGTCACGACCCGGGATTATCCCGATGCCTGGCAGCACGACGGCCTGAATTTGGCGCTGGACTACCAGTTTGAGCCGGGCCAGGAAGAAGATGGCGTGACCGTGCGTATTCCGCTGCCGTTGTTGAACCAGGTACAGCCGGCGCCGTTTCGGTGGCAGGTGCCCGGCCTGCGCCGCGACTTGCTGATTGGGCTGATTAAATCACTGCCCAAGCCGATGCGTAAACACTTTGTGCCGGCGCCCAACTTCGTCGAGGCGCTGCTGGCGACCATGACGCCGCTGGAAGGGGAGCTGCTCGATCAGATGGAAAAGCACCTGCGCCGCATGACGGGGGCAACGGTACCGCGAGAAGACTGGGACTGGCAGGCGCTGCCGGTGCATTTGATCATGCGTTTTTGCGTGCTGGATGCCGACGGCAAGGTATTGGCCGCAGGCCGGGACCTGGAGGCCATCAAGCTGTCGCTGCAGGGGCAGGTGCAGACCGCGCTGACCCAGGCGGTGGATGACGATCGCTTCGAGCAGGAGGGATTGCTGGCCTTTCCCGAGCGCACCATTCCCAAAACCTATGCCGCCAAGCGCGCCGGGTTCGAGGTAAAGGCTTATCCGGCCATTGCCGATCAGGTCGACAGCGTGGCGCTGACCCTGTGTGAAGACGAAGTCAGTCAGGCCCAGACCATGTGGAGTGGTCAGAGCCGGCTCTTGCTGCTGCAACTGCCGTCGCCCATCAAGTACCTACATGCAAAACTGCCCAACAAGGCCAAACTGGGCTTGTATTTCAACCCTTATGGCAAGGTGCTGGAGTTGGTGGACGACTGTATTCGTGCCGGTGTGCATGCCCTGATGCGCAAGCATGGCGCGCCGGCCTGGACGCCCGAGGACTTTGTCGTACTGAAAGACAAGGTTGCCGGTGAACTGGATCAGACGGTGGCCGTCATTGCGTTGCAGGTGGAAGAGGTGCTGAGTCGGGCTCACGCCGTGAAGAAACGGCTCAAGGGCAAGATCGATCTGGCGATGGCGATGGCCATGTCGGACATTCAGGCCCAGCTGGACGGGCTGATTTTCCGGGGCTTCGTGACCGACACGGGAGCCGAGCGGCTGACCGATCTCGGTCGTTATCTGGAGGCCTTGTCGCGCCGGCTGGACAAACTGGCGATCGATCCGCACCGGGATCGGGCACACCTGCTGAAAATTCAGCAGGTACAGCAGGCCTACCGCTCGTTGCTGAACAAGCAGCCCAAGGGCAAGCCGTTGGTGCCCGAGGTGGCGGAAATCCGCTGGATGATAGAGGAACTACGGGTGTCGTATTTCGCCCAGACCCTGGGTACGCCGTATCCTATTTCCGACAAGCGTATCCAGCAGCAGATAGCGGCGTTGTAAACCCGGTGAGGGGTGAGGCATGTGTGTCGTTCGTGCCTCGCCTCACCCTTAATACCTCTCGGCCTCTGCTTTACCTTGTTGCCGGGGCCGGTGCATGTTACCATCCGCGCGCTTTTTACAGGCGAATGCCGGTCGCAGCGTTCGCCACTAACCTTTAAGAGAGAAAATTATGTCATTCGTATTTGAAGCTGAAGTTCGTTCAGACCTGGGGAAAGGTGCGAGCCGCCGCCTGCGTCATGAAGACAAGATCCCTGCCATCGTTTACGGTGCAGGCCAGGAGCCGGTAGCTATCGCTCTGGACCATAAAAAAGCCGTTCTCGCTCAGGCTGACGACGCTTTCTACAGCGAAGTGCTGACTCTGGTTATCGATGGTCAGGAAGTGAAGGTGAAGGTGAAGGACGTACAGCGTCATCCCTTCAAGCCGAAGCTGACCCACCTGGATTTCGTTCGCGCTTAATTGCGAACTGAATGCCGAAAAAAACCGCCGCAAGGCGGTTTTTTTGTGCCTGTGCTTTATGACAGCAGCAGACTCTGATCGATGGCGATAAAATCGCTGGCCGCATCCATCAACGCCCTGGCGGTGAGGGCGGGGGCACCATACACTTCGACCCGTTTGCCGTAATGCTGGCGCAGCTTGTCGGCCAGAATGGCAAAGTCTCCGTCGCCGGACACCAGCACCAGCGTGTCGGTCATGACTGCCGACTCCAGTATATCGATGGTAATGCCAACATCCCAGTCGCCTTTGGCCGAGCCGTCTGCCCGTCGAATAAAGGGCTTGAGCTTCACCTCGAAGCCGATGGCCCGTAAAATGTTCTGAAACTGGCGCTGTTTCTCGTCGCCCCGGTCGATGGCATAGGCATAGGCTGCCACCACCTCTCGGCCGTCGGCCACCCGGGCCCAGAAGGCGTTGTAATCGAAATTGCCTCCCAGCGCCTGTCGACAGGTGTAATACACATTCTGTACATCTACAAAAATCGCGACTTTTTCCGGCATGATGGGCTCGGGGTTGCTCAGGTCTGCTGCAATCAGACGTCTAGGGTAGCAGGTTCCGGCCCCCGATGGCCCGGCTTTGCTTCCCGGCGGTAGTGAGTGATGCGCTTTCTGGTTATAATACGGCCACTTTTTACTTTTCTTTCAGGTTGTTATGAAGTTAATCGACATCGATAAAACCCGTTATCGCCGCCATTTAAATCGCGTTCTCATTGGCTGCGGCCTGGTGCTGGCGGCGGGCAGCCTGCTTGTCTCGCAAACCCTGATCGCCCTGTTTCCGGCTCCGGACGGCAGTCATTTTCACTGGAATGCGCTGGGTGTATTGGTGGCGGCGGCGGCCATCGGGCTGGGCTTGAGTAAATATCGCCACCATGATTATCTGACCGAGGTGCTGTATGTGTGGGAGCTGAAGCAGTCGCTGAACAAGATCACCCGTAAAATGCGCAAGCTGGAAGCGGCGGCGCAGGAGGGCGATGCCGATGCGCTGCTGGCGCTGCAGTACGGTTATGCCGGTTCACGGCAATTGTGGAAGCTCGATGACAACATCATCATCATGGATGAACTGAACACCAAACAGGCACAACTCGACAAACTGGCGGCCAGGTTCAACCTGACGCTGAATACCGATGATTATGATGACAGTATTCTGAAGCGGTTTTAACGGGGCTCGAGTACAATGCCCGTCTTTTATGACTCCATGATATGGGTATTGCGCGTCAGCAACCCCTCTGTCCTTTCAAGCAGTAAGGATGACGACATGTCAGACAAGTTTTTTTTCAAGGGCCGCCAGGATGCGCGCCAAAGCCACATCAGTTATGGTTATCAGACCAAGGCCAGTCATAAACTCGGCAGCAAGAAGCATCCGCTGACGCTGGTGGTGACCAGTGAGGCCCGCAAGTCGGAAGTCGACGCCCTGGTTGCCGAGGCTCGGCTGTTCGCCGAGGTGACTATCGACAGCAATGAGGGCGCGGTCGAGTCTATTGCCGAGCTGACCACGCTGCTCAACAAGGCCAGTACCGTCAAGCAGGATAAAACCCCCGAGCGCAACGACCCCTGCAACTGTGGCAGCGGCAATAAATACAAGAAGTGCTGCGGTTAAGGCATGTTCAACGCCAGGGACAATGGCAGTGCGAGATTGAACTTGTGAGATTGAAATACAAAGAGGGGCGGACGGTTTGTCCGCCCCTCTTTTTATTATCTGCTATTCCGTTCGACGGTTCTGGAGCTAAACATGAACCATTCCCTTTCAGCGTAAAAATGAGTCATAAACATGAAACGAGCGATTATCGGTTATCACCTCGATGAAGAGCATGACTGGGTGGCAGAATTGCAGTGCGGTCATTTCCAGCATGTACGCCACCAGCCGCCCTTTATCAACCGGGCCTGGGTCACGACAGCCTCCGGGCGGGCGGCCATGCTTGGGTACCTGCTGTCCTGCAAAAAATGTGACCGGGGCGAGCCGACAGACGCCCCGGTATGACAGCCGCTCTCGCCGCTGTCTTTGGCCTGCCACATCAAGTCTGTGTGCCGCACCGGCTACACTGACTGCAGAGGTGGCTGCGCGAGTGGCGAATTCACATGAAAGGGGGAAGTCCGATGACAGAGCGCAATCACTGGCAATTGATCCCGGTAGAGGACTTCCATTGTCCGGCGGCGCCGACGGTGACCCGTTTTCAGCAGGGCTGGCGACGAGTGCTGCGAGTCTTTGGGCTGCAAGACCAGGAAACGGCGACCCAGGATGCTGATACCGAGCTGCCCGACTATCAGGCGTTTGAACGTGGCCCAGCGGTCAGAGCCCTGAACACGCATTTTGAAGACTGGGTTGACGGCGCCGACCAGGGCGTCTGTTTTCTGCTGGATCCCCCCTTCAGCGGCTGCGCCGCCATTTCCCGAGACTGGACCTGGCAACAGGGATGGGCCTTGTTAACGCCACCGGCTCCGGCTCAGATCCGCGCAGTGGCGCTGGACGAGTGGTGGCAGCAGCAAGCGTCCCGGGGTGTGCCCTGGCTGATTGACGATTTGGCCCGCTATCTGTTACGCAGCGCCGACGGCCTGCGCTTCATCCGGGTGCTGCTGCCTCGGCTGCTGCACGGCGACTTTGGTCAGGGCCTGGTGGTGTGCGACAGCTGGACCTTTGCTTTTTTACGGCATGCCTGGCCGCTCAGCCTGCCGCGAGTCTATTGCTTTGCTCCGGCCGAGTCGGCCTTGCTGCGTCAGAATGGTATCACCGGATCGGATCGGCAGCTGAGTCATTTGGCCGGCCAGGCGCGAGGCAACGTGGGGCTGGCATTGGCACTGTGGGCATGTCAGGTAAACGCAGACAAACGGCTGCTGGAATTGCCGCTGGAGGCGAACGACGACACCGCCTTTATCCTGTATTCGCTGCTGCTGCATCGGGGCCTGAGCGGAGAGGAATTGCAACGGGTGTTGCCGGTAATGGCACCGGACCAGCTTAATGTGCAGCTGTTGCGGCTGGAGCAATTCCGTATTGTCGAGCGAAATAAGGAGCACTGGCGGCTTGATGTGTATGGCTATCTGGCGGTGCGTGACTTTCTAGGCAGCCGGGGTTATCTGCTGGACGACTTTTAGCGGGGGTGGGTATGAATACGGAGCGGGTGGTCAAATTATTCAGGGATATTACCACTCAGACGCTGATGGAAGCCCTGGCGGTGATACTGGTGGCAATATTGCTGGTGTGGCTGAGCCAGAAATTGCTGCCCTGGCTGGCGGAACGGGTACACAGCAGCCGACGGTTATTTGTGCTGGCGCTGATCCCCACCATTCGCATTCTGGTGCTAGTGGCCGCGCTGTTGTGGATAGTACCGCTTTTTATCGAGCCGACGGTACAGAACACCCTGGCCATTCTGGGCGCAGCCGGTTTGGCCATCGGTTTTGCGCTCAAAGATTATGTCAGCAGCCTGCTGGCGGGGGCAGTGGCGGCCTATGAACTGCCTTACCGACCCGGTGACTGGATAGAAGTAGAGGGGATCTACGGCGAGGTCAGGCATGTAGGTATGAGGGTGGTGGAGGTAGTGACCCCGAGTGATACCGTGGTGTTTATTCCCCATCAGAAGCTGTGGACCGGGCTTATCCATAACGCCAACAACGGCGGGGTCAGTCTGATGTGCGTGGTGAGCTTTTATCTGGCACCGGATCACGATGCCCACGAAGTGCGCAGGGTGCTGCAAGACGTGACACTGTCCAGCCCCTATCTCAAACTGAGCAGGCCGGTGCTGGTACTGCTGGAAGAGCAACCCTGGGGCACCCATTATCGCATCAAGGCCTATCCGATGGATCCGCGGCAGCAGTTTCAGTTCATGTCCGATCTGACCGCTCGCGGCAAGGATAGCCTGCGCAAGATGCCGGTAAGCTTTGCTCGTATCCCGCCGGAGCAGGCGATGGATCTGGGCGCAGAGTCTGACCCATGAGCATCAGCTCAGGGTAGAAAACATCGGGGTAACAAACCGAACACCCAAAAAAAATCAAAAAACCAAAGGACACCCATCAGCTTGGTTGTTTATTTGAACTGAAACTAAGCTTGAGGTTAATTCGTTGTACTTGGAGGGCTTTATTTATGACTCGTCCTCGTTCCGAGCTGGTGTCACCGGCTGATACACCTTACTACCATTGTATCTGTCGTTGCGTGCGACGCGCCTACCTGTGCGGCGAAGACCGGCTGACCGGCCAGGATTTCAACCATCGAAAACGCTGGGTACTGGCGCGGTTGCAACAGTTGCAGAAGGTATTCACTATCGATTTATGCGCCTATGCGGTCATGGCCAATCACTATCATCTGGTAATGCATGTGGATACTGCCGCCGCCGAGGCATTGACTGAGAACGAGGTGGTGGCGCGCTGGCAGCTGTTGTTTCGACTGCCGGTACCGGTGGTACGTTATATGGCGGGAACGACGGATACCGAGACAGAGCAGCGGGCGCAGGCCATTATTGCCGGCTGGCGCCGTCGGTTGAGTGATTTGTCCTGGTATATGCGCTGCCTCAACGAGCATATTGCTCGTAAGGCCAATGAGGAAGACAACTGCAAGGGCCGGTTCTGGGAAGGGCGTTTTCGCTCACAGGCCATATTGGATGATGTAGGTCTGCTGGCCTGCATGACCTACGTCGATCTTAATCCATTGCGCGCCGGGGTAGTGAACAAACCGGAAGACTCGGTGGATGTGTCTCTGCATCAACGGATTCGGCGCTATGTTCGGTCAAACAAGCATACTCCGGGCGGTCAGACTCAAGAGCTAGCGCTGCTCCCCTTTATCGAACACTTTCATCAAGATAAGGAAAAAGGCATTCCTTTCTCCTTTGCCGACTATCTGCAACTGGTAGACTGGGCGGGCAGGGCGAGGCGGGAAGGCAAAGCCGGCGTGATAGCCGTGGATACCCCGCCCATTCTGACACGCCTGGGACTGGACTCGGCAGGCTTTCTCGCTGCTCTGAAGCCTCATCACTTATCTCGAGGCAGCGTGATCGGTCGTGGAGCGAGCAGAATACGCTATGCCCAGGCTCATCACCGACGATGTGTGCAGGGCCCGTCTTTTTCACCATAAGCCGTGCCTGACTTCTGTACCGACCAAGACGGGTTGCCTTTATTCTCATTAAACGCCGAGACAAGCGTGTTAGCTTACTTTTTGCCTGTCTACCCGCATCCAACCCTGTTCCTTAAACGTATTATCCTTGATGGATTCATGTGGTCCCTACCTTGGCCAGATCACTCAGCTGGGGACTTTATTATGAGCCACAAGCTTCGGGGCTTGTGAAGTGGGTGTCCTGATTAGTTCCTGCCGAACAGTCCAGAGTGATCGGCCGAAAGATGGGTATCCCAAGAGGAGGGATTTGGCATTATCATGGGGCGGTGCGGGCTCATAACAAGGGATTCGAATGCAGAAGAAAGATGCGCTGACGCCGGGGTTGATGGTGGTGCACGGCAACCAGCTGGAGGAACTACGAGATCTGGCGGTGGCCTGGATGCGGAGTAACCCGCTGGCCCCCTTGGAAAACGAGGTCATACTGGTGCAGAGCAACGGCATCGCCCAGTGGTTGAAGCTGGCGCTGGCCGAGCATCGCAGCGGCGGTATTGCCGCTGCCATGCAGGTGGATCTGCCGGCGCGTTTTCTGTGGCAAACCTACCGTTCCGTGCTCGGTAGTCACAGTATTCCGTTGCAGTCGCCACTCGACAAGGCACCGCTTACCTGGCGATTGATGCGGTTGTTGCCCGAGCTGCTGGCCGATGAGCGCTTTGCGCCGTTGCACCGTTTTCTGCAGCATGATGACGATTGTCGCAAGCGCTATCAACTGGCCGAGCGACTGGCGGACTTGTTCGATCAGTATCAGGTATACAGAGCCGACTGGCTGGCGGAGTGGGCCGCAGGGCGCGACCGGATCATCAGCGCCCGCCGGGGGCCAGTGCCGCTGGATGAGGCGGTGCTGTGGCAGCCGGCGCTGTGGCGGACATTGCTGGAAGACGTGGGCCACGAACAGCTGGCCGGCAGCCGCGCCGGGGTACACCCGCGCTTTGTCGAGCATTTGCGTGAATGCAGGGAACGCCCGGCCGGTCTGCCGCGCCGGGTGATCGTGTTCGGTATTTCCTCGCTCCCTGCCCAGACTCTGGAGGCGCTGGCGGCACTGGCGCGTTTCACCCAGGTGCTGCTGTGCGTGCATAACCCCTGTCAGCATCACTGGGGCGACATAGTGCCGGATCAGGACCTGCTGCGGCACCGCTACCGCCGCCATGCCCGTAAACCAGGACAGCCACTTGAGCTGACCGACAACGATCTGCATCAACATGCCCACCCTCTGCTGGCGGCCTGGGGCAAGCAGGGGCGGGACTACATCAACCTGCTCGACAGCGTCGACGATCCCGAACACTATCGCGCCCGCTTCGACGCCGTCGGCAGCCGCATCGACCTGTTCGGTGAAGGGGATACCAGCCACCAGCTCGGCCAGTTGCAGGACGACATGCTCAACCTGCGGCCGCTGGCGGAAACCCGTGAGCAGTGGCCGCCGCTGATTGATGACACCGCTTCCATTCGCTTCCATGTGGCCCACAGTGCCCAGCGCGAGGTGGAAATACTGCACGATCAACTGCTGGAGTATTTCAGCACCGATGCCGGCCTGCGTCCGCGCGACATCATCGTCATGGTGCCGGACGTCAACATCTACGCTCCTCATATCCAGGCGGTGTTCGGCCAGTACGTACGGGAAGACGACCGCTACATTCCCTTTACCCTGGCGGATCAGGGCAGTAGGGGCACGGAACCCTTATTGATTGCGTTGGAGCAACTGTTGCGTCTGCCGGACAACCGTCAGACGGTGAGCGAAATACTGGACCTGCTGGAAGTGCCGGCACTGCGCGATCGCTTCGGCATCAACGAACAGGACCTGCCCACCTTGCATCGCTGGATTGAAGGCGCCGGGGTACGCTGGGGGCTGGATGCCGGGCGTCGTGCCGTCCTTGGGCTGCCGGCGGATCTGGAACAGAATACCTGGCGCTTTGGCCTGCGCCGCATGCTGCTCGGTTATGCGGTGGGATCGGGGGATGCCTGTCAGGGCATAGAGCCTTTTGATGAAATCGGTGGCCTGGACGCGGCCTTGATCGGCCCCCTGGTCAGGCTGCTGGATACCCTGGCTGCCTTGCATCGACAGCTGTCTCGGCCTCGTCTGCCGGCAGAGTGGGGACAGGTGATGCATGAGCTGCTGGAGTCGTGTTTTCGGCCGGCCAACGACCGGGAACGAACCTTGCTGGCAGGCCTGACCGAGGCGCTGGAAAACTGGCAGGAGCTCTGTACCGGGGTCGAACTCGAGGAGCCGCTGCCGCTCAACGTGGTGCGCGAGGCCTGGCTGGGGGCCCTGGATCAGGGCTCGCTCAGCCAGCGTTTTCTGGCCGGAGCGGTCAACTTCTGTACCCTGATGCCGATGCGGGCCATTCCCTTTCGCATGGTCTGCCTGCTGGGCATGAACGACGGCGACTACCCGCGTAGCGTGACCCCGCTCGACTTCGATCTGATGGCGGGGGATTACCGCCCCGGAGACCGTTCCCGGCGGGAAGACGACCGCTACTTGCTGCTGGAGGCCCTGCTGTCGGCTCGCGAACGGCTTTATATCAGCTGGGTGGGGCGCAGCATTCGCGACAACAGCGAACGGCCGCCCTCGGTGCTGGTCGGCCAGCTGCGGGATCACCTGGCCGGCGGCTGGCGCATGGACGACGGTCGTGAGCTGCTGCCCGCCATTACCACGGAACACCCGCTTCAGCCGTTCAGCAAGGCCTATTTTGGTGAAGAGGGGCCGTTGTTCAGTTACGCCCGGGAATGGGCCGGCCTGCACCGCAGTCTGATGCCTCGGCACGAGGCCGTCTTGCCGCCGCTGGAGTTCGACGAGGCGCAGCCGCTGGATCGGTTGCAGCATTTTCTGCGTGATCCTGTGGGGCACTTCTTTACCCAGCGGCTCAAGGTCTATCTGGATGAAGAAACACCGCCCCAGTTGGATGAAGAGCCCTTCGAACTCAATGGTTTGCAGCTTTATCAGCTGAAACGGCAACTGCTGGAGCAGGCCAGCCAGTCGGCCGAGGCCCCGGGGCAGTCACTGGCCCTGGAGGCCCGCCGGCTCGAAGGCCAGGGCCTGCTGCCACTGGCCGGTTTCGGCGAACGACAGAAAGCACAGCTGCTGGCGCCCTTGCCCGAGCAGCTGCAGCGCTATCAGGCGGTGTGCCGGCAGTGGCCGACACCGCTGGAGTCACCCTTGCCCTTGCGGTTTGTTCATGAGGGCATAGCGCTTGAAGGCTGGCTGGGTGGCCTGCATAGGGACGGCGAACGGCTGGCGCGCATCGAGCTGCAACCGGGCACCCTGATGAACAAGAAAACCTTCAAATGGCATCGGTTGTTGCGCCCTTTCGTGACCCAGGTGACGGCGGCTGCCGTCGGCATAGAGCTGACCACACTGCTGGTGGGAGAAGACGAAACCCTGTTGTTCCTGCCCTTGCCCCGGCGTCACGCCGAGTGCATTCTGCAGAGCTGGCTGGAGGCCTGGCGACTCGGGCTGGAGGCGCCGCTGCCGGTGGCGCTGAATACCGCCATGGTCTGGCTTGAACAGCAGGACGAGGAAAAGGCCCGCAAAGCCTACGAAGGCGACGATTACCAGTTTGTCGGAGAATGCCGGCAAAATGCAGCCCTGTCTCGCCAGTACCCGACCTTTGCGGCGCTGAACGCCAGTAGCGACTTCGCCGACTGGAGTACCCGCCTCTATCAACCCTTGCTGGACCATCAACCCGAATCGCTGGAGACAGAGCAATGAGCGCACCTTCCTCCCGCCCGCTGGCGCTGCGGTTTGTGCTGCATGGCAGCCGACTGATAGAGGCCAGCGCCGGTACCGGTAAAACCTTTACCATTTCGGCACTCTATCTGCGGCTGGTGCTGGGCCACGGCGGCAACGCCGGCTTCGAACGCGAGCTGCTGCCGCCGGAGATCCTGGTGGTGACCTTTACCGATGCCGCCACCCGTGAACTACGCGACCGCATCCGGGCCCGGCTGGTGGAGGCGGCACTGGTATTTCGTGGCGCAGCCGAGGGCGATGAGTTGCTGGTGCAACTCAAGGCCGACTTCGACTCCGAACAATGGCCCGCCTGCGCCCGGCGGCTCGACATCGCCGCCCAGTGGATGGACGAGGCGGCGGTGTCCACCATTCACGGCTGGTGCCAGCGCATGCTGCGCGAGCACGCCTTCGACAGCGGCAGCCTCTTTACCCAGACCCTGCAGACCGATCACAGCGAGCTGCTGGTGCTGGTGGTGCGTGACTACTGGCGCCAGCAGTGCTATCCGCTGGCGGGCGAGGCGCTGGACTGGGTGATCAGCCACTGGAAAACGCCGGACACCCTGCTTGGCGAACTGCGGCCCCTGTTGCAGGAGTCGGGCGAGGCGAGCGAGCCCCTGTCCGAGCTGCTGGCGGCGGATCTACAGCGACATGCGGAGACCTTAGCCCGGCTCAAGGCGCCCTGGGGCGTCTGGCTGGAAGAAATTGATGGCATCTTGCAAGCGGCCATAGCGGCAAAGCAGGTTCACGGCAAGTGGTTGCAAGCCAGGCGTACCGACGGTTGGCTGGCTGCCATAGGTGACTGGTTCAACAGTGATGCGGTTGAGCTTTCGCTCAGCGAGGCGGCACTTTATCGCCTGACGCCCGAGGGAATAGCGGAAGCCTGGAAAGTCGGGGATGCACCTTCACACCCCGCCTTTACGGCCATGCAGACCCTGCCTGCGCAGCTTGTCGCCCTTGCTGCTCCTCTCGAGGCCCCCCGCCGCCACGCCGCCGCCTGGGTGAGCCGGCGTTTCGACGAGGAAAAGCGCCGCCGGGCCGAGATGGGCTTCGACGACATGCTGTCCCGGCTGGACGACGCCCTGCAGGGGGACAACGGCGACCGGCTGGCCGAGGTGATACGCCACCAGTTTCCGGTGGCGCTGATCGATGAATTTCAGGACACGGACCCGCTGCAGTACCGCATTTTCGACCGCATCTACCGGCTGGTCGAGAACCACACCAGCAGCGGCCTCTTCCTGATTGGCGATCCCAAACAGGCGATTTACGCCTTTCGCGGTGCCGATATTCATACCTATCTGAGTGCACGGCAGGCCACCAGCGGTCGTCACGACAGCCTGGACACCAACTTTCGTTCGGCAACCGCCATGGTGACTGCGGTCAACCGGATCTTCGAGCTGGCCGAACAGCGTGACGACGGCAAGGGCGCCTTCCTGTTCCGTGAGGGCGCCGATAATCCGCTGCCCTTCATGCCGGTGCAGGCCAAGGGCCGCAAAGAGCGGTGGCACGTCAACAGCAATGCCAACGAGAAAGGACACCCATTTGCCAACGAGAAAGGACACCCATTTGCTGCCGGTCAGCCGGCGCTGACCATCTGGCAGCTGGAGCAGGACGAGCCGGTGTCGGGGGCGGCCTATCGCGAGCAGATGGCGGCCGGCGCGGCCACCGAAATAACCGCACTGCTCAACCTGGGGCGGCGGGGCCAGGCCGGTTTTGTCGGTGAGCAGGGCTTGACCGCGCTGCAGCCGAGCGACATCGCCGTGCTGGTCCGGGACTTCAGGGAGGCCGAGGCCATTCGCACCGAGCTGGCCGCCCGCGGGGTACGCAGCGTTTACCTGTCCGACAAGGACTCCATCTTCGACAGCCAGGAGGCGAGGGATCTGCTGTTGTGGCTGCGTGCCTGCGCCGAGCCGGAGCAGGACCGCTTGCTGCGGGCGGCCCTGGCCAGCCGTAGCCTGGGGCTGACCCTGAGCGAGCTTGAGCAGCTCAATCAGGACGAACGCAGTTGGGAGCGGCGGGTGATGCAGTTTCGCGACTATCGCAGCCGCTGGCGTCGGCAGGGGGTGCTGCCCATGGTGCATCAGCTGCTGCACGACTTCGCCTTGCCGGGCCGGCTGATGGTGCGGACCGATGGCGAGCGGGCCCTGACCAACCTGCTGCATCTGGCCGAACTGATGCAGCAGGCGGCGGCTACCTTGGACGGGGAGCAGGCGCTGACCCGTCATCTGGCCGAGCTGATTGGCGGCGAGGGGCTGGCGGCGGACGAACAGGTACTGCGGCTGGAAAGCGATGCGGCCCTGGTGCGGGTGGTGACCATTCACAAGTCCAAGGGACTGGAATACCCGCTGGTGTTTTTGCCTTTTATCTGCTCGTTCAAGGCGCAGAAAAAGGGCAGGGCGGTGCAACTGCACGATGGCGAGCGCCGCCGCCTGGTGCTGACACCGGACGAAGAGCAGTTGGCGCAGGCCGACCGCGAGCGACTGGGGGAGGATCTGCGGCTGCTTTATGTGGCCCTGACCCGCGCCCGTCACGCCTGCTGGCTGGGCCTGGCCGATATCAAGGTGGGCAATGCCAAAGGCTCGCGCCTGCATGACTCGGCGCTGGGCTACCTGCTGGGCGCCGGAGTGCCCTTGCCCAACAGCCGGGCGCTGGCCGACTGGCTGGGGCCGCTGGCGATGGCGGGTGAAATCGAGCTGGCGCCCGTGCCCGTGCCGAGTGCGCAGCCTTTAGAGGGCCGGGAGGAAGCCGCCACCGAGCCCCACTGGCGCATCCCAAGCCGGCCCGCCGCCGAGCACTGGTGGATTGCCTCTTACAGTGCCCTGCGCACCGGCGAGGTGAATGCGGTCAGGCCGACGCGGCGCTTCGAGGATGCCGCCCCGGAGAGTCCGGCGGCGGCCACGGTGGCAGACGATGAACGAGAGTCGGTATTCATGCCGCTGCGTCCCGGTGAAACGCCGACCCTGCACCGTTTTCCGCGCGGGCCCAATCCGGGGACCTTTTTGCACGGTCTGCTGGAACTGGCCGGACGCGAGGGCTTCGATGCCGACTCGCCGGCGCTGGCGGATCAGCTGGCCCGGCGCTGCCAGCTACGCGGCCTGAGCGAATGGATAGCCCCGCTGGGGGGCTGGCTGCGGCAGTTGTTGCATACGCCCTTGTGTGAGCCCACATCGGAAATGACGGCACCGAGGCTGGCCGGGCTGAGTGCCTTTCAGCCGGAGCTGGAATTCTGGCTGGAGGTCAGCCGGGTGGACGTGCGCCGCATCGATGCCCTGGTGCAGACCGCCGTGCTGCCGGGAGAGCCCAGAGCCGAGTTGCTGCCCGATACCCTGAACGGCATGTTCAAGGGCTTTATCGATCTGGTATTTGAACATCGGGGTCGTTACTTCGTGGTGGACTACAAGTCGAACTGGCTGGGCAATGACGAGGCGGCCTATACGGAGGCCGCCATGAACGAACAGGTGCTGAAACACCGTTACGATCTGCAGTATGTGCTCTACCTGCTGGCGCTGCATCGCCAGTTGAAGTTGCGACTACCCGATTACGATTACGATACCCACATGGGCGGCGCCCTCTATCTGTTCGTGCGTCATCCACCAGCCGTCTACCGGGACAGGCCGCCCCGCGAACTGATAGAAACCCTGGACGCCCTCTTTACCGGCCCCGGCCTGAGTGGTGAGTCTGACGAGGAGTTAACAAATGATGCAGTCTGATGTGATGGTCGAACCGGCGCTGAATGGCCATCAATCGATGTTTGACTTGCTGGACAGCTGGGTTGAGCAGGGCTGGCTGCGGGCGCTGGATCGGGCCCTGGCCGGTTTTTTTGCCGAGCTGGAGCCGGACGCCGAGCCTCTGTTGCTGCTGGCGACGGCGCTGGCCAGCCATCAGCTGGGCCACGGTCATGTGTGTCTGGATCTGGCCGCCACCCTTGCCAGCCCCGATTTTGCGCTGTCGCTGCCGCCGGAAGGAGACGAAGCCGGCACCAGCCCCTTGCCATCAAAGGTACTGGCGGAGGTCGGGTTGGATGACTGGTGTCGGCGGTTGCAGGCAAGCCATCTGGTGGCGTCGGCCGCCGGCGATGCCTCCACCCCGCTGGTACTGGACGGCGGGCGACTCTATCTGCGTCGTTACTGGCGCTACGAGCAGTCGGTGGCCCGGGCGCTTGCCAGCAGGCTGAGCCAGCAACCGGCCTTGCCCGAGCAGTTGAGCGAGCGGCTGGAGCAGTTGTTTCCCGAGCCATTGGTGGTGGATGGCCAGCGGCAGACCGACTGGCAGAAGCTGGCCTGCGCGCTGGCGGCCCGGGGCAATTTCAGCCTCATTACCGGTGGCCCCGGCACCGGCAAGACCACTACCGTGGTGCGATTGCTGGCGCTGTTGCAGCAGTCGGCGGGCGACCAGTCGCTGCGTATCCGGCTGGCGGCCCCCACCGGCAAGGCGGCCGCCCGGCTCACCGAGTCCATCGGCGCCCAGGTTGCCTCGCTGCCGGTGAGCGAGGCGGTGCGTAGCCAAATCCCGAGTGAGGTCACCACGCTGCACCGGCTGCTGGGCAGCCTGCCCGACAGCCGACATTTTCGGCATCATGCGGGTAATCTGTTGCCGCTCGATGTCCTGGTGGTGGATGAAGCCTCGATGATCGACCTGGAGATGATGGCCTGCCTGCTGGCGGCGCTGCCGCTTCATGCCCGGCTGATCCTGCTGGGTGATAAGGATCAGCTGGCCTCGGTGGAGGCGGGGGCCCTGCTCGGCGATCTGTGCCGGGATGCGGAGGGCGGTTTTTACGATCCGGAACTGGGTCGCTGGCTGGAGCTGATGAGCGGCGAAACCCTGGCCCACCCGGCCTTGCAGCCGGGCAGTGCCGGGCAACATCCGCTGGCCCAGCGCACCCTGATGCTGCGCTATTCCCGCCGCTTCGGCAGTGGCTCCGGCATAGGACGACTGGCCCAGGCGGTCAACGAGCAGGATGCGACCACCGCCCGCGCCATTCTGAACGAGGGTAACGCCGATCTGCATCTGCAACGACTGCGCGGCGAGCAGGACAAGACGCTGGACAGATTGTTGCTCAAGGGGCGGGGAGAGGCCTGCGGCTATGGTCGTTACCTCGAACTGCTGCAACGCGAGCGGCCGGCGGCGGCCTGTCCGCCGGAGCACCCGGCCTGGAGCCGGTGGGCGGGCCAGGTGCTGACCGCCTTTGATCAGTTCCGGCTGCTGTGCGCGGTACGTAAGGGTCCCTGGGGGGTGGAAGGCCTTAACCTGCGCATCGCCGGCCTGTTGCATCGGCGCGGCCTATTACCGGCGGATCAGGGCTGGTACGAGGGGCGCCCTGTGCTGGTGACTCGTAACGATTACAGCCTGGGGTTGATGAACGGTGACATCGGCATCGCTCTGCGGCTGCCGGACGAGCCGGGTCGGACCCTGCTGCGGGTGGCCTTTCCGCGCAACGACGGCTCAGGCTCGCTCAGGTTCGTGTTGCCCAGCCGTCTGAGTGCGGTGGAAACCGTGTTTGCGATGACGGTGCACAAATCCCAGGGCTCGGAATTTGCCCACACCGCCCTGATCCTGCCGGATGGTCTCAATCCGGTGCTGACCAAGGAACTGCTCTACACCGGCATCACCCGGGCCCGCCATCATTTCAGCCTGATTGAAAGTCGGCCCTCGGTGTTCGAACAGGCGGTACAAAGACGGGTAGAGCGGCGCAGCGGTTTGCTGGCCGGATTACAGGCAGAGCGAGCCGACAAAGGGCCATGATCCCTGTATTTCAAAAAATGTGAAAAAATCTGTTTATTGCTGCATCCGTTTGCTCCGCTGGCGGGTAGTACAAGGGTGGCACCTATTGCCGCTCTTGGTACTACCGTCACAAGGAGATATGACATGCAAAATATTCAGCTCAAAATGACCCCGGTACTGGCCTCGGCCCTGTTGCTTGGCCTGTCTTCCGTTGCCCACGCCATGGTGCCCGAAAGCATGCAGGTGCCGGCAGGCCACAAGGTCGCGCTGGAAACGGTGGGGGTGGGCGAAATTACCTACGAATGTCGTGATAAGCCCGATGCCCCTGGCGAACTGGGTTGGGCGTTTGCCGGGCCTAATGCGGTACTGAACGATAGCAGTGGCAAGCAGGTGGGGCGTTATTTCGGGCCGCCGGCCACCTGGGCGGCGATGGATGGTTCCAAGGTGACAGGGACTCAATTGGCCGTGTCCCCGGGGGGCGAGGGTAATATCCCTTATCAACTGGTACAGGCCAATCCGGCGATGGGAGAGGGGGCCATGGTCGGCGTCACTTATATCCAGCGGCTGGACACCCAGGGTGGGGTGGCGCCGGCGATGGCCTGCGGTGAAGCCAACAAGGGCGAACGTCAGATCGTTAAATACCAGGCCAATTATATTTTCTGGAAAGCCAGCTAAAGGAGCGCGCAGTACCATCCGCAGCGAATTGAACTATACTCTGCCTCACAAAAAAGGCTTCGTTTGAAAACTATGTGGATGGTGCTTCGCCGATGACAGAACCCAATCAGGATTTTGATTACCAGGCCGCGTTAGCGGCCTGTGCCCGTAAGGATCGCCATGGCCTTCACACCCTGTATGAACAGGAAGGAGGGCGATTGCTGGGAGTGGTGCTGCGTATCGTGCGCGATCATGCCCTGGCGGAAGACATAGTGCACGATGCCCTGATCAACATCTGGCTGCGTGCCGACAGCTTCGACCCGGCCCGGGGGTCGGCCCGGGGCTGGATTTACAGCGTGGCCCGGCATCTGGCTCTGAATACGGTGCGTAACCGGGGGCGGGAACTTGGTCTGGATCAGCATGGCGCTGAGGCGCTGGATGCCCGACAGTCATACGAACACTGGCTGCAGAGCCGGGATGGGGAATCCTGGCATGATCATGACAAGCGGGTTGAACATTGCCTGGATCAGCTGGAGCCTGAACGGCGTAACTGTATTCTGCATGCCTACGTAGACGGTTGTAGCCATCATGAAATTGCCGATCGGATGGGGGCGCCGTTGGGAACGGTCAAAGCCTGGATCCGGCGCAGTCTGATAGTTCTGAGGGAGTGCATGGCATGAGCGATGTACATCAGTACGATCCCGAACTGTATGCCCTGGCCGGGGAGTATGTGCTGGGTACCTTGCCTGTCGAACAACGGCGATGGCTGGAACAGCGGCTGGAGCACGATGAACCGCTGCAGGCGGCGGTGGCGAAGTGGGAAGAGCGACTGCATCCACTGACGGGGCTGGCGGCGGTACAAACACCCTCTCCCCGGCTGTGGCTCCGGGTCGAGCGCAGCCTGGATGCTCTGTCCCGGATCAGGGCAACAGTCGAGCCTGTTCGCTGGTGGCAGCGGCTGGGGCTGTGGCGAGGGCTGACTGCCGCCAGCCTGGCCATGAGTGTGTTGCTTACCGTGGCCGTCGTGTATCGTCCCTTGCCTGAGCCCCGTTACATCGTCGTGCTGGCAGCACCGGAAGACAGGGCGCCGGGCTGGCTGGTTCAAGCCAGCGATCCCAGTGAAATTCAACTGATCCCCCTGGCTGCGGTGGAAGTGCCGGCGGATCGGGTACTGGAGTTCTGGACCAAGGGTGACGACTGGAACCGGCCTGTTTCTCTCGGCCTGGTGGAGCCGGGCCAACGTCTGCGGGTGCCGCTGGATACCCTGCCTCCGCTGGCCCCCAACCAGCTGTTCGAGCTGACCCTGGAGCAGGCCGGAGGCTCGCCTACCGGCCTGCCTACCGGCCCCATCCAGTTTATCGGCCGAATGGTGAAAATTTAACCAAAAACGGGGGCAAGCGCCGGGACTGCCCGGCGCTTGCCCCCGTCCTGGCGATCACCTTCGGCTCCAGGCTCTGTTTCTGGTGGGCGGTCTGCAGGTCGCCCACTCACCATGCCATTAACGATGAGGACTCCCTCTCGTTATCCGGAGATGGGTGTTCTTTCTACTCTTTCCTTTCTCTCTTTCCTTCTTCCGGTCTGCCGTTGTCATTCATCAGGTATTGTCTGGCAACGTGCTCGGCGGGCATGGGGCGGCCGGTCAGGTAGCCCTGGATCAGATTGACGTGATACTGGCGCAGGGTGATCAACTGGTCCTGTCTCTCTACGCCTTCGGCGACCACCGTCAGTTTCAGGCCCTGAGCCATGCCGGTGATGGCGGCCAGTATGGTGTTGCTACCCTGGTTTTCGCCCAGTTGCTGAATAAAGGATTTGTCTATCTTGAGGGTGGTGATCGGCAACTGGTGCAGGTAGCTGAGAGAAGAGTAGCCGGTGCCGAAGTCATCCATCGCCACCCGGCAGCCCAATTGGCGCAGCTCCTGTAATACCTGTACCGCTTGCTGCTGCTTGTCGAGCAGCATGCTTTCGGTCAGTTCAAAGCTGATCAGGCCTGCCGGCAGCCGGTAGTCATCATAGAGGGCACGGATTTGTTCAATCAGATCCTGCTGCCAGAACTGTTGGGCCGACAGGTTGACGGCGACCGGCACCGGTGTCAGACCCGCGTCCAGCCAGGTGCGCAGCTGGGCCGCGACCCTATGCATCAGATAGCGACTCAGCGGCAGTATCAGGCCGGAGCGTTCGGCCAGGGGAATAAAATCGGCGGGGGAGACCTGGCCGAACTCCGGGTGATGCCAGCGGGCCAGCGCCTCCATGCTGTAGAGTCGGCCGGAATCCCGCTCCACCAGGGGCTGGTAATGCAGGCCGAGCCCTTCGCCGCTGTCGATGGAGTCGCGCAGTGCCGTTTCCATGGCCAGCCAACGATGCTCGCGTACATCCAGGCGGGTGCTGTATAGTCGGAAGGAATTGCGGCCTTCCTGCTTGGCTCGGTACATGGCGGCATCCGCATGATGCAGCAGCTGTTCGACGTCGGCGGCATCGTCCGGGTAGAGGCTTACCCCCAGGCTGCAGCTGATACGGAAGCTTTGACCCTTGATCTGAAAGGGCTCGCCGATGGCGTCCAGCAGACGGCGGGCGATGCGAGTCACTTCATCTGGTTTGCTCAAGTTCGGCAGCAGGGCGATAAATTCATCTCCCCCCAGCCGGGCCAGGGTGTCATCTTCCCGTAACAGGGCGGTCATGCGGCGCGACACATCAAGCAGCAGCTCGTCGCCGGCGGCATGCCCCAGAGTATCGTTGACCTGTTTGAAATGATCGAGATCGATAAAGAGCACCGCCAGTCGCTGTTGGTGGCGATGTGCATGGCGAATGGCCAGTTCCAGTCGGTCTTCGAGCAGACGACGATTTGGCAGCTTGGTCAGGGCATCGTAATAGGCCAGTTTGCGGATTTGATCCTCGTTCTCCCGAATATGGGTAATATCGCTGAACAAGGCCGCATAATGACTGTTGTTACCCTCCGCATCGGAAATGGCGGTGATGGTGAGTAATTCCAGATACAGCTGCCCGCTCTTGCGCCGGTTCCAGATTTCGCCGCGCCAGTAGCCTTTTTGTTGCAGGGTGTGCCACATGCCATTGTAGAAGTCAGTATCATGGCGCCCGGAAGACAGAACGGCGGGCGTTTTGCCCATCACTTCTTCCAGCAGATAGCCGGTGGTATGGGTAAAGGCCGGGTTGACGAATTCGATCTGGCCTTTGGCATTGGTGATCATCACTCCTTCCAGCGAGGCGTCTATCACTCGTTCGGCCAGTTGCAGGTTGAGTCGGGAACGGCTCAGGGCCTGGTCGCGTTGTGTCAGGGCCTGCTGTAACTCCAGTTGGTAACGCCGGTCGGCACCTTCCAGAATATGACTAAAACCGAGCAGCCCTACTATTTGCGGATTTTGCCGACAGCTATTGTCCTGTACCGCCAGATGACGGAGATGGTTGTCGATCAGCATATCCCTGGCACGCAGCAGGGTATCCTGGCTGTCTATGGTCAGTAGCGGGCGGCTGGCCAGGGTGCCAAGCGGGATATTGCCCGGGTGACGGGCGGCAAAGCGTACCAGGTCGCGCTCGGTGATAATGCCGAACTCACCGTCGTCACAGGCGACCACGGCCGCATCTTGTCCCTGCTCCAGCATCAGGGCCGCTGCCTGGCCGAGCGACAGGGTGCCCTGCAGCATCAGCGGCTGGCTGTTTATCGCCTCGTGAACCTTGCGCAGGCTGAGGTATAGCTCCAATCCCTGCTTCAGTGCAATATCGGTCTGGGACACTATTCCCTGCGGCTGGCCTTCATCGTCCACTACCAGAAAATGCCGACGTTGTTCTTCGTCGAACCGCCGGGCTACTTCCGCCACCGGGGTGTGCAGGGGCAGGCTGATCACCGGGCTGCTCATCACCTTGCCGATAGGAATGTTCAGGGAGCCCGGATCATTGAAGTCGAGCCGCAGGCTGTCGTGCTCGGTCCAGATGCCAACGGCCACGCCGCGTTGCATGACCAGTATGGAGCTGCATTGGCGCCTGGCCATGCGCTCTGCGGCTTCATGCAAGGGAGTATCGGGGCTGCAGTTGAGCAGGGCGATGTGCATCAGACGTTCGACGGGCAGGTTGAGGGTGCTGGGATCGAGATGTATCACATTAACTCATTTGGAGCTGATTTTACGGATACATTAGCATATCCCTGCGCAGTAACATAAATGAATAACATACAAAAGACAGGTGACCGAGGCGTCAATAACGACGTTATTTTCATGGAGGTGAGATGCCGGGTGGCGCCTGTGAAGGCGCTACCCGGTGTCGTCGGGTGGCTCAGTAAGACTGGGTATGAACGCCTTTTATTGCCCGGCCGGATGGGTCGGCCATGTTCTTCCATTGCTCGTCCCACTCCAGTGCCGTGGGGGTGGAGCAGGCGACGGACGGACCACAAGGCACGCAGTGGGCGGCGGACTCCTGCGGGAAGTGGCCTTCGAAGATGGCGCGGTAATAATAGGCTTCCTTGTTGGTGGGGGTGTTGAGCGGGAACCGGAACGCCGCCGCCGCCATCATCTGATCCGTCACCTCTGTTTCCACCATTTCCTTCAGGCTGTCTATCCAGGAATAACCCACGCCGTCGGAAAACTGCTCCTTCTGGCGCCATACCACATCAACGGGCAGCAGATCGCTGAAGGCTTCACGCAGTATGTGTTTTTCCATCTTGCCGTTGCCGCACATCTTGTCGGTTGGGTTCAGGCGCATGGCCACGTCCATGAATTCCTTGTCGAGGAAGGGTACCCGGGCTTCCACGCCCCAGGCGGCCATCGACTTGTTGGCTCGCAGGCAGTCGAACATGTGCAGCGCCTGCAGCTTGCGCACCGTTTCTTCGTGGAATTCCTTGGCATTCGGCGCCTTGTGGAAATACAGATAGCCGCCGAACAGTTCGTCCGAGCCTTCGCCGGACAGCACCATCTTGATGCCCATGGCCTTGATGCGACGCGCCATCAGGTACATGGGGGTAGAGGCTCTGATGGTGGTGACATCGTAGGTTTCCAGGTGATAGATCACCTCGCTCAGGGCGTCGAGACCTTCCTGCACCGTGTAGTGCAGCTCGTGATGCACGGTACCCAGGTGATCGGCTACCTTGCGGGCGGCAATCAGATCCGGCGCACCTTCCAGGCCCACGGCGAAGGAGTGCAGCCGGGGCCACCAGGCTTCGCTGTTGTCGCCGTCTTCCACCCGGCGGTCCGCATAAATCTTGGCAATGGCAGAGATCACCGACGAGTCCAGGCCGCCGGAGAGCAGCACGCCATAGGGCACGTCGCACATCAGCTGGCGCTTGACCGCCGCCATCAACGCTTCGCGCAGCTCGATCACGCTGGAAGTATTGTCCTTGACCGCGGCGTAGTGTTCCCAGTCGCGTTGATAATAGCGGCGCAGCTTGCCTTCCTTGCTGTACAGCAACTGGCCGGGAGGAAACTCCTTGATGCTCTTGCATACGGGGGTGAGCGCCTTCAGCTCGGAGGCGACATAGAAGTTGCCCTGTTCGTCGTGGCCGGTGTAGAGCGGAATTATGCCCATGTGATCACGACCAATCAGATAGGCGTCCTGCTCTTCGTCGTAAAGGACGAAGGCGAAGATGCCGTTGAGATCGTCGAGAAACCCGGGCCCTTTTTCCTTATACAGCGCCAGTATGATTTCGCAGTCGGACTGGGTCTGAAACTCGAAGTCCACGGCAAGCCCGGCTTCCAGCTCCTTGTGGTTGTAGATTTCGCCGTTTACCGCCAGCGCCTGGGTTTTGGCCGGGTTCAGTAGCGGTTGGGCACCGCTGTCCAGGCCGACGATGGCCAGCCGCTCATGTACCAGAATGGCGTTGTCGCTGCTGTAGATACCGGACCAGTCGGGGCCCCGGTGGCGCAATAGCTTGGACAGCTCCAGTGCCCGGCTGCGCAGGATAGCGGGGTCGGATTTGAGTTCGAGAATACCGAAGATAGAACACATGGGATCATCCTTAATTGGTGGCGCTAAACACTAGGCTCAGGTTGGCAGAGTGACACCAGGATGAAAAGTGAAAATGATGAAATGTGATAAATAAAGCCATTTGAATTTTAAATTGATATATTAAATGGCTTTATTTTTTAAATCGTCAAAAAATGACGTGTAATTTTAATGATTGTGCGGTGGTGTCTGGCCCATTGAACCGTCGATCTGCTTGAGTGTCATATAGGCCCCGAACAAAGGGCCCGCTCCGCCGATTCGCTCTAGCATCTTTTTGCGCCGCTCAGTACCAGACATCAGTGCAAAAAGATGAGCAGACCCTTGCTGGTATTGGTATTACAGCCGTATGGTCGGGGCGACCGGGTCGTCGATACGAAACCAGCCGGCGATGCTCAGCCGGTCCCGGGTGGCCGGCAACACCTCGTGCGGGAAGTCTTCCGACAGAAAGCACACCAGGGTGCCGGCTTTTGGCAATACCCGATGCATGACGGTTTTTCCGCGCACAGGATAGACCAGTAACTCGCCGCCATCGCTCGGTTGCCAGTCGTCGTTGAGATACAGCACGGTAGTGAGCCGGCGGTTGCCCCGGCCACGAAAGGCATCCAGGTGCTTCTTGTAAAAATCGCCCATCTGATAAAGCGCATAGTGGCACTCGTAGTCTTTCAGCCCCATAAACAGCTGGCGGTTCAGCTGTAGCTGCAGTTCGGCCATTTGCGCCAGGTAACAGCGCTGTATCGGGGAATCGCCTTCCAGCCAGCGGGTCTTGTCGGTGCGGATTTGTTCATTGGTCTGTTGCAGTCGCTCCCGGCCGATAGCGGCAGGGGTCAGCTCCCCGGGGGGCAGGGTGGCCAGGTCGTGGCGCAGGGCGGCGACCATATCGGCATTGATAAAGTCGGGAAAAATACCGATGCCGGGGTCGGCAATCGCATCCACTATCTCGGTAAAATCATGTTCAAGCCGTACAACTGCATTCACATCGAACCCTCCATCAGGAGCGCCTATGTACACCCATTACGACTCGGGTAGCCAGAAAGAAAAACTGCACGTGAAGAACGAGAGTACTGTTTGAGGAAAGGTTTGTCATTCGATTGCCGAAAAGGAGTGCAAACATGGTGCTTTCAGGCATGAAAAAACCCCGAGCAGTGCTGCTCGGGGTTTCAATGTGGCGGTGAGGGAGGGATTCGAACCCTCGATACGTTGCCGTATACACACTTTCCAGGCGTGCTCCTTCA
Source organism: Oceanisphaera submarina (assembly GCF_046521305.1). Lineage (NCBI taxonomy): Bacteria > Pseudomonadati > Pseudomonadota > Gammaproteobacteria > Aeromonadales > Aeromonadaceae > Oceanisphaera > Oceanisphaera submarina. The sequence continues at coordinate 177,012 of NZ_JBKGFN010000001.1, read as the reverse complement.
GCCACTCGGACACCTCACCATATTTTTCATTCAATTTTATTCAAGAGTGTTATGTTCACTCCGTGTTTACTGATGATTCATGTCCTCGAACCGACGGAGCAGGCTCCGTGGCTTTTGCCTTTTTCAGGCTTCGCCTTGGGCAGCCTCTCGGACATCTCACCAGGTTTCCGGCATTTTGTTATGGTCTTGCTTGACCGGCCCCGCTTGGGAACGGGGCGTAAGTTAACGACTTGTCGGTGCTTGTTCAAGGCTTTTCAGTAAAAAAACGCGCGACTGGCTTAACCCTGAACAAGTTGCGGGCTTAATGCACAGCCGAGGGGGTTTTCTGCGGCTCCTCGTCCTGCATCAGAAAGCCGAGCTCGGTGATTTCGTTCAACAGCTGTTGGGTCGCCATCATGGTTTGCTGCACTATCCACAAGAACTGCGGCTGATCCATACCGGCCTGGGTGTGGAGGTAGTCGGCCACGATCAGGCGGGGCAGATTGTCGTCAACGATATCGACAAATACCTTGAGGCTGGGGTAGTTCATGTTCAGTCGGCCCAGGTCGGCCACCAGAGCCAGCAGGGCGGTGGGGCGCACCTCTATTTCGGTGGTGAGAATGGCGTCTTCATGTTCCACGAACAGTCGGCTTTCCAGTACGCCGTCCTGCCCCTGCAGATCGGAAAGGTGGATGCCGTGGCAGTTTTCACAGATGTAGTGGTCGATGTAACCGGCGGTTAGCCAGCGCATGGCGATTTCTGCTGTTAACACTGAGATTCCTGAAAAATGGGGCTTGAAGGGACGCTAGTGTAAACCAAAGGCCGGGTGAGGAAAATCAAAAGCCGGCCCCGACGGGCGCGACCGGGTAATAAAACCCGCTTTGATTTGATTTTGTTATCAAAAGCGGGAATGCTCACTATATGTCCATCGAGGAGCAACCCTGTTCCCCTGGTTATTGTGACAAGTTGCCGTCTGCCACTACTATCTTTTGCTATCGGAAGGCTATTAGAAGGAAAATCGAGATGAAAACACTGCTTGCTGCTATCGATCTGGAACAGGAGTCCATGCTGGTGGTTAAAAGGGCTGTCGAACTTGCCGTTCGGCTCAAGGCCAGCCTGCACCTGATACATGTAGTGGATGATGCGCTGACCCTCTATGAGCCCATGGTCGAAATTTCGGTGCGCCACCGACTGCAACAGGCGGCTGAAATGGCCCTGCAGGTTTTTTTCGATCTCTTGCCCGAGGATCTTAAAGCCCGGGGAGGCTGCCATGTGATGCTGGGCAAGCCTTATCAAGCCCTGGGCAAAAAAGTCGAGGAGCTGAAAGCCGACCTGTTGATTGTGGGACGGCATCATATAGAGCCGTTGCGGGATCTTTTTGTAGGGACTACCGCCGAGCGCTTGCTGCGCCACTGCGACATCCCCCTGCTGATGGTCAGTACCGATTCTACGAAGAGCTATGAACATGTGCTGGCGGCGACGGACTTTTCCCGCAGTTCGCACCATGCGCTGAAGGCGGCCTTGTGGCTGGCGCCGGAGGTGGACATTCGGCTGGTCCATGTATTCGATCCGCCTTTTATCGGCTTCGTGCACCACGACCAGCAGGATATGGATGACATGATCAGGCTGCAGAAGGAGCGGATCACCAGAGAGATCGAAACCGAGATGGCGCATTTTTTGATAGAAGACGATCAAGACCGTATCCGGCCCGATATCATGGCGGGCGGCGTACAGGCTTGCCTGACCAATGCGGTAGAGCTGCATCGGCCACAACTGCTGGTGCTGGGTACGCATGGTCGACAGGGCATCGGCCGGTTGCTGATCGGCAGCGTCGCCACCGGCTTTTTGAGCACCTTGCCCTGCGATGTACTGGTGGCGAGGTAAGTCAGGAACGGCGTTGTCTGAATAACAACACCAACAGACAGCGCCGGGTCATAGAAAAGGCCGCAGGAATTGCCTCGGCCGACCATCACATGTCGAGGATGGTCGCTGAGCCTCACAAGGGGGCTCGATGCGTATCGGAGGAGGTAGCCCTGCGTCTCTTGGTGCGCTACTGCTCACATCTGTTAAACAACGCCGGCCAGCGCTGATTGCTGTTGCCCACGACCAGAAAATGAGGATTGAGCAGTTGTTGTGGGTTGGCGTAGCCGAGTGGCCGGCCATCGAGTTGTATCACCCGGCCACCGGCCTGCTCCGCCACGCAGTGGGCGGCGGCGGTATCCCACAGCGAGGTGGGCCCCAGCCGCGGATACACATCGGCGGCGCCTTCGGCCACCAGACACAACTTGAGCGAACTGCCCATGGCGACCAGCTCGTGCTTACCCAGTTTCTCCAGCAACAGCGGCATGGCCTCACCGGCGTGGGAGCGGCTGCCCACTACCCGCCAGGGCGTGCCGGCCTGATGTTCGGCGACCTTAAGCGGCCTTTTATTACCCTCGGCGTCGGTCTTGGTGGCGCCAAATCCCCGGGCGGCGGTGTAGCACAGCTCCAACGCCGGGGCATAGACCACGCCCAGTACCGGAGCGCCCTGTTCGATCAGCGCAATGTTGACGGTAAATTCGCCGTTGCGCTTGATGAACTCCTTGGTGCCGTCGAGCGGGTCGACCAGCCAGTAACGGCCTTGTGCGTCAGCGCCGCCGAATTGATCTGTGTCTTCTTCCGACAGCACCGGCAGGCGCAGAGGAAGTTGGTTCAGGCGAGCGTCAATCAGCCGATGGGCGGCGGCGTCGGCCTCGGTCAGCGGTGACTGGTCGGCTTTTTGCTCGACCGAAAAATCCCGGCCATAGATGTCCATGATGGCGGCACCCGCCTCCCGGGCGATGGTTTCCACCTCGGTAATCAGGGCGGCAGTGAGGTAATCTGAGTGCACCGTGCTCTCCATAGGGTGACCTTGAAATGAGTCAATATGATATAAAAAAACGCAGCTTATTCCTATTTATGCAGTAAAAGCCGGCTCATCAAAGGATCCATTCGATTTTTATATCAATCTTTTCGTTCTCCTTGATGCTCGGGCATCGCCTGTTAGTACTGTCTGCAGGCCACTTGGTGTTCAGGAAGAGGCAACAGAGAACGCCTCCCACGACCATGACATGCCATGGGTGTACTCGTAGCGTGTCGAGAGAGGCGGCTGTGCTGCCGTTGGCGCTCCGCCCCACATCTGGTCAGATACTCAATGTGATTGGGATTCCCGCTGAAAAACACCCATGTGGCACCCTTGTTGCCATTAATATTGCACATTCTTTGAACTTTTCTCCCGGTGCCGGTATCCTTGTCGACCTTCGGCGATAGCGCCTTCCTTCGTTTCGTTAATTGTGAGTCTGCTTCTTGATTTCCACCAACAACATCACCATGCAATTCGGCGCCAAGCCGCTGTTTGAAAATATCTCCGTTAAATTCGGCGACGGCAACCGTTATGGCCTTATCGGCGCCAACGGTTGCGGCAAGTCTACCTTCATGAAAATCATGGGTGGGGATCTGGAGCCCAGCGCCGGTAATGTCAGCCTGGACGCCAACGAGCGGCTGGGCAAGCTGCGCCAGGATCAGTTCGCCTACGAAGATGTACGCGTGCTGGACGTGGTGATGATGGGCCATACCGAACTGTGGGCCGCCATTCAGGAGCGTGACGCGATTTACGCCAATCTGGAAGCCAGCGATGACGACTACATGAGAGCCGCAGAGCTGGAAGGCAAGGTAGCCGAGTACGACGGTTACACCGCCGAGTCCCGTGCCGGCGAGCTATTGTTGGGCGTGGGCATTGCGGTCGAGCAACACACCGGCCCCATGAGCGAAGTGGCGCCAGGCTGGAAACTGCGGGTGCTGCTGGCCCAGGCGCTGTTTGCCGATCCGGAAGTGCTGCTGCTCGACGAGCCCACCAACAACCTGGACATCGACACCATTCGCTGGCTGGAAGGTGCGCTCAACGAGCGTAACAGCACCATGATCATCATCTCGCACGACCGTCACTTTCTGAACAGTGTCTGTACTCACATGGCGGATCTGGATTACGGTGAACTGCGGGTTTATCCGGGTAACTACGACGACTACATGCTGGCCTCCACCCAGGCCCGCGAGCGCCTGATGTCCGATAACGCCAAGAAAAAGACCCAGATTGCCGATCTGCAGTCGTTCGTGGCCCGCTTCAGCGCCAACGCCTCCAAGGCCCGTCAGGCGACCTCTCGTGCCAAGCAGATAGAAAAAATCAAGCTGGAAGAGGTCAAGGCCTCCAGTCGCCAGAACCCCTTCCTGCGTTTCGAGCAAGACAAGAAGCTCTACCGTAACGTGCTGGAAATGGAACAGATGTCTCAGGGCTATGGCGAAGAGCCGTTGTTCAAGAATCTGAACATGCTGGTGGAAGTGGGTGAGCGCATCGCCATTCTCGGTGCCAACGGTATCGGCAAGTCGACCCTGGTCAAGACCCTGGTCGGTGAGCTGGCGCCCACCAGTGGCCATTACAAGTGGTCGGATAACGCCACTATCGGTTATTACGCTCAGGATCATGCCGACGATTTCGATATGGATATCACGGTATTCGACTGGATGAGTCAGTGGCAGCAGGCCGGCGACGACGAGCAGACCATTCGCAGCATTCTCGGGCGTTTGCTGTTCAGCCAGGACGACATCAAGAAGAAAGTCGGCGTGCTGTCCGGTGGTGAGCAGGGGCGCATGCTGTTCGGCAAGCTGATGCTGCAAAAGCCCAACATTCTGGTGATGGATGAACCCACCAACCACCTGGACATGGAGTCTATCGAGTCGCTGAACATGGCGCTGGAAATGTATCAGGGGACCCTGATCTTCGTGTCTCACGATCGGGAGTTCGTGTCATCGCTGGCTACCCGCATTATCGAGTTGAGCGAAAGCGGCATGCGCAACTTCAGCGGCAATTACGAAGAATATCTGCGTGAAAAAGGCGTAGTGTAACCGGACGATTTGATCGGGCGGGAACGAGCTTCCGCCCGGTCTGGCTCAGGCAGAAAAAAACCACCGGGGGCATGACCCCCGGTGGTTTTTTCGTGCTGGATAATCCCTAGCGCAGTATCAGCAGGGGTTGCGATGATTCCAGCAGCATCAGATCGGTGATACTGCCCAACAGCCACTGCCGCATGCGGGAGTGGCCGTAGGCACCCATCACCGTCAGATCGATGTTCTGTTTCTGCTGATAGGCCAGCAGGTTCTTTTTAACCTCTCCCTGCAACAGCGCAGAGGTTGCCTTCAAGCCGGCTTCTTCCAACTGCAGGCGAGCCACTTCCAACAGCTCGAGGTTTTTTGGGTCGGGTCCGGCTACCATGACCACATGGCACTCGAGATCACGGAACAGCGGCGAGCTTGCCAGCATGTCCAGGCCCTTGCGGGTGGTGGTACTGCCGTCAAATGCCAGCATGATCCGGCTCGGCTTTTTAAACTCGCCGGTCGTCAGCAGCAAGGGCTTGTCGGTGGTACGGATCACCTGTTCTACATGGCTTCCCAGCCGATTCGGAGAGTCGTCCTGGTTGCTGCCCTGGCGGCCCAATACCAGCAACTGGCAGTAATCTTCGTACTGATCCAGTACCTGCGCCAGCCGGCCTTCGCGCTGAATGGTGCGGGGCGTGGGGAAACCGGCCTGGGTCACATGGTTACCGGCCTGCTCCAGCACCAGACGGCTTTGTTCTTTGACCAGCTCGACTCTTTTCTTGTCCAGGGCGGCCAGTTCGGTGGTGATATCTTCCTGGGCGTAGAGGCTGGTGGCTGCGCTCAGATTGAGTAGTACGCTCGGCTCCGGTTTGTGCAAAACATGCAGTAATACCAGAGAAGTGCCGAGGCGGCAGTTGGCCCAAGCGGCATAATCGCAAACCGTAGCAGTGTGCTCGGAGCCGTCGATACAAGCTAATACATTGGTGTTCATGACCTTCATCCTGATGGTAAGTTGTTGACTTGAATAATAAAGAATCGAGGGGGCTCCGATTCTCGATTACTCTACCATATTTGGGCGCCCTTGTGCCTTGATGCGGCGTAAGGTTACTGCGGGTCGGGGTCGTTGGTCGAAAAAGGGCAGGGCCGGGCGGCCCTGCACTGAGCATGAGGAAAGCACGGATTAGCGCAGGATAAGCAGTGGCACCCGGGCTGTGCTAATCATGGCGGTGGTGGTGCTGCCCACCAATAGCTGACGAATGCGGGAATGGCCGTAGGCGCCCATCACCATCATGTCTATGCCATGCTCCAGCTGATAAGCCGGCAGTGCCCGGTCGACCTCACCGGCCACGATGTGGGTACGGGCATCAAGGCCGGACTGACTCAGAACGCTGCCGGCCCAGGCCAGTTGTTCCCGGTGATCGTCGGTATCGGCACCCACCAGCACTATGTGCAGCTCAAGCCCCTTGAACAGCGGGCTCTGGGCCAGCATCTCCACTCCCTTGCGGGTGGTGGCGCTGCCATCGAACGCCAGCATGACTTTTTCCGGCGTCTTGAATTCGCCCTGGGTTACCAGAATGGGGCGATGCAGGGCACGGATCACCTGTTCGACATGGCTGCCGAGATGCGCATAGGGGGAGCTGGACGCTTCCCCGTGGCGGCCCAGCACCAGCAGCCGGGTATCGGGCTCGAATTCCAACAGGGTTTCAATCAGCTCGCCGTGGCGTTGCAAGGTGGCCGGAGCTGCCACTCCGGCCACAGTGGCACGGGTGCGTGCAGCATCCAGCATCAGTGAGCCTTGCTCCGTGGCCAGCTTGCTGCGCCGGGCATCCAGCTCTGCCAGCTCTGCCAGCAAGTGTTCCTGGCTACCCAGGCCAATGCTGCCACTGAGATCACTTTTGGCCTGGCTGGCATCCTTGCCCTGTACGTGAATAAAGGTCAGCGGAGCCTCTAGGCGCAGACTGGCCCAGCTGGCGCAATCGCATACGGCGCTGGCGTGGCTGGAACCGTCGATACAGGCCATTACATTGGTCGTCATAGTCATTACTCCTTAGTGGCCCATCAGCTTTTCTACAGCCTTGGGATCCTTATGCTCGGCAAAGCGATCCACCAGGGTGGCGCTGGCCTCGTTCAGACCGATCACTTCCACCTCGGTGCCGTCCCGGCGGAAAGTCAGTATCACCTTGTCCAGGGCACCGATGGCGGTAATATCCCAAAAATGGGCCCGGCTCAGATCGATGCGTACCCGTCCGACCACTTCCTTGAAGTCGAAGGCGGCCACGAACTGCTCGGCGGAGGTGAAGAACACCTGGCCCACTACCCGGTATTCCCGGGCGCCGTCGTCGGCTTTAGCGGAGCCCACATACAGGATCTGCCCCACCTTGTTGGCGAAGAACAGGGCGCTGAGCAGTACCCCCATCAGCACACCATAAGCCAGATTATGGGTGTATACCACGGTGGCGACGGTGGCGACCATTACAATGCTGGAGCTGACAGGATGCGCTTTCAGATCGGTAACCGAGCTCCAGCTGAAGGTACCGATAGAGACCATGATCATCACCGCCACCAGCGCCGCCATCGGAATTTGGGATACCCAGGGGCCGAGGAACACCACCATGATCAGCAGCACCACGCCCGCTACCAGTGTCGAGAGCCGGCCGCGACCGCCGGATTTGACGTTGATGACCGACTGACCAATCATGGCGCAACCGGCCATGCCGCCCAGGGCGCCGGTGGCAATGTTGGCCAGACCCTGGCCCTTGCACTCCCGGTTCTTGTCGCTCTTGGTGTCGGTGAGATCGTCCACTATGGTGGCGGTCATCATCGACTCGAGCAGACCCACTATGGCCAGCGACAGGGAATAGGGGAAGATAATGGCGAGGGTCTCGACGTTGAGAGGTACCTCGGGCCACAGGAACATCGGCAGGCTGTCCGGCAGCTCGCCCATGTCACCCACGGTGCGTATATCGATGCCGAAGGCAATGGCGACCAGGGTCAGGCTGACGATGCAGACCAGGGGAGAAGGCAGCAGTTTGCCCACGACCGGCACCAGCGGCAGCAGATATATGATACCCAGTCCGGCGGCGGTCATGGCATACACATGCCAGGTGACGTTGGTCAGTTCGGGCAACTGGGCCATAAAGATAAGAATGGCCAGGGCGTTGACGAAGCCGGTGACCACGGAGCGGGACACAAAGCGCATCAGCTCGCCCAGACGCAAATAACCGGCCAGGATCTGCAGTACACCGCACAACAGGGTAGCGGCCAGCAGATATTGCAGACCGTGCTCCCTGACCAGGGTCACCATCAGCAGCGCCATGGCGCCGGTGGCGGCAGAAATCATGCCTGGACGGCCACCGGCGAAGGCGATGACCACCGCCATGCTGAAGGAGGCATAGAGACCGACTTTCGGGTCGACGCCGGCGATGATAGAGAAGGCGATGGCTTCCGGGATCAGCGCCAGGGCAACCACCAGGCCGGCGAGCACGTCTCCCCTTATGTTGAAGAACCAGGTTTGCTTGATATTCGGTAGCATTATTATTGTTCCAGGGTTGTGGGTCGGGTGTCGTACCGGCGTGGCATCGGGGCGGGCGCGGTGGTACGGATTCATTAACTTGTATGGACAAGGTTGTATGGGCAAAGCAAAACGCTCGCACAGGGGCGAGGCAAGGCACTGACAAGCGCGGTGGATACTGGGTGTGCGGGCTAGGGCGGTGTGTTCGCTTTATTCAAAAAGTTCATACAAGTTTAATTTCTTATAAGTTATGTGAGTGAAAACGCGGTTATTATAGGGGTCGGCCCGGATGGGAACAAGACCGGATCCAGCGGTCTCGACCCGGGTGTCGCCACCTTTACGGGCTGCACTCTCTTCACAGACCGGGCAACAAAAGTGTCAACCTGGCTGCAAGCCCGGAAATGTATTCTGTTTACATCAAATCGAAGGGAAGTCTATGAGTAATAACCGCATGTTGGGCAGCAAGGTACTGGATGTGTTGCAGCACATTGGCCTGATCATCGTGGCCGCGTCCACGGTGGCGGCGGTGGGCATTGAAATTGGCCATATGTGGCGAGCCAGAACCGTGACCCTGGCCGACTTGCTGCTGATGTTTATCTACCTGGAAGTGCTGGCGATGGTTGCCATTTACCTGCGTTCCGGTAAGTTGCCCATTCGCATACCGCTCTATATCGCCATCGTCGCTTTGGCTCGTTATCTTATTCTGGACATGAAAGGCATGGACAGCTGGCGGCTGTTCACGGTGGCCGGCGCCGCTCTGGTACTGGCGGTGGCGATATTGGTGATCCGCTACGGCCACGTCAGGTTTCCTTACGACAAGGACGAAGGCGGGCACTGAGCAGGCGGTTCTAACGCGTCGTTTCTCTATACCGTTTCTTTTAAGGCCGCCACCCTATGGCGGCTCTCGCCGGATTAACCCCATCCCAGTAAACAATCGATCTGTTCGATTGCCATATCAATCCCGGATAAAGGACCCGTTCCGCCAACCCGCCTTGGCGGAGATCACGGCATGCAGCGAACCGCATTGTCTGGCTGCGGGTCTCATGCCGGTCATGAAATGGCCGGGGGTACATCTTGCCTGAACGGATGCAGCCGGCAGGGGATCGTGCTGGTTGACCATGAACACACTTTGGCGACGATGGCTGCCGGTGGGCAGCGTGAGATCGGCTGACTGCCAGCACACCAGGGCGGCAATGCCGGTGCAGGCCATGGCCTGTTGCAGCAGCTGCCTGGATGCCCTTTTTACCTCTATTACCCGTGCCGGATTGACGTCTGCCTCCACCAGTGCCCGGCGTGACAACGGCGCCGGTGCATTGGCGATCAATATCCACCCCCGGTTATCGCGACTGATGGCGGCCAGATTAGCCAGCAGGCGAGCCTGTTGAGCACTGTTCCAGTGAGTAATACGCATGATGGGGTTGTCTGCTTCCCCCTGATGGGACTGGCTCTGGGGCATGAATGCAAACGCCTGCTCACGGGATAACGGCTCATGGGAAAACAAGAGAGTGGCCATACGGGATCCTTGTTGCTCGGTTACTGTTTTTATATACAGTAGTGGTCGGTGAAGCATCGGTCAACAAAATACTGTTTAAATGAACAGTATTTTTGGGTGGGGCAGTATTTTACGCTCCGGCTATAGTATTCGTTGATCCGGCTATATAGAGCCCAAAAAACCAGACGGGAGAACGACATGGACAAAACGTTACTGGAGCGAATGGATAACCATATGGTGCTGAGTATTCTGAACGAGAAGCTGCGTCTGGAGTGCGACAGCCTCACGGCATTGCTGTCCCGTTACGAGCTGGACAGCGGCTGGCTGATGGCGCGTATGTCACAAATTGGCTACCGCTACGATCCCAACAGCAATCAGTTCAAGCCGGGGGCTTGATAGACAGGGTGTCAAGCTGCGATAGTCCCGGTTTTATCAGGGGCTGTTGACCTCTTGCGGCCGAATTTCGTTCGAGTTAAACGCGTTTAGCCGAACCCACAAACTGCGGCACAAATTACGTCGAAAGGTCAGCAGACCCTCACAATAGGAGTCGACATGGAAGCAGAGTTCTGGCATCAGCGCTGGCAGTCTTCGCGCATCGGATTTCACCGCCAGCAGGTTAACTCCCAGTTAAGCCGGTTCTGGCCCGGCTTAACGCTCTCGGAGCAGACCGAGGTGCTGGTGCCTCTTTGCGGCAAGAGCCGGGATATGCACTGGCTGGCGGAGCAGGGGCATCCGGTGGCGGGGTTCGAGCTGTCGCCGCTGGCGGTGCAGGACTTTTTCGCCGAAGCCGGGCTTGAACCCGACTCGGAGCAATCAGGTGACTATCGATGTCGACATGCCGGCCGGATACGCCTGTATGAAGGCGACTTCTTTCAGGCCGACAGCCTGCAGCGCCGCTTCGATGCCGCCTATGACAGGGCGGCGCTGATTGCCCTGCCGGAGTCGATGCGTATCGCCTATGTCGACTTGCTGGCGCGATTGCTTAACCCGGGGGCGGTTCTGCTGCTGATCACCGTGGATTATGCTCCCGCCCAGCAGCAGCAGTCGCCGCCCTTTGCGGTGCCCGAATCGGAAGTCCGGCGGCTGTTTGAGGCGCATTTCACCGTGGAGCGGTTGGGGCATATAGAAGAAGGACAGCACAATCCCCGGGTAGCGTCGGGGGAACGGCAGTTCTTCGATGAGTTGTGTTTTGTGCTCCGGCGTAAATGAGTTGTCCAGGCTGCCCCGGCAGCCTTTTTTATTTTTGTGCGCCGGGTCGGTTTCCTTGACCCCGAAAAATCCCTATACTCCCGCCTGCTTTAACAAAATAGAACAAAAATCTAACATGACCCGCCTTGGTGGGGATATGTTTTGGTTTTTTCTTTTGATTAAATATATTTGGCTGTAAAATAAGTATTCAGCAAGATGGCTACAATGTGATGATTTATTCATTGATGGGTTGGTTTTATTCCCTTATGTCTTGCTGGGCCGCATAAAACAGCGGTTTTTACCTTTTTTAGCCGAGTTGGGCGTTGTGACCCGATAAGGAAGGAGTAACCATGGAAAATACCTTGAAAGGGCAGGCTGCGGTTGGTAAACGCAATCTGCTGATGTTTTTGCTGCCCTCGCTGCTGGGCATACTGCTGTTCATGACCCCGGTCAGCTATAACGGCGATCTGACCATCATGATAGCGGTGCTGGCCAAAAGCCTGCAGGCGGCGTTGTCGGATTCGCTCACCATTATAGTGACCGGCGTTATCAGCCTGTCGGCGGTAGTGACCCTGTTCGCCACCCTGTTCAAACCGGCGTTTGTCACCCGCAGCTCTTTTTTGAATACCCTGTTCAACGTGAGTCCTGTGTGGTTGGTAAGCCGGCTGCTGGGCGCCGTGTTCGTGGTGATGGTTTACACCCAGGCCGGCCCGGAAATTCTCTATAGCGGTGACACCGGCGGCCTGGTGCTGAACGATCTACTGCCGGTGCTGTTTGCGGTCTTTATCTTTGCCGGTCTGCTGTTGCCGTTACTGCTGGACTTCGGCCTGCTGGAATTTGTCGGCACCCTGCTGACCGGTATCATGCGGCCGGTGTTTCGTCTGCCCGGTCGTTCGGCGGTAGACTGCATGGCCTCCTGGCTGGGCGATGGCAGCGTGGGTATTCTGCTGACCAGCAAACAGTATGAAGGCAGGCATTACACCCAGCGCGAGGCGGCGGTGATCGGCACCACCTTCTCGGCGGTGTCCATCACCTTCAGCCTGGTGGTACTGGCTCAGGTGAAACTGGAGCATATGTTCATTCCTTTCTACCTGGCGGTATGTCTGGCCGGTATCGTCGCGGCCATCGTCGTGCCGCGTCTGCCACCGCTGTGCTGGAAGAAGGACACCTTCATCAACGGTGAAGCGCGCCCGAGCAATGACGAAGAGACCCCGGCCGGTTATTCCCGTTTGAGCCACGGTTATCACCTGGCACTGGCCCGTGCCGGCAAGGTGGAAAGCCTGGGCCGGGTGGCCTGTACCGGCTTTCACAATGCCCTGGACATGCTGCTGGGTGTACTGCCGGTGGTGATGGCCTTCGGTACCCTGGCATTGGTGATTGCCGAAACCACGCCGCTGTTCAGTTGGCTGGGCATGCCCTTTGTGCCGCTACTGGAGCTGCTGCAGATCCCGGAAGCGGCCGCCGCCTCCGAGACCATGGTGGTTGGTTTTGCCGACATGTTCATTCCGGCCATTCTCGCGACCTCGATCGAGAGTGATCTGACCCGCTTCGTGATTGCCGCCCTGTCGGTGACCCAGCTTATCTATATGTCGGAAGTGGGCGCCCTGCTGCTGGGCAGCAAGATCCCGGTGAATATAGTGGAGCTGTTTGTCATCTTTCTGCTGCGCACTCTGGTCACCCTGCCGGTGATTGCGCTCATCGGCCACCTGGTGTTCTGACAACAACGCTTTTTAGCCTGAAGAAGCCCCGTGGATACGGGGCTTTTTTGTATCTTCACGGCAGAGATCCGCTCCCTTCCCTTGACTGCGCTACCATCAGAATGACTCGGGGGGCAACGCAAGGGGAGGGCTGGAGGGAGGCGACACCGCCCGGCTATGGCGCATGCTCTGCTAGTGTTGTTATCTACAGGGGTTACATCAAGGAGCAGTAATGTATCAATCGGTACTGACATTCTGGTTTGAGGAGCTGACGCCGGCTCAGTGGTGGCAAAAGAGCAAGGCGCTGGATGATGACATTCGCCGGCGTTTTGGTGCGCTGCATCGGCGAGCCTGTCTGGGGGAGTTGTTCGAATGGCGTACCCGGGCGGAGGGGCGATTGGCGGAGATCATCGTGCTGGACCAGTTTTCCCGCAATATTCATCGTGACCAGCCCGAAGCCTTTGCCGTCGACGGCATGGCGCTGGTCCTGGCACAGGAGGCGATAAGCGCGGGGGCGGAGAGGGGACTGACGCAACAGCAGCGGGTGTTTTTGTACATGCCGATGATGCACAGCGAGTCGCTCAAGGTGCACGATGTGGCGCTGGCCCTATTCGAGAAAAACGATACGGCCGATAATCTGGCGTTCGAACGACGGCACCGGGATATAATTGTCCGTTTCGGACGTTATCCTCATCGCAACGCCATTCTGGGACGGACATCCACCGCCGAAGAAATCACCTTTCTGCAGCAACCAGGCTCCTCCTTCTGAATAAAGGAGGTCGGCGTCTTTTTTCGAATGCGAAAATAACGCCGACCCTTTTTTATTACTGCTGCTGGATGGTCCAGATCTGGAAGGCGCGCTGGGTGTCCTTGTCGGCGGCGTTCCACCAGTGCTTCAGCATCTCCAGAGCGTCGGCGTCCACGACCGCATCGCCAAACTTGGCCTGGGCGGCGGCCACGGCGGCATCGGTGCGGCCGTTGAAGGCCATGCCTTTTTCTGCCAAGGATGCCTGAATACCAGCGGCGGTATCCAGGCCGGCCGGCATCGGGATCAGGGTCAGCTCGGCCGGTACGCTATTACCGTTTTTCTTGTCTACGATGGAGAGTTCGGTCGCTTGCTCGCGTAAAAACTGGCGCGCCAATTGATAATTGATGGGCGTTTTATAGTCGAGAGTGAGCTCGGCATCGGCAGGCACATCAAGGGTAATGATCACCGGATCGCCATTGAGCACGCGTAACTCGGAGCGAGTTGAAAAATCGTTGGTATAGGAAACCGCAAGCTGTTGCTTGCCTTCGGCGAGATCCACCTTGTGGACGGACTTGGTAATGCTGTTGGCGGTTTTGTTGCCATTGACCAAATGGATTTGATAAGGCTGTTGAGCTTCAAAGGTGGCGGCGTTGGCGCCAAAAGACAAGCCGGCAAGCGCGAGGGCGGCGAGGGTTAAACGTGTTTTCATCTGGGGCTCCTGAGCCATGTATGTTCCCATCCCTGATGTACGGTTTTCATACAGGTTTTATATGCGGAATGGGCTGCTAAGTAATTAGTAGTATTCAAGTTAACCGCAGGATTGTGACAATTTACGGTTGGCAGCGCAATAACCGATAACGGCAATCCAGTGTGGCCTTAACCCAGCTCTCGGGTAAAGGGGGGCAGGGCGTCGAGCAGGGCCGGGCCATAGCGCCGGCTGATCAGCCGTTTGTCCAGCAGCACGATGCGGCCGCTGTCGGTTTCGGTACGCAGCAGGCGGCCGCAGGCCTGGATCAGCTTGCGCGAGGCCTCGGGCATGGCCAGCTGCATGAAGGGGTTGCCGCCGCACAGGCTGATCCACTCGGCCATGGCTTCTTCTACCGGCGAGGTAGGCACGGCGAAGGGCAACTTGGTGATGACCAGGTTGGTCAGGTAGTGGCCGGGCAGGTCCAGCCCCTCGGCAAAGCTGCCTGTACCGAACAGCACGCTGGGCTGTTTGCCGTCGCATTTCATCTTGTGCAGTTGCAACAGGGCCTGACGGCTGGCTTCGCCCTGCACCAGCAGCGAGAGGCCCTTGGCCCGTAATGCCTCGGCGGCCTGGTTCATCTGCCGGTAGGAAGAAAACAACACCAGGCTGGCGCCCTGATCTTTCAGCCACAGCGGGATCTGTTCGACCAGCAAGGCGTCAAAATCCGGGTCGGTCGGCTCGCAGCCGAGCGGCGGTATGATCAGCCGGGCGCTCTGATAATTGAAGGGTGAATTCAGGCGCAGATAATGGCTGCCGTCGTCGGCCCGTAATCCCACGGCCCGACGAAAATAACCGAAATCGTTCAGGGCGGTGAGGGTGGCGGACACCATGATCACCGCCGCCGCCCGCGACCAGCACCATTGTTCCAGCAGATGGCCCACCGCCAGTGGGGTGGCGCAGATCAGCAGTTCCTGCTTGTCGTGCTGAACGAGTTCCAGCCAGCGGGCCGGGGGCGTCTGTTTGGGGCCGGTGGCACGCAGCAATAACTCGGCGCCGTCGCGCAATTGCTCGCCATGCAGCTGCTGCTGGCTCAGGGTCGCCAGCGCAGCCTCTATGGCGGCGGCCTGGCTCGGCCTGAGTTTGAGCTGTTCACTCAGTTGGCTGTGCAAGGGTCCCAGGGCGCGGCAAAACATCTGGGCATCGTCTTTCAATACGCCGAGCAATTCATCAAGACCGGAGGGTAAATCTCCGGGACTGAAGCGCAGACAGCCCTGAGAGTCGGGTTCAAGTTCCCGGCGTTGCAGGGCACCGTGCAATTGACGGTAAAGGCCGTTCAGCGCCGGTATCAGCTGGCTCAGGCTCTGTAGCAGCCGGCCCAGCGCCGACTGACCTTCTGCCCCCAGCAGCTCGTTCAGGCCACCCAGCCATTTGTTGAACTGCTCGAGTTGGCGCCGGCTCTGGCGCAGGGCCAGCCGTGCCGATCCCTGCTCGCGGGCCACCGGCGCGATATGATGAGCTTCATCCAGTATGTAAAGGCACTGCTCCGGCTCGGGCAGCACAATGCCGCCGCCCATGCTCAAATCGGCCAGCAGCAGGGCATGATTGACCACTATTACATCGGCCTGCTCCAGCTCGGCCCGGGCCAGATGAAAGGGGCATCGTTGGTGGCCGAGGGCCGGCTGGCAGCTGTGCCGCTCTGCCTGCAGTTGATGCCACAGGGCCGGGTCGATGGGCTGGGGCCAGCTGTCCCGGTCACCTTGCCAGCTGCCCGCCATGAAGGCCTGCCACAGTTCGGCCAGTTGCTGTTGCTGGCCCGGATTCAATGCCTGCGCCGGTTCAAACATGCCGATTTGAGCCTCGCCCCGGGCCAGTGCCTCTAGCCGGCGGGCGCAACAGTAGCGCGCCCGGCCCTTGGCCAGTACGAAGCGAAAGGCGGGTTGGCAGTGGGGCAGAAACAGCGGCAGATCCTTGTCCACCAATTGCTCCTGCAGCGCCAGGGTGGCGGTGGAGATCACCAGCTTCTTCTGATTCATGCGCGCCCACGGAATGCCGGCCTGCAGATAGGCCAGCGACTTGCCGATGCCGGTGCCGGCTTCGGCCACCAGAATACGCCGGGCCCGGTCGTAGCGGCCGAGCAATACCTTGCCGATTTCCGCCACCAGGTAGTTTTGCTCCCGACGGGGAATAAAGCCGGGCAGCGCCTGACTTAAGCGACGGTAGTTATCGCGCACCAGGTTTTGGTAATCACCGCCCGACTTGGGTGGCGTAGCGAGTGGTTGAGCTTGTGATGTGGGCTGGGACATAGAGGGGAGCTGGATGAATTGACGCCGCAATTATAACCGTTAGCCGTTTTTATGCCAGTTACAAGCAGTTAACTGGGGAAAAGCGCCGTGGGTCACAGTTGCATCACCGACGAGTGCAACTGTCACAAAAAGTTCCCGCAGTTTTGTTGCAAGCCCAAAAAACCGGTGATAGGCTGCCTGCCATAGTAACGTGATGCGTTGCTAACACAGGGAATTACAAGGACTTAGTGTTTAACTACAGTAGGCATATAAAAATCATGAAAAAAACGATTCTTGCACTGACCATTCCTGCGCTGTTCGCAACTTCCGCCAGCGCCGTGACTGTTTACTCCGACGAAGGTGCCCAGGTTGATATCTACGGCCGCGTTCAGTATGAAGCCGGTGAGCGTGGTTACCAGGCCGATGGCAAAACTGCCGAAAACTTCGGCGGCGACGGTGAAGCCCGTCTGGGCGTCAACGTCAAGTACGACCTGAACAACGACGTCGATCTGATCGGTAAGTTGGAATGGTCTGTAGTGACCGAAGGTGATGGCGATTCTGATGGCGCTTCAGCGGGCAAATCCATCAAGTCTCGCTACGCCTGGGCCGGTTTCCGCTTCATGGACACCACCGACCTGACTTTCGGTCGCAGCCAGAACCCGACCGCTCAAGTAATCTACTTCACCGATGTATTCAATATCTATGGTGCTGACACCATCTATAGCGGTGCAGTTCAACTCGACGACAAGGTAGACGATCAAATTCGCGTAGCCTATGCCGCTAACGGTGTGGATCTGCGCGCCGCCTACGCCTTTGCCGATGCCGACAAGGCTGACAATAATACCGGCAAGGAGAACCAATGGTCTGCCTCTGCCGGTTACACAGCTCCTTTCGGTCTGGGTGTAGCCGTTGCTTACGAGCAGCAGAACTTTGGTAACGGTGGCGTTCCTGCTAATGGTGACGGTGAGTTGGACGCCTGGATGGCCGGTGTGAACTACAGCATCGACGGCTTCTACTTCGCTGCTATCTACAGCCAGATAGAAGAGGAAGACAACAGCAAAAAGCTGGAAACCGAAGGTTACGAACTGCACGCCCAGTACAGCGTGGATGCCTGGACCCTGATGGCCCAGTATGCCAAGCAGGAAGCTGATAATAACACTGGTTCCAAGTGGGATAGCGTTGACAACATCACCCTGGGTGCCCAGTACGCACTGACTCCCAAGGCCAAGCTGTATGCCGAATATGTGATTTCCGACTCTGAAGTTGATGCTTCCGGTGTGAAGAAAGACGACCGTTACGGTATGGGTATCCAGTACAACTTCTAATTTAGCTTGGTCTAAATAAAGAGGTTCAAAAAGCCGGCGCAAGCCGGCTTTTTTATTGTTTGAAGTTAAAGTTGTGAAACGATTTGTGTGCCTCACGCCTTTTGTTACAACTGCCAGTTCCCGTGCTGGGCCTTGTGGTACTTCTGCTCGCAAACATCACAGCGTTGGCGGCAGGGATCCAGCCACAGCTGTTCGCGCGTCAGCTCGGCTTCGCAGTCGCTACACAGGCCATAGAGGCCAAGCTGCCATTGGCACAGGGCGGCATCCACCTGCTTGAGGGCGTTGATTTGGGGTTGCAGTTGGGGCCAGGCGGTCAATGGCGGATGATCGACCCATTCGTCGGCGGGCACTTGTTGTAGTTGGGCGGCAAGTGCCGCGTTCAGCTCCTGCAGTGTGAACAAAAAGCGGTGGCGGCGGTCTTCGGCCACAGCCAACAACCGTAGCTCCAGCTCTTGTTCGGTGATATTGCGGCTCATGATCACATCCAGTGAGTGAAATATGGCTGTCAGTATAGGGTTGGCCACTTGTTAACATCATGATGCAAATCAAGAGAATGGGCAGGTGAGACGTATCCGGCTGCAACACCAGAATACCCAGGCGAGGCCGGATCACGTCAGGCCTCGCTCCTCACTGCGTCCAGCACCCGGCGAATATCGTCGGTGTGCTTCAGGGTGCGGATGTGGCCGAACAAATCCCGGGCTTGGGGGTAATACAGCTTGAGGTAGCTTAGCCATTGCTTGAGGCGATTGGGGTAATAGACCGCCTTGTTACCTTCGACCTCCAGCGCCGAATAGCTCAGCAACAGGACTATGATCTCTTGCCAGCCCATGGGAGCGGCGCCGGTCTTGATGGTGGCGGCCAAATTGGGCAGCGCCAGCGCGCCCCGGCCCAGCATGACGTCCTGGCAGTCACTTTGCTGTTGTGCCAGTGCCGCCTGCCCGGCATTCCAGATCTCGCCGTTCACCACCACGGGGATCGACAGCGCCTGCTTAATCTCGGCCACCAGCGGCCAGTAGGCCGGGGGTCTATAGCCATCTTTCTTGCTGCGGGCGTGTACCGCCAGCTCGCTGACGCCGCCCTCGGCCAGGGCCTGGCTGTTTTCTAGATAGGAGTCGCGCTCTTCCTGTCCCAGGCGGATCTTGGCGCTTACCGGCAGGTGAGCCGGCACGGCGGCGCGCACCGCCTTGGCGATGCGATACAGTTGTTCGCTGTCACCGAGGAGGGCGGCACCGCCACGATGTTTGTTCACGGTTTTGGCCGGACAGCCGAAGTTGAGATCTATGCCTTCGGCGCCCAGACGACAGGCCTGATCGGCATTTTCCGCCAGCCAGTCCGGCTCTTGACCCAGCAGCTGAATGCGTACCTGAGTACCGGCCGGGGTACGGCAGCCCTGATGCAACTCCGGACACAGCCGGTAAAAGACCTTGGGTGGCAGGCGCATGTCGACCACGCGTACAAACTCGGTCACGCAAAGATCGTAAGGGTTGATGCGGGTCAGTAGATCTCGCATCAGGTGGTCGAGCACCCCTTCCATCGGGGCCAGTATCAGGCGCATAGTCACTCTTGGTTGGTAAAAGGTCGGCAAAAAAGTCGGAAAAGCGGGGGATTGTAGCCTGCGGGGCCCGGAGAACAAAGCTTGCTCGCCTGCTCTTTGCCTTGCACCTCGGGGTCACCCTGTTAATCACGAGTTCAAGGGAGGGAGTTGTTTGCTCCTGCCCCTTGGCAGCGGCGGTGCAGGCATAACGGCGGGATTTCGCCAGGGGAGGCGGGTAGAGTGTCGTTTCGGCCGAAAGATTGAACCTGCGGAACAAACATGTGAGCACTATGCAGTAATACCAATTACATTAAACACTCGATCTTTTTGACTGTCATACCCATCCCGGACAAAGGGCCCGTTCCACCGACTCGCTCACGCACTTCCTTGTGACGCCCAGCACATGACCTCCCTGTCATGTGCTGGGCGGGGGAGCCGCTCCCTTTGCCCTCCTTGATGCTCCGACGTCGCCTGTTGGTACTCCTGCGGACAACTCGGTGTTGCCTCTGGTCTGGGGCCTCAATATGACCAGATCATTACTGGGATTGGTATAACCCCTCCTCTTGCGTTGCACCTCACCGTTCTTCTGATGATATCGAGGCCAAGGGGAGGGAGCAGAGCGGCGTGACACGCGGGCCCGGCGGTCCAATAAATTGGCCCCTACGAGACGAGCCTTGCCCCTCATATTATTACCGGCGCCGAAAGGGCTGTAACAACAATCGGTGCAGGCGCAGCTCGGTGGGGTTGCGAAACTGGTTCAGTCCTATGGTCATGCCTTGCTGGCCGGCGGCCGGACGGGCGCGATAGGTGCCGAACAGCCGATCCCACCAGGGCAGGTTGAAGCCGAAGTTGCTGTCGGTCTCTTTGGGGATCACCGAATGATGCACCCTGTGCATGTCGGGGGTGACCAGTATCAGCCGCAGCCATCTGTCGAGTCGTTTCGGGCATCGCACATTGCCATGGTTGAACATGGCGGTGGCGTTGAGCAGCACCTCGAATAGCAGCACCGCCAGCGCCGGGGCCCCGAGCAGGGTCACCGCCGCCAGCTTGATGGCCATGGACAGCAGAATTTCGAGCGGGTGAAAACGCAGACCCGTGGTGACGTCGAATTCCAGATCCGCATGGTGCACCCGGTGCAGCCGCCACAGCAGGGGAACGGCATGAAACAGCCGGTGTTGCAGGTAAATCAGCAGATCCAGTATCAGCAGCGACAGGACAACACAGATCCATATCGGCACAGAGACGGCGTTGAACAGCCCCCAGCCTCGTTCACTGGCGAGCAGAGCCGCGCCCACGGCGGCCAGAGGAAAACACCAGCGCAGTACCAGGGTGTTGATGATCACCAGCAACAGATTATGGGGCCAGCGCCGGAGGCGATCTATGTGTTGTGGCCGACGCGGGGCCCGCCACTCCCACAGCATCATTATCAGCAGCACGCCGATAAAGATGCCCAGCCGGATCAGCGGCTCAAGTTCGAACATGCGGGTTGTTCTCTGTTGGGTAACCGTGCAGCTGCTCTGCCCAGGCTGCAGGCAGCCAGAACAAGTCATGCGGCTCGTCGATGTCCTGCAGGCGCTCGCCGAGTACACAACGCCAGCCCAGCCGTGCGATGCGTTCTCGGGTGATGGCGGCGACCCTGTCCGTGCTCCAGGGCATGTGCTCGAACAGGCTGGTATGAAAGCGGCGCAGACCGAGCAGGGCATAGCCGCCGTCAATGGTGGGATGCAGCAGGCAATCAGAGTCGACCAATTGCCGGGCGGTCCGGCGCAGCAGTTCGGGCGACAGTTGCGGGCAGTCGGTGCCGATCAGCAGTACCTGCTCATGTCCATTAGCAACCAGGCCCCGGCGAGCGGCGCGGGCCATGCGTTGGCCCAGGTCGCCTTCGCCCTGGTCGCTGCGCTCGATGCCAGGTGGCAGCGGAAGATGGCGCCACTCGATGGCGCCAGGAGCGGGACTCATGCATAGCTCTACCGGACCCGTATCGGCGCTCATGCTGGCATTCAGGGTGCTCATCAGCATCTGCCGTGCCAGACGGGCCGCACCGTCGGCGCCGAGGGCGGGGATGAGCCGGGTTTTGGCCAGCCCGGCCACCGGTGCCTTGGCGAAGATGATGATGCGGGTGTTCATCGATAGGCCCTCGCCAGTTGCCCGGGGCTGGCCCCACGCCAGTAGGCGAAACGCAGCCGCCACATCAGTACCATGGTGCGCCACAGGCCCTTTTGCTCCCAGCGCCGACCCGAGGTCGCGACCTTCTGCCGCAGACAGGACGGGGGGCCCAGGCGTTTCAGCCGCTTGCTGATTTCTATGTCTTCCATCAGTGGCTGTTCGGGAAAGCCGTTCACGGCCTCGAAGGCGCGTCGGTGCACAAAAATGGCCTGATCGCCGGTGGCGATGCCGGTGAGGCGCGAGCGCAAGTTCATCATGAAGGCGATCACCGCCAACATGGGGTGGCGGCCGGTAATAGTCACATCGAACCGGCCCCAGTCATGACTGGCCAGCGCCTCGGCTATCAGTCGGTCGGCGTTAGGCGGCAATCGGGTATCGGCGTGCAGAAACAGCAGTTGCTCGCCACGGGCCGCGGCGGCGCCGGCGTTCATCTGTCGGGCCCGACCGGCGGGCGCAGACAGTACCCGCGCCCCGGCTTCCTGCGCCAGGGTGACCGAATCGTCGGTGCTGCCGCCGTCCACCAGGAGCAGCTCGGCGGTGGCCGAATATGGGCGCAGTTCACTCAGGGTCCGGGGCAGGGAGTCGGCCTCGTTCAGCATCGGCATTATGATGGACAGGCTCATGATGCCCCGGGTTCCTCGTGCAGGGCACCGCCGCAACTGCTGCCCTGGCCGGCGGTACAACCATAGCAGTGTTCGGCTACCCGTATCGGCTGATCTTCCAGCTTTCGGTGCAACAGATCCCGCAGATGGGGGAGTCCGGCTTCTTTACCGGTACTTTTCTCGTCACCCGGCAGCCGCAGCCCCAGTTGCTGGTTGAAGTCGCAGTCGTACAGGTACCCCTCCCAGTCCACGCTGACCAGGTTGCGACACATCAGCCCCGGCAGGTTGGCGGCGGAGAAATTGTCCTTCAGCAGGCGCAGGTAATCGTGGAACTGACGTTTGCTGATCAGGTAATCGCCGAAGCGCTTGATCGGCATGTTGGCCAGCGCAAACAGGTGATTGAAGCGAATATCGAAGTGCTCCATCAATTCGTGGCGATAGGCCGTCTCCAGCCCCTGCTGCTCGGGGGGCAGACTCGGGCCCTGGGGGTTGTAGACAAGATTGAGCACCAGACCCGAGCCCGGCTGGCCATAGCCGAGCCGATTGAGCTGCTGCAGGGCGGCGATGCTCTTGTTGAAGGTGCCCTTGCCGCGCTGGCGGTCGACGTTGTCGAGCTCGTAGCAGGGCAGCGAGGCCACTATTTCCACCTGCTGTTCGGCCAGAAAGTCGGCCAGGGTTTCCTGACCCGGTTCGAACAGTATGGTGAGGTTACAGCGGTCGATGACGGTGACGCCGAGCCTGCGGGCGGCCAGCACCAGCTTGCGAAAGTGCGGGTGCAGCTCGGGAGCGCCGCCGGTCAAGTCCAGGGTGGTGAGCTTGCGAGCCTCCAGTACCCGGGGGATCAACGCCAGATTGGCGTCGTCCATCATCTCGGTGCGGTGGGGGCCGGCGGCCACATGGCAATGCACGCATTTCATGTTGCATTTGTAGCCCAGGTTCACCTGCAGCGTATCCAGCGTCTGGCGGCGCACGGCAGGAAAGTCGGTCAAATCCAGCAGGGGTAAGGTGTCTCGCATCATGATTCCTTCATCGAATGGGGTCCATGTCGGCTTTGCCGTCACTCATGGCGGCCGGGCTTGCCGTTTTTGTCATGATCGGGCTTGTCGGCATAGGCTCTGGCCAGTGATCGTATGACCGGCAATTGACGTTCGAAATTGCGACAGCCCTTGCACATCATGGTGTGCAGCGCCAACGACAGCTTTTCGGTGGTACCCAGGGGCCGTTCCTGACTCTCGGACATCAGTTGGGTGGCTTTGTGGCAGCTCAGCATGTGCAGTCTCCTTGTTTTTGCCAGGTGTTCTCCAGGCATTCGCGTAGTCGCAGTCGGGCCCGATACAGCAATACATTGAGGTTGCTCACGGTCAGGTCCAGCTCGCGGCAGATCTCGGGGCTTTCCAGGCCGACGAACTCGCGCATCATGAAGGTGCGGCCCTGGTTGGGAGGCAGTTTATCCAGACACAGCTCGAACAGGGTCCAGAACTCGTCGTCTTCCCGGCTGCTTTCGGGGGCGCTCCATTCCACCGGTCGTTCTTCCTTGTGCCACATGCCGGAGCGGTTGAACAACTGTTCTTCCAGGTTGTTAGAGTCGTCGCCGCCCAGGCTGGTGATGGTGACCAGACGCTGGTTCTTGCGGATCACATCGACAATTTTGTGCTTGAGGATGGCGAAGACCCAGTTCTTGTAGGCGGCCCGGCCGTTGAAGCTGTCTGCGTACTTGAAGGCGCCGAGCAGAGCCTCCTGCACCGCGTCTTCTGCAAGCTGAGCGTCTTTCAGCTGCAGGGTGGCAAAGCGCAGCATCTGGCGGCGTAACTCATCGGACAACAAGGAGTGTGAAGTGTTATGTCTCTGATCCATAATGACTCTTTTTTGTGGTAGCGGGTCCTTCCCATTGATTAGACTCTAACGCCACCGGCGTTGTGCTACCAGCATTGTCTGTGTTGTTATAAACGACTTGTTATAAACGAGTTGTCATGCCTGAGTCGTGGCCTGCGCCGGTTTTATTACAGCGCGGATGGATTTCAGAGAAAGAAAACATCGGAGCGGGAGTCAGCAGTGATGAGTCGGTATCGAATTTTCAAGGTGGCAGATGCCATCGCCTATGCTCGAGAAGCGGCGGGGCTGGCGTCCGATCTGCCGTTGCGGGGCGAGGAAATTGGCGACGGCAACCTGAACCAGGTGTTTCGGGTGTGGTCGCCGGGCGAGCCGCATGGTGTTATCGTCAAGCAGGCGTTGCCCTATATTCGCTGCATCGGCGAGTCCTGGCCCCTTACCCGGGACCGGGCCCGTATCGAGGCACAAATACTGCTGCGCCATGGCGAAGCCTGCCCGGAATACACGGTGGCGGTGTTGCATCACGACCCGGCGCTGTCGGCGATGTTGCTGGAGGATTTATCGGATCACCGGGTGTGGCGCCAGGCCCTGCTGGACGATCAGCTCTTTCCCGAGGCGGCGGCGCAACTGGGCCGTTATCTGGCCCGGGTGCATTATCACAGCAGCGCCTTTTACCTCGATTATCAGGCGCAGCGGGCGGTCAGCACCCGGTTTGTCAATCCGGAGTTGATGGCCATTACCGAGGCGGTCTTCTTTGTCGATCCGTTTCGGGATCACGAACGCAACAATGTCGAGCCCTTGATCCGCGCCGAGGCGGAGCAACTGTGGGCCGATGACGCGTTGAAAGTGAAAGTCGCGGCGCTCAAGCACGACTTTCGCTGTAAAGGCGAGGCCCTGCTGCACGGGGATCTTCATACCGGTTCGGTCATGGTGGCGGCAGGCACGCTCAAGGTCATCGACGCCGAATTTGGCGGCTATGGCCCCATCGGCTTCGATTTGGGGGTTATTTTTGCCAACTTGCTGCTGAACGTCTGCAGTCAGCCGGGGCGGCACCCGGCGGTGATCGGCCAGCGTTATCAGCAGCAACGCATAGAGGAAATACGTGCCCTGTGGCAGAGCTTCAGGGCCGATTTTATCGCGCTGGCGGCCGGGAGTGCCGATCCGGCACTGGCCGAGGCGGGGTATGCGCAGGCATTCATGCGGCGAGTCTGGCGAGACGCGCTGGGATACGCGGGCTGCGAGATGGTGCGCCGCACCATCGGTATTGCCCATGTGGCGGATCTGGATGGCATCGAAGACCCGGTCCGACGTGTGGCCTGTCAGCGCCAGGCGTTGTCCCTGGGGCGCACCCTTGTCATGGAGGCGGAGCAGCTCGACGACACCGCCTTTAACCTGTTGCTGGTGCAGCAGATCATCGCGGGCTGATGCAGGGGTCAGCCCGAAGGCCGAGCCGTAAAGAGGGCATGTTCCGTGCGAATAAAGTCGATAAAGGCCTGCTCGGCCCGGGACAGACGGCGATCGTTGGGCCAGGCCAGGCAGAGATCGAGAAAGTAGGGCTCGGCAAAAGATAGCGGGAACAGGTCGGGATCGTCCTTGATCACCATGCGCAGAAACGTCGTAATGGCAAAGCCCTGACGAACTACCGCCTTTAACAGCGGGATCAGGTTGCTTTCGAAGCCGATACGGGGGTGGATGCCGGTCAGTTTCGCCATCTCGTCGATGTATTCCCGGTGAAAGAAACCGTGGCGAAACACCGCCAGCTCCTGACCAAGAAAGTCGTCGATGGCGATGGACGCCTGATGCCGGGCCGGATGCTCGCCATTGACCACCGCCACCATTTCTTCTCGCAGCAGGGGCAGGCCGGTCAACCCCGGCGGCAAGGAGGATGTCAGTACTATGCCAAGGCCCAGCCGGCCCTGACATAACCGGGTCAGCACATCCTGGGTGCCGGCCTCGATCACCCGAATCGACAACCCCGGATACTTGTGTTTGAACGCCATCAGCAGCGGCGGAAAGTAAAAGGAGCCCAGCATGCTGGGAATGCCGATACAGACTTCTCCGCTGTTGAGATCGTGCAGCGCCGCCATGTCCTGCTCGGCCAGGGTGAGGGCATTGAGGATACGTTCGGCATGCTGATAGAGTCGTTCACCTTCGGCAGTAAGCTGCATCCGGCCCTGGCGGCGGTCGAACAGCGCGATGCCGAGCTGGTGTTCCAGCTTTTTGATGGTCATGGTCACGGCGGGCTGGGCCAGGTGCAGCCGCTCGGCGGCGCGGGTGATGTTGCCCTCTCGGGCCACGGCGGCAAACTGGCGCAGCCATTTGGTTTCAATCATAAGGTTTTGTTATTTTTTACATAATTTTTATATATTTCATTTATACGCAGGTGGGGGGTAAGGTCAAGGCTCTGATCCGGGAGTAAGCCATGATCGATCTGAAAACCCCACTCTGGTGGCGTGCCACCCTGGCATTGGGCCTGGGCTCCATGCTGGTGTTCATCAACCTGTATCTGACCCAGCCGCTGTTGCCGCTGCTGGCGCGCGACTTCGAACTGTCGGCGCTGTCGGCCAGCTGGGCCCTGTCCATCTCTACCCTGGGGCTGGCCTTTGGACTCTTGTTTTGGGCGCGGGTTGCCGATCGGCTGGGGCGCAAACCGGTCATGCTGGGCTGTTTGCTGGTGGCCATTCTGATGAGCCTGCTGATGGTGTGGCTGCCGGGCTTTGGCTGGCTGCTGGCGGCGCGGGGCCTGCAGGGCTTTTTTCTGGCCGGGCTGCCGGCCACGGCGGTGGCCTATATGGGCGAGGAGTTTACTCCCCGAGCCCTGGTCACCAGCATTGGCATCTATATCGCCGCCAACTCCCTGGGCGGCATCGCCGGGCGGGTGTTCGGCGGTCTGCTGGCACAATGGGGAGAGAAGTGGGGTGCGCAGGGGGTCGGTGGCTGGCAGACCGGTTTTCTGGTACTGGGCGCACTCAGCCTGCTGTTGTGGTTGCCGCTGCTGAAGTGGCTGCCGTCGTCCCGGCATTTTGTGCCAACCAGCAAGGGCGAGGGCATGAATGCGCTGCTGGACCATCTTCGTAACCCCTTGTTGTGGCCCGTGTACCTGGTGGGCGGGCTCAACTTCATGGTGTTTCTGAACCAGTACACCTATGTGGCCTTCTATCTGGCGGCGCCGCCCATTCATATGGCACCGGCGGCGCTGGGACTGCTGTTTCTGACTTATCTCACCGGTACCTTTGCCTCCGGCATCAGCGGTTGGCTGATCAACCGCGTCGGGCTGTGCCGTACCCTGCTGGGTGCCATCGGCATCATGGCTGTCGGCAATCTCGGCCTGCTCAGTGATCGGTTGCCGGTGATCCTGCTGGCGCTGCTGGTAGACAGTTTCGCTTTCTTTCTTGCCCATGCCTGCGCCAGCAGTTGGGTGGGGCGCAGCGTACAGCAGCACAGGGCGCTGGCGTCGTCTTTATATCTGGTGTTTTACTATCTGGGCGCCAGCCTGGGCGGACTTTATCTTTATCCTTTCTGGAGCTGGGCCGGATTGCCCGGCGTGGCGCTGGGCATGATGCTGGTATTACTGATCACGGCGGGTCTCAGCCTGAGGTTGTTACGGCAAGAATCAGCCGTAAGCGGCAGGCAAAACAGCACCGTCTGCGGGGCATGATTCATTCTTTTCCCTTTACATCAGGTCTGTAGACGATTTCGATGGCTTACCGCTGTCTTTTAACCAGTAATCGGCGGGTACCGGTATCACCTCGCCGCGGGCGATTTCGAGGGCGATGGTGTCGGCCAGGCTGTGGTGATGAAACTTGACCTGATAGGGTGGCAGTGCCAGGGTCAGTTCCGGTGGATGCCCTTGTAATCCCCGGGTGTTAAAGGGTATCCAGGGATAGTCCGCGAGTAGCTGCTGCAGGTTGTTCACCACGATCTCGCCGTGCTCCAGGCCGTGCCGATGCTGCTTGCCGGCCTTGGGGGCGGCAAGCTCGATACAGGGGATGGGCCCGAAGGAACTGGCCAGCGGTTGATGCAACCGAAAGGTGATGATGGGCCTGTTGCCAATCATGCCTTCCACCAGGCAGTCTCCAAACCGGGCCAGGGCACTGCGCAGCCGCAGGTACTCTTGCGGGTCGGCGGCCCGATAACAGATGTGATCCATGGGTCCCAGCGCCGGCGGCAGGCCGTGGTCGAGCAGGCCGAGCTCCAGTTCAGCCAGAAAATGGTGAGGTTCGCCTAGCAGTTCGTCCAGTGTCGGCATCGGGGTTACCATTTTTTCTTGGGTTCAAACAACATATCGAGTTCGGATTTTTCCTGATCTTCTTCGCGGGCTTTCTGCTCTTGTTGTATCCTGCTCTGGGTCTGGCTCAGCTCATTCAGTCGTTGTTGCAGGTTTTCTTCGATGCCTTTGAGCTGATCGTCCTTGTCGGGTACCTGCTCCAGCACGTTCAGGCCCTTGGCCAGCATCTGGCGGGCCATGTTGTTGTTCTGTTCGTTCAGGGCGATATGCGCACGCTTGACCAGATTGGCCAGGTTGACCTTCAGCTGCACCAGTTCGAGGCGACGATCTTCTATCACAAAGGTCTGGTTGCCCAGCTTGCCCTTGTTGTGCTCGATGCGCAGCAAGGCACGTAGCCGTTTCACTATTTTCAGCATATGGATGGCCTGCTGATCCGATTCGGGCGGTTTCAGGCTGGTCTGCTCCATTTGGAAATGTTCCTTAACCTGCTGCAGTTGTTGCTCGATATTGGCTTTGCGGGATTTTACCTGCTCATTGGCCGGATCCTGGCGCTGCATGGTGTGCAGGCTATGCAGAATGCGCTGATATAACACCATCACCAGTGCCTTGCTGAACGGTAGCAGGCTGGCGTGCAGCAGCAGTTCATCGGTCTCGTTGATGATGTTTTTATGTTTGAGTAACAAGGTGCGTTTTTCTGCTTCCTGTTTTTGTCGGTACTGCTGAAGAATATTGTAGATAATGACCAGGAACAGCAGGGCGCCTATGGTTATCAGGATCAGGGTCAGCGTCATGTGTCGGCGGCTCGATGATGGCGGAAACAGAGCAGAAATGTTACCCCAGTCCCCGGGTTTTGGCTAACATCCATCCGGTTAACATAACAAAAATGGTGCTAGTTCAGACAATTAACATATAACTCTTGGTTATTAGCACATGACAAAGAGGATATTATGGCAGGGTCTGATAATATTTAGCTACGTCACCTTAATGTTGAGCCGCCATGAAACTGCAGCAATTGCGCTATATCGTTGAAGTTGCCAATCACAATCTGAATGTGTCCGCCACCGCCGAAAGCCTTTACACCTCCCAACCCGGGATCAGTAAACAGGTGCGGATGCTGGAAGATGAACTGGGCATCCAGGTGTTTGAGCGTAGTGGTAAACACCTGACTCAGGTGACCCCGGCGGGCAAGGACATCATCCGAATTTCCAGCGAGATCCTCGGCAAGGTCGAGAGCATCAAGGCGGTGGCCAGTCAGCATACCCATCCGGATCAGGGCTCGCTCAACATATCGACCACCCACACCCAGGCCCGCTATGCGTTGCCGGGCGTGATCAAGGGTTTTATCAAACGCTACCCCAAGGTGTCACTGCACATGCATCAGGGTACGCCGGTACAGATCAGCGAGTCGGTGGCCAAGGGCTCGTCCGACTTTGCCATTGCCACCGAAGCGATGCATTTGTATCAGGATTTGATCATGTTGCCCTGTTATCACTGGAATCGCTGTATTCTGGTACCCAGGGATCACCCGTTGGCCGGCATCGACAAGCCGGATATTGCCGACATTGCCCATTATTCGCTGGTGACCTATGTATTTGGTTTTACCGGTCGTTCCGAGTTGGATATTGCCTTTAACAAGGCAGGTTTCGAGCCCAGGGTGGTGTTTACCGCTACCGATGCCGACGTGATCAAGACTTATGTGCGATTGGGAATCGGCATAGGCGTGCTGGCCAGCATGGCGGTGGACCCGGTGCATGATGATGACCTGGTGGCGATCGACGCCAGCCATCTGTTTGCGGCCAGCACCACCAAGATAGGTTTTCGCAAAGGGACCTTTCTGCGCAGTTACATGTATGATTTTATGGAGCGGTTTGCACCCCATCTCACCCGCGAGCGGGTAGACAGAGCAACGGCCCTGAAGTCACCGGATGAAATAGACAAGCTGTTCGAGGACGTGGAGCTGCCGGTACGCTGATTTACGTGCGGTGTAACGTCATCTCCAGAAGGTGGAGAGCCATGGCTCAGGGTACTGGATTCCCGCCTTTGGGGGGATGAGGTTGCAGAAGCGGTGATTTGTCGGCAACAAAAAGGAGCCTTTCGGCTCCTTTTTGTTGCCGACCGCTTACGGCTTTATTCCCCCAGGCCCTTGCCGGCGTCGTCTTTGGCGATCAGCTCAATCTTGTAGCCGTCCGGATCTTCCACGAAGGCAATGACGGTGGTGCCGCCCTTGACCGGACCCGGTTCGCGGGTGACCTTGCCACCGGCGGCGCGGATTTGCTCGCTCATGCCGTAGATGTCGTCGGCTTCGATGGCGATATGGCCATAGGCGTTGCCCAGATCATACTGCTCTGTGCCCCAGTTGTAGGTCAGCTCCAGTACCGCTTCGTCTTCTTCCTTGCCGTAACCGACAAAGGCCAGGGTGTACTGGTATTCGGTGTTTTCGCTGGTGCGTAGCAGTTTCATGCCCATGATATCGGTATAGAAGGCGATGGACTTATCGAGATTGCCGACGCGCAGCATGGTGTGCAGTATACGCATGATTAAAACTCCCAGAGTGAAGAGGGGAAACCGTCACCCGATATTTATTAGGCAGCGGATATCGTGTTGTGAATAGTGATTGGTCAGACCTGGCGCTGTACGGCACGCTTGCCTGATCGGCTAAGAGTTTATCTCCTGTTTCGCCGGCATATTGTACCTGATACCGCTATCCGACTGTACCGCGCGCTACACCATGCATAACGCCTTCATCGCGTATGGCCGAACGACTCCGATTGGTTCCGGATATTGTCACCAGATATGCAGGATCACCGGTCTTTGCGGCGAGCCTTACCTTGGGTAAAGGCGTACTTTTGCGCTCCAGACCTTTGCTTGACTAGAATGGTTGTAAGCCTAATCACAGAGGTGGATATGCCGAGCGAGCCCAACCTGTCTACACCCATGCAAAACCGCCTGCTGGCGACACTGCCGAATGCCGTACAGCAGCGCCTGTTCCCGCATCTCGAACCGGTATCGCTGCCGCTGGGAGAGGTGTTGTATGAATCGGGAGGCAGCCTGCGCTATGTCTATTTCCCTACCGATGCCATCGTTTCGCTGCTCTATGTCATGAGAAGCGGTGCCTCGGCGGAAATCTCGGTTGTGGGTAATGAAGGTATCGTCGGCATTGCCGTCTTCATGGGCGGAGACAGCACCCCGAGCCGAGCCATAGTGCAGAGTGCCGGCAACGGCTACCGGCTGTTGGGCTCGCGGCTCAAGGACGAGTTCAATCGTGATGCCGAGATGCGGCTGCTGATGCTGCGTTACACCCAGGCTCTGATCACTCAGATGGCGCAAACGGCGGTGTGCAATCGCCATCATTCGGTCGATCAGTAGCTGTGTCGCTGGTTGTTGCTGTCACTGGACAGATTACCGGATAATTGTCTGACCATGACCCAGGAGCTGATTGCCAACATGCTCGGTGTGCGCCGGGAAGGTGTCACCATAGCGGCCGGCAAGCTGCAGCAGCTTGGGGTTATCGAATACCATCGCGGGCATATTACGGTGCTGGACAGAACCAGACTGGAGCAGCTGAGTTGTGAATGTTACGCCGTGGTCAAAAAAGAAACCGATCGCCTGCAGCTTTCCCCCCATGGCGGCATATAAAACCACTTTCTATGGTTCTTAAAACAACAAAGCGGGAGTCCGTCAAAGGCGTCTCCCGAAACTTCTGAACCTGTTCACCAATTTCCACCGTTGAAAGGTAAAAACGGCGGAAGTTAACGGGGATAATCAAGGTCTGCGTTTTTCCATCAAAACCTTATTCCACTTTATTATTTTTCTTTTTGTTTTTGTGGGGGTTGTTGCTGTTGAGCATCAGCCTTGGTTGCTGCCTTTGGTTCATTTTGTCCCTGCGTATGTTTTTGCTGCTGGAGATCTTGAGGCGCGGTTTTCTTCTCGGGCTGATTGGGGGTACGGGTTTTGTCCATGGTAACCTCTGGGTGTATCGCCCTCCGCGATATTGCGTTCTGACGATATAATAAGCATGACAGTGAATCAGTGCTGCGTCTGTATGTCATCGCACTCAGTACGCCAATAAACGATATATTTTCAGATTGTTTATATTGGTTAGACTGTGGCTCGGCCGTTCTGCAACCAATACCGCGAGATGCAGCCGCCGACATCCCTGTCCGTATTTCAACCCTATTGCCGGATCAGGTAACAAGGGTGTCGTCACCCTAATCGACCCACACGAATGCCATCCAATGCACCCAATACGCCGAACGCCTGCAGTAACCAGATGACGACCGCAATCACCACCACAATATTCAGAATGCTCTTTATTTTTCTATCCATCGGGATGTAGGCATTCACCAGCCAGAGCAAAACGCCTACCACGATCAATATGATCACCAAGTTAATAAGAGGCATGATAGTTCTCCTGTCAGATTATTCAGCTGCATCCGATGGGTTATCACCAGTTGCACTCTCGGAAACATGTAGATGGAAGACGGCGGCATAGAGAAACAGGCTGATGGTGCCTGTTTCTTGTTCCGTTACCGATTAATTCGGGAAATCCCGGCTTCCTCCAGATTCATCCCGTATCCATCTGGTTTAATCGGTTAATCAGATCCGGCCCAGCAGCAACAGCACCACTACTACCAGCAGGACAACCCCGAAAAGGCCGCTGGGGGCATAGCCCCAACTACGGCTGTGGGGCCAGCTGGGAAAGGCGCCGATAAGCAATAAAATAAGCAGGATTAACAGAATGGTTCCCAATGTCATGTCCCCCGGCAGGTGACTCACAAGGGTGCTGGTGAGCACGTCACCGGCACCAGATCCCGGGTCCGCGGCCCTTGCCAGCGGCGCCCGAGAGGAGGCAGTAATAACGGGACGGCCTGCGTGACGCCTGGCGATACTGCCATCTCCTCGCGATTAGATTACTACCCCATATCGGGGGTGGTCTGTACGTTAGCGCACGCTACTCCTGGATAACTCCAGATCTCGTTTTATCGTTTTTCTATCGGGCTATGTACGCCATCGTACATACGGTGTCGGCATGACTGGCTAGACTTTTATTCGGCTTTCGTACGGCCGGCAGACCCGCAAATGCTGACCGTACCGGAAACGACGCAGATCCTATCGGCTCGAAGGAGATTGAGATGAAACAAGAGAACGATAACAGGCTGACACATAGAAACCGCTCGCTGGACACCGGCGGCATGGCTGAAACGGACCCCCTTTCTTGCAGAACACTTTCCCGCAGAACTGTGCTGCGCAGTGCCTTGGCAATAGGGTTTGGCGTGCTTATCCCCTTTACCCTGATAGGCTGTGAGAGAAAGGAAGAATCAGGATATGGCGCTGCGCCGGCAGCCGCCAACCCTGAGGCGGGCGGATCGACCAAGGTGTCGCAGGCCAGCGTTCACTATCAGAGCCAGCCAAATGATAGCGGGCAAAAATGCAGCCAGTGCCAACATTTTATCTCCGAGTCCAATAGCTGCCAGCTGGTCGAGGGTACGATAAGCTCCGAGGGTTGGTGCGATCTGTGGACGAAGCAAGGGTAATGTAACAAGGCCGCAATTCAGTGGCATGTAAAATACCGGAATCCAGCCCGGCTGCCGGTGAATAGTAACGACATGGGCCGGCGTTATACCTTGCTGGCCATTTGATGGCTGATTGAGTCGGGTGAAAACCAAGCGAACATATGAGGAGAACATATGAACTGGGACATTATTGAAGGTAACTGGAAACAGTTCAAGGGCAAGGTAAAAGGCCAATGGGGCAAGCTGACCGACGATCATCTCGATGAGATTGCCGGCAAGCGCCAGGAGTTGTCTGGCAAGATTCAGGAAGCCTATGGCATTAGCAAAGAAGAAGCCGAAAAACAGCTTAAGGAGTTTGAAGACCGTAATCGGGATCTGTAATCAACAGCCTTGCTTGATTGCCCTGATATATAAAACAAAGCCCTGCCAAGTGCAGGGCTTGTAAAGGGCGGCTTGTTTCACTCCCGAACCCTAATCATCCGGCTTGTCTTTATAATCACATAAATCTTCGATCACGCAGGAGCCGCAGCGCGGCTTGCGGGCGATGCAGGTGTAGCGTCCGTGCAGGATAAACCAGTGGTGTACATCCTGCTTGAACTCCGCCGGTACCCATTTCAGCAGCTTCTGCTCTACCTCGTCCACGTTTTTGCCCGGGGCGAAGCCGGTGCGGTTGGACAGCCGAAAAATATGGGTGTCCACCGCTATGGTGGGCCAGCCGAAGGCGGTGTTGAGCACCACGTTGGCGGTTTTGCGGCCCACGCCGGGCAGGGCTTCCAGCGCCTCCCGGTTTTCGGGGACTTCGCCGCCGTGTTGTTCCTGCAATATGGTGCAGGTCTTGATGACGTTGACCGCCTTGGTGTTGAACAGGCCTATGGTCTTGATGTGCTCCCTGACGCCCTCTACTCCCAAAGCCAGCATGGCGGCGGGGGTGGGGCCGGCGGCAAAGAGGCCTATGGTGGCCTTGTTCACGCTGACATCCGTGGCCTGGGCCGACAGCAGCACCGCAATCAGCAGCTCGAAGGGGTTGCGAAAATCCAGCTCGGTGGTGGGGTGCGGGTTTTCCGCCCGCAACCGCTCCAGGATCTGGCGGCGTTTTTCCATGTTCATAATGAGGTGACTCGCGCTCGGGTAACTTCGGTCTTGGGCGCCGGTGCCCGGCGGGCCGCCAGCCGGCCGTCCAGCCAGTTTTTGGCGGCGATCATCAGGCCCAGTCCGATAAAGGCGCCGGGGGGCAGTATCGCCAGCAGAAAGCCGTTATCCAGGTGCAGTACGTCGATGCGCAGGCTCGAGGCCCAGTCGCCAAGCAGCAGCTCGGCGCCGTCGAACAGGGTGCCCTGACCCAGCAGTTCGCGCAGGCCGCCCAGCACCAGCAGCACGGCGGTGAAGCCAAGGCCCATCATGAGGCCGTCGAACGCCGCCAGCCCCGGGGTCGTCTTGGAGGCGAAGGCCTCGGCCCGACCGATGATCACGCAGTTGGTGACGATCAGCGGAATAAAGATACCCAGCGACTGATAAAGCCCGTAGGTATAGGCGTTCATCAGCAGCTGTACGCAGGTCACCAGGCTTGCGATGATCATCACATAGATGGGAATGCGTACTTCATTTGGCACCCACTGGCGCACCAGGGAAACGGTGAGGTTGGAGCCAATCAACACCAGCATGGTGGCGATGCCCAGCCCCATGGCGTTGGTCAGGGTGCTGGTGACCGCCAGTACCGGGCAGAGGCCGAGAATTTGCACCAGGGCCGGGTTATTGGCCCACAGACCCTGCCGGATGATGTCTTTATATTGTTCGCTCACAGGGATTCTCCACAAGACGGGGCCTGAGTCAGCAGCCGGGGTTGCTGGTCGACCAGCAGCAGCACCTTGCGCACCGCCTTGACCACGGCCCTGGGGGTAATGGTGGCGCCGGTAAAGGCGTCGAACTGGCCGCCGTCGCTGCGTACCGCCCAACGGGCGTCTTCTTCACCCTGCATCGACTGGCCGTTGAAGTCGAGCACCCAGGGGGACTTTTTCAGTTCGATCTTGTCACCCAGCCCCGGAGTTTCATTATGGTTGAGCACCCGCACCCCGTTCAGGGTGCCGTCTACCTTAACGCCGACCACCAGCTTGATCTCACCGTTGTAGCCGTCGGGCGCCACGGCCTCGATGGCGTAACTTTGCGGTTGACCGGCTTTCATGGCGGTAAACACGGGCAAGGGATCAGAAGTGCCCAGAAACTGCTCGCTGCTCAGCATGACGCAGTGATCGAACAGGGGTTCGTCGTGGCTGTCGGCGGGCAGCAGCTCGTCCAGCACCCGCAGCAGTTGGGCCTGTTCCTGCTCTATGATGGTGTCTCTGGTCAGGCTGTGGGTGAAGGCTACGAAGGCGGTGCAGCCGAGGGCGAACAGCGCCAGCGTCAGCCCGTTCTTGCGCATCATGTCCAGCATCAGCGGGCCGCTCCGTAGGTAGTGGGTTTGGTCAGCGCATCGATCATCGGCACCGTCATGTTGGCCAGCAGCACGGCGAAGGCCACCGCGTCCGGATAGCCGCCGAAGGTGCGGATCAGGTAAACCAGCAGGCCGATCAGCACGCCGTAGATCAGGCGGCCACGAAAGGTGGTGGAGGCCGACACCGGATCGGTGGCGATAAAGAAGGCACCGATCATGGTGGCGCCCGACAGCAGGTGCATCATGGGGCTGGCGGTACCGTCCGGGGCAATCATAAAGCCGAACAGGCTGAACAGCAGCAGGCTGCCGATAATGGCCGCCGGAATGGGCCAGCTGATGAGTTTCAACCGTAGCAGCATCAGGCCGCCGGCCAGATAGGCCAGGTTGACCCACTGCCAGCCGATGCCGGCCAGGCCACCGAATACCGGGGCGGCCAGTATTTCGCTGCCGGTATGCCCCTGGCCAAAGCCGGTTTTAAGGGTGTCGAGCGGGGTGGCCATGGTGGTGCCGTCGGCCAGCTCGCGCAACTGGTGCGGGCTGAAACCGTCCAGGGTGAAACCGGTGAAGATGGCGGACAGGCTGTCGGCGAAGGTCACCGGATACAACTGCAGTTCCAGCGGCGGCAGCCAGCTGGTCATGTGCAGCGGAAACGACACCAGCAGCAGTACATAGGCGACCATGGCCGGATTGAACAGGTTCTGGCCTATGCCGCCATAAAGCTGTTTGGCCACGATAATGGCGAAGGCGGTGCCGATCACCACCAGCCACCAGGGCGCCAGTGACGGCAGGGCGATGCCGATCAGCAGGGCGGTCAGCAGCGCCGAGTTATCCCTGAGCTGGCCCAGACGACGGCCGCGCAGGGCCAGCACCAGGGCTTCGGCGCCGTAGGCGGTGAGCACCGCCAACACGACTTGTATCAGGCTGCCCCAGCCGAAAAACCAGCACTGGGCAAGAATGCCCGGTATCAGGCAGTAACAGACCCGCCGCATCAGGGTGGCGGTGTCGAGCGGAGCGCGATCATGGGGTGAGCTGCTGATTGTAAACGCCATTAGGACTCGTCTTCTCGATCGGATGGGGTGGATGCCGCCTGCCTTTGAGCCTCGGCGGCCTTGCGTGCCTTGGCCCGGGCGACGGCGGCCTTGATGGCGGCTTGCTTGTTGTCGGCTGCGGCATCGGCCGGTGCCTCGGTTTTTGCCGGTTCCGCTTCGGTGCCGGATGCCGGTGTAGCCGCAGTCTGTGCGGCCTTGCGTGCCTTGGCCCGGGCGACGGCGGCCTTGATGGCGGCTTGCTTGTCGTCGGCTGCGGCATCGGCCGGTGCCTCGGTTTTTGCCGGTTCCGCTTCGGTGCCGGATGCCGGTGTAGCCGCAGTCTGTGCGGCCTTGCGGGCCTTGGCCCGGGCGACGGCGGCCTTGATGGCGGCTTGCTTGTCGTCGGTTGCGGCATCGGCCGGTGCCTCGGTTGTTGCCGGTTCCGCTTCGGTGCCGGATGCCGGTGTAGCCGCAGTCTGCGCGGCCTTGCGGGCCTTGGCCCGGGCGACGGCGGCAGCCACGGCGGATTTTTTATCCTTGGCCACGGCGCTGTCATCGGCGTTGTCGGCGGCAGGCGCAGGTTCCGCCGCCTCGGCTTGTGCGGCCTTACGGGCCTTGGCCCGGGCGACGGCGGCGGCTACGGCGGATTTTTTATCGGTGTCGGCGCTGTCGGTAGCATTATTCTCACCGCGGGTGCCATCGGCCTGCGTCTGTTTTTGCTCCCGGTTGCGGCGTGCTTCTTCCTTGCGGGCGGCGCGGGCGGCGGCCATGTCG
Source organism: Oceanisphaera submarina (assembly GCF_046521305.1). Lineage (NCBI taxonomy): Bacteria > Pseudomonadati > Pseudomonadota > Gammaproteobacteria > Aeromonadales > Aeromonadaceae > Oceanisphaera > Oceanisphaera submarina. Next base: position 139,112 of record NZ_JBKGFN010000001.1, on the reverse strand, counting down.
TCCGCGCCTTGCTCCTGCTGGCGGGCCTTCACCCGGGCCAGGGCGGCGGCCACCGGATCTTCGCCCCCGGCGGCGGCCTGTTCGGCCATGCGCGCCTTGCGCTCACTGGCGGCTTTGGCCTGTCGGGCCTGACGTTCTTCTTTTTCGCGGGCCAGCCGTTGCTGGCGGGCCTCGAAGCGTTGCCTGGCATGTTCGGCCAGCTCGGCCTCGCGCTGGGCCTGGCGAATATCGGCCTTGGCCACCCGGTAATACTGCACCAAGGGTATGTTGCTGGGGCAGACGTAGGCACAGGCGCCGCATTCGATGCAGTCGAACAGGTGATGGCTGTTGAGCTTGTCGTGATCCTGGCTGCGGGCATACCAGTACAGCTGCTGGGGCAACAGGCTGGCGGGGCAGGCATCGGCGCAATTGCTGCAGCGAATGCAGGCCATTTCTTCCGCCGGCGGCGCCAGTTCGGCCTGCTTCGGCGCCAGCACGCAGTTGCTGCCCTTGATGATGGGGGCGGCGGCGCTGTGCAGGGTAAAGCCCATCATGGGGCCGCCCATGATGATGCGCTGCCCGGGCTCGGGGTTCAGGCCGTAGCGTTTCAGCAAGTGGCGTACCGGGGTACCGATATGCACCCAGGCATTACCGGGCTCGGCGAAGGCCTCGCCTGCCAGGGTGACCACCCGGCGTGTCAGCGGCTCGTCGTCGATAACGGCCTGTTTGACCGCATAAGCCGTGCCCACGTTCTGCACCACTATGCCGATGTCGGCGGGCAGGCCGTTGCGGGGCACCTGCAGGCCGGTGAGAATTTCGATCAGCTGTTTTTCACCGCCGGACGGGTACTTGGTGGGCACCGTCACTATCAGCAGGTTTTCGTTCCGGTTGGCGGCGCGCAGTGCGGCCAGGGCCTCGGGCTTGTTGTCTTCCACCGCCAGTATGGTGGTCTGCGGCTGCACTATGTGGCGCAGTATCTCCACGCCCAGCAGTATTTCGGCCGGGTGTTCGCGCATCAGCCGGTCGTCGGCGCTGATATAGGGTTCGCATTCCACCCCGTTGATGATCAGGGTATCTATTTTTTTCTTGCGGGGCGTCAGCTTGACGTGGGCCGGAAAACCGGCCCCGCCGAGCCCCGTGATACCGGCTTCGTGAACTCGCTCCAGCAGCACGTCTGCGCCCAGCAGCCGGTAGTCGGCCACCGGAAAACGCGGCCGCCACTGATCTTCGCCGTCGGGTTTGAGCACGATGCACAGACCGTCCAGGCCCGAGGGATGGCACAGGGCCCTGTCTTCGATGGCGACAATGGTACCGGAAGTCGGGGCATGCACCGGTATCATCATGGGGTTGAGTGGCTCGGTCAGAGGCTGGCCCCTGAGCACCCGTTCGCCGACGTGCACCCTGATCTTGGCCGGCTGGCCGATGTGCTGGCGCACCTGCAGTATCAACTCTTCCGGCAGGCCGGCATGGCTGATGGCCGTGAGGTTGGCCGGCGCCTTGCGCCCGGGCGGATGAATGCCGCCATGAAAGTCGTGCAGCTTGCCTGCGTTGAGATCCTGTAACAGCGACATCTTAATCTACCTGCTTGATGGCGATGGGCGGCAGTTGCCATTTCCAGTTGTCGGGGGTGACCTTGAGCGGAATCATCTCGATGCAATCGGTGGGGCAGGGGTCCACGCACAAATCACAGCCTGTGCATTCGTCCGCTATCACCGTATGCAGCGCCTTGGTGGCGCCGACGATGGCGTCTACCGGACAGGCCTGAATGCACTTGGTGCAGCCTATGCACATGTCTTCGTGAATAAAGGCGACCTTTTTCTCGGGCTCGGCGGCTTCCTCGCCCATGGCCTGGGGCTCGACCCCCATCAGATCGGCCATTTTGCGCATGGTGGCGTCGCCGCCGGGCACACACTTGTTGATGTCGTCACCGTTGGCCACGGCTTCGGCATACGGCTTGCAGCCAGGGTAACCGCATTGACCGCACTGGGTCTGGGGCAGGAGCTCGTCGAGCTGCTCGACGATGGGATCGGATTCCACCCGAAATCTGACGGCGGCAAAGCCGAGGATCAGGCCGAAGATGAGGGCCAGCAGGGCCAGCACCGCGATGGCGATTAAAATATTGCTCATATTACAACTTGACCAGTCCGGTAAAGCCCATGAAGGCCAGTGACATCAGGCCGGCGGTGATCATCGCCAGCGCCGCGCCCTTGAAGGGAGCGGGCACATCGGCCCCGGCCAGGCGCTCGCGCATGGCGGCAAACAGCACCAGCACCAGCGAAAAGCCCAATGCGGCGCCAAAGCCGTACACCAGGCTCTGCATGAAGTTGTGCTGTTCGTTGATGTTGAGCAGTGCCACGCCGAGCACCGCACAGTTGGTGGTGATCAGCGGCAGAAAGATACCCAGCAGCCGGTACAGGGTGGGGCTGGTCTTGTGCACCACCATTTCGGTGAACTGGACCACCACGGCGATCACCAGAATAAACGACAGGGTGCGCAGGTACAGCAGATCCAGTGGCAGCAGTATGTACTGGTTGACCAGATACGAGCAGGCGGCGGCCAGGGTCAGCACGAAGGTGGTGGCCAGCCCCATGCCGATGGCGGTTTCAAGCTTGCCGGACACGCCCATGAAGGGACAGAGTCCGAGAAACTTGACCAGCACGAAGTTGTTGACCAGCACGGTGCCGACAAACAGCAGCAGGTATTCAGACATGATCACTCGGCGGATAATAAATAACGGCCGGTATTATCGGACTTTATGCCGCGTTTAACAATGCCACAGATGCTGTGGGTTTAGACCGGGCCTCAGAGAAAAGTGTTAATTAACATGCCAATAACGGCGAAGGTACAAAGCAGCAAAGAGCCGTAGTGCATTATCGGCCTGGATACCAGATGCAGGGTATGCGCCGCCACCCAGTTGCCGAGCAGGGTAGCCGGCACCAGCGGCAGGGCCAGTTTGAGGTGATCCAGGGAAAGAAAACCACCCAGAGCCAGGGCGGCCACCGACATCATGGTGGATACCACGAAGAAGCCGGCCAGGTTGGCACGAATGCGGTGCATGTCGGCCCCGTGCATCACCAGCACCATCGGCGGCCCGCCGATGGTGGTACTGGTGCCCATGACACCGGACATAAAGCCGCCCAGCGCCATGTTGGTGCGGGTCATCGGCAGAGCTATGTCTTTCAGCCGTACCAGCACGCCGAGCATGATGGTGATGGCGATAAGAATGGCCAGTACCTGCTGGGACACCACCGCCAGCAGCAAGACGCCCAGGGCACTGCCGGGAATGCGCGCCAGCAGCGCCGGCGCCAGCAGGTTGAGCTCCAGCCCTTTGCGAAAGCGCCAGCCGTTCATCAGGCACATCACCAGCAGTACCACCATCAGCGGGCCGGGCACCAGCGCCGGATCCAGATAAAACAGTATGGGGGCGGCAACGATGGCCATGCCAAAACCGATGGCGGTTTGCACATAGGCGCCGATAAAGCAGGCCAGCGCGGCCAGCAGCAGCACCATGAAATTCAGATCGAGGTTATCCATAGAGTCATGGCCTTGAAAGCACAAAATGGGAGTCATTATGGCTAATAGCCTAGGGCGGGGGAAGCCAGGTAAAGCTTGGCCTTAACGATATTGCGAGCTGGATCCATGTTGGGACTGGCTCGATACCATCGCGCCCGTAGGCACGCCATTCATGTGGCGTAAACCGGTAAGCGACCGGGAGCAGGCAAACATGGCGTCATGATCCGGGTATGTCGGGTGTTTGGCATTGGCCTGCACTGCGGGCCCAGCGACAGTCAACTCTAAATCTGGCGGTGATATGGCCGCCCACAGGCGGCCGCAGCCAATCAGAACAGGGTGTTCGACAGCTGGTACATTTCTTCGTTGAACGGCCGCTTCAGGTGCTTGATGCAGTCGATGATGTCGTGATGCACTATGTGGTTGCTCTGCAGGCCCATGCAGCGGCCGCCGTAGCCTTCGAGCAGCAGCTCGACTGCACGGGCGCCCATGCGGCTGGCCATGATGCGGTCTTGCGCCGTGGGGGTACCGCCGCGCTGAATGTGGCCGAGAATGGTGGCGCGGGTGTCCCGGCCGGTGGCGGCCTGAATGTCGTGGGCCAGCCGGTTGACGTCGCACATGTTCTCGCAGATGGCGACGATGGCGTGCTTCTTGCCCTTGGCCACCCCTTCGTGGATCTGGCGGATAAGCTCGTCCTGTTCGAAGGCCACCTCCGGCACTATCACGTATTCGGCACCACCGGCCACGGCGGCGGAAGAAGTAAGGTCGCCACAGTGGCGGCCCATGATCTCCACCACAGAGATGCGGTTGTGGGAGCTGCAGGTGTCGCGCAGCCGGTCGATGGCTTCTACCGCCACGTTGAGGGCGGTGTCGAAGCCGATGGTAAAGTCGGTACCGGCGATGTCGTTGTCGATGGTGCCGGGAATGCCGATGCAGGGAAAGCCCATCTCGGTCAGGCACATGGCACCCATGTAGGAGCCGTCGCCGCCGATCACCACCAGGGCGTCTATGCCATGCCGCTTCAGGTTTTTGACCGCTTCTTCACGTACTTTTGCATCCTTGAACTCGGGAAAGCGCGCCGAGCCCAGAAAGGTGCCGCCCCGGGTGATGACGTCGGACACCGAGTGCCGTTCCAGTTTGACAATATCACCCTGGTGCAGGCCCAGATAGCCGCTGTGAATACCGAACACTTCCAGGTTGTGATGCAGAGCGGTCCGTACCACGGCGCGGATGGCGGCGTTCATGCCGGGGGCATCGCCGCCGCTGGTCAGTACTCCAATTCGTTTAATCATGTCGCCTCTTGGGTCGTCCGTTTTCAAACTCGGCCATGTTCACCGGATCAGAGCACACATCCGGTGAACAAAAATCAGGCGCCGGCGCGGATAATGGCGGCAAACTCGTCCGCCTGCAGGGCGGCACCGCCCACCAGGGCACCGTCTATATCTTCCATCGCAAACAGGCCGGCGGCGCCGGCGCCCTTGACCGAACCACCGTAGAGGATCTGTACGGCCGCCGCGACGTCGGCGTTCTGCTTGGCCAGAAAAGCGCGAATGGCGGCGTGGACGTCCTGGGCAATCTCGGGGGTCGCGGTCTTGCCGGTGCCGATGGCCCATACCGGCTCGTAGGCAATCACGGCATTGGCCAGGGCATCGATGCCGCCGTGGGCTATCACCTCGTGCAGCTGGCGCTCGACCACGGCCAGGGTTTCACCTTCTTCAAACTGTTCCAGGGTTTCACCGATGCACAGCACCGGCACCAGACCGGCCTGCTGAACGGCGGCAAACTTGGCGGCCACCATGGCATCGCTTTCGCCGTGCAGGGTACGACGCTCGCTGTGGCCGACCAGCACATAATGCACGCCAAACTCCGAATACATGGCCGGGGAGTTTTCGCCGGTGAAAGCGCCCTGGTCATGGATGTCGGCGTCCTGGGCGCCGAGGGCAATGTTGCTGTCGGTCAGCAGCGCCTGGGCCTGGCCGAGGAACAGCACCGGCGGGCACACCGCCACGGCAACACTTGGGGTTTCGGTAGCAGGGGCCTTGAGCGCATTGATAAGCTCGGCCACCATGTTCTTGCTGCCGTTGAGTTTCCAGTTACCCATTACCAGAGTCTGTCGCATCTTGTGTTGTTTCCTGTTCGTGAAATGAGGGCATTATAGGGGCAGGGATCCGCCGAAACCAGAAGGCTCATGCCCTGCGGTGTTATTTGTCTTCTATTTGTTCTCTGTCCTGTCTGTTTTACTCGTCAGCCACTGCCAGCCCAGGCCCAGATATTCATGCCAGGCGATTTCGCTGCGCTCCAGGTAATGGCCCCGGGGCAGATAGGTATACAAGGGCAGGATGGCGCTGCTTTCCCTGGCATGGTGACCCACCGGCGCCGCCCGGGGCCGAGCGCCCCGGGCCCGAAACAACACCATGGAGCGAGGCATGTGACTGGCGGAGGTGACCAGCAGCGCCCGGCGCCCGGCAATCAAGGGGGCGATGGCGGCGGCCTCTTCCGCGGTGTCTTTGGGCTCGGGCAGCATCAGCAGGCGATCGGGCGCTATGCCCAGCGCCAGGGCCACGGCCCCGTAGAGTTCGGCGCTGGAACGGCCTTCTCCCCCCGCATAACCGCTTAAAATCAGCCGGGCCTCGGGGTAGGCATGGGCCAGCCGAACCCCTTCGGTAATGCGCACCAGACCGGCGTTACCCAGTTGGCTCAGCAACGGCAGTGACAGATCCGCCACCTGGGCGGCGCCGAGCACTATGATGTCCTGCACCGGCAGCCCCGACGTCGAGTCGACCACATGGGGCGGAAATTGTGACTCGAGCGGCGCTATCAGCAAGTTGGCCACCGGCCGGGTAGAGAGCAGCAGCAAGGCGGTCAGCGACAGCAACAACAGGCTGTTTCCACTGCGCCTGTGTTGCCTCAGCAGCATAATCAACCCGAAAAAGCCCAGGATCAGCAGCAGAGGTAGCGGTAATAACAGGCTACCCAGCCACTTTTTGGCCAAAAACGCCATCTCCATGTACACACTCATTTGTTAACCGTATCGGTTGTGCCAGAATAGCGCCCCCGGACTCAGCAAGAAACACCCAGGTGAGAAGAAAGCCCAAGGTAATAAAGAGCAATACCAACTTCGATGGCAAGAGCGATACCTTCGCCCGCAATATCTATGGCACCACCAAGGGGCGCATTCGACTGGCGGTGTTGAGCCGGGATATTGACGAACTGCTGGCCGGGTTGCCGGACCGGCCCCTGCGCATTCTGGACGCGGGGGGCGGCTTCGGCCCGTTGTCACAACCGCTGGCGGCGCTTGGCCACCAGGTGGTGCTGTGTGACTTGTCCGGCGAAATGCTGGCGCTGGCCCGGGAGCAGGTAACGGAAAAGGGGTTACTTGCGCAATTCGAATTCATTCAGGCGCCCATTCAGTCGTTGAGTGTTGAAGACCTTGGCCAGTTTGACCTGATTTTGTGTCATGCGGTGCTGGAATGGGTGGAAGAGCAGGCCCGCCTGCTGGCCTGTTTACAGACGCTGCTGGCGGACGGCGGCCATTTGTCACTGATGTTTTACAACCGGGACGGCCTCCTGTATCACAGTCTGGTGATGGGGCATTTTGATTACGTGCACGCCGATCTGGTCAAGAAACGACGCCAGAAGCTGACGCCGGGCTGGCCCTGCCGGCCGGAGGCGGTTTACCGGTGGCTGGACGAGCTGGGCTTTGTTATAACCGGACGCAGCGGGGTGCGGGTGATCCACGACTACATGGTGGAGAAGCGCATCAAGGTCGAGCAGGCGGACGAGGTGATCGCCATGGAACTGGCCCACGCCCGGCAGGAGCCCTTCATGCACCTGGGACGCTACATCCACGTGCTGGCAAAGAAAGAATAAATGACGGGTGTGGTGGAATGTGGAGACGGTGTTCGTCGGCCAAAGGGCCAACTCCACCGACTCGCTATAGGCTATGACACTCACTGTTTCCGTCTACTGCGAACATTCACTGGATGTTCGGTCAGGCTGAAACAGTTCGTCACGGCGAAACGGACTCGCCCCATGTACGCTCTCTGTTTCATCCCTGAAACAGAAGGTCGGTGGAGTAGATCCCTTTGGCCTCCAGCCCAACACCGGAGTGGCCTGATGCCAGCCACATTTCAATGTTCGGGCGTATAGAAACAAGAACTGAAGAGAGCAGCAAGATGACGGAAATGTCCCGCACCCTGCCGGACTGGATCGGTTGGGTCAAACAGGAAAATGTAGGCATAAACCTGCCCCCGGAGCGGCTGGCCTTCCTGCTGGCGATACAGATATTCGGCCGGGGTGGCGAGCAACCACAACTGACCGAGGCCGAACTGCACCATGCCTTCGGTTTTGTCAGCAAGGGCTTCGAGCAGGCCGAAGACACCCTGGCCAGCCGTGCCAACAACGCCATTAACGATCTGGTGCGCCAGCGGCTGTTGAGCCGTTTTCAGGGCGAGCCGGGCGAGGGCGAAAGCCTGTACCGGCTGACGCGCCTCGGCATTGCCATCGTCGAATTCTTTGCCGCCCAGCGCGAGGTCAGCCAGATCAAGCTGTCGCTGCAGCTGGAGCAGGTTGCCCGGGATCTGGACCAGGTGGCCGGGGCCATCGCCGACGACCCCGATGAGCAGCAGTGGGCGCAGGACGTGGCCGGCCGGCTGACGTATTCGGTGTCCGAGCAGCTGGCGCGCATCGACGACACCCAGCGCGCCATGGACGAGCAGCAGAACGCGGTCAAGGCCAACATCGCCGCCCTGCTCAACAAGAACTGGCACGAGGCCATTTCCGCCTGTGAGCAGTTGCTGCGCGAAACCGGCCTGACCCTGCGCGAACTGCAGGACACCCTGGACAAGGCAGGCCATGGCCTGCAGCAGAGCCTGCTCAACATCGAAGAGCAGTTGCAGCAGAGCGGGCGCGACGAGTCGCTGGCGTCTTTGTGCCAGCAACTGCAGGCCCGGCTGGACGCCATTATTCTGTGGGGCAGCCAGTGTATCGAGCTGTGGGCCCGTTACGATCTGCACGTGCACCGCTTCATCCGTACCGCCATCGACATGGACAAGAACCGTGCCTTCAGCCAGCGGCTGCGGGAGTCCGTTCGCCAGTTTGAAGATCACAACTGGCGGCTGTGTATCGCCCAGGCCCAGCCGCTGCTGGAACTGCGCGACGAAACCATGGCCGCCTACGCCGAAGAAGTCACCGGCGAGTTGCCGGTGGAGCTGGAATACCACGACATGGTGGACGTGTCCGCCGAGCTGTCGGGTCGCATTCGCGATCACCTGCAGGCGTTTCCGCTGGCCGGCAAGCCGCTCGACATGGCCGCCGTGCTCAAAGACTATCTGCACGATTATCCTCAATACCAACATTTCGATATTGCCCGTTTGCTGATTGACGAAGCGGTCAAACTGGGCCACGCCAACGCCGAATGCATGGGCGCCGCCCAGCCGGACTGGCAACGCATCAACGCCCACGGGGCCAAGGTACAAGCACATGTTATCGACCAATACTGATCTCGCCCTGGACCCCCGTCTGGCCCAGGCCATTGCCAACCCGCTGTTTCCGGCGCTGGACAACCAGCTGCGCGCCGGCCGCCACATCAGCGCCGACGAGCTGGAGCAGCATTCGCTGCTGCAGGAGTACTACCCGGAGCTGGAGGCCTTTTACCAGCGCTACCACGTAGAGCTGGTGCGTGCCCCCGAGGGCTTTTATTACCTGCGCCCGCGCTCGACCAGCGAACTCGGCACCTCTATTCTGTCCGAGCTGGAAATGCTGGTGGGCAAGGTGCTGTGCTACCTGTACCTGAGCCCGGATCGGCTGATCAACGAAGGGGTCTTCTCCCTGCTCGATTTGCAGGAAGAAATACTGACCCTGGCCAACGAAACCGCCCTGTTGCGCATGGTGAACCAGCGCGCCGGTGGTTCGGATCTCGACAAGCGCAAGCTGGCCGACAAACTCAAGAGCGCGATTCGCCGGCTCAAACGGCTGGGCATGGTCAGCGGCGTGGGCAGCCAGGACAAGTTTCGCATCGGTGAGGCGGTGTTTCGCTTCGCCGCCGACGTGCGCACCGACGAAGATCCGCGCGCGCTGCAGCTGCGCATGATTAAGGAGGGTGAGGCGGTGGCCGGCCACGACCAGGACGAAGAGCAGGAGAACGATCAGTGAGCACGCCAGAAACGATGAATACCTTCAGCCGGGGCAAGTTCCACTCCCTGACCATGGTTAACTGGAACGGCTTTTTCGCCCGTACCTTCGAGCTGGACACCCTGGTCACCACGCTGTCGGGCGGCAACGGCGCCGGCAAGTCCACCACCATGGCCGCCTTTATCGCGGCGCTTATTCCCGATCTCAGCCTGCTGCACTTTCGCAACACCACGGAGGCGGGCAGCCAGTCCGGCAGCCGCGACAAGGGGTTGTACGGCAAGCTGCAGCGCGGCCATTGCTATTCGATGATTGAGGTGGATACCTCGCAAGGCGAGCGGGTCTGGTTTGGCGTGCATCTGGAGCAGGTGGCCAACCGGGACAACAAGGTCAACCTGACCTCCTTCAGCGTGCAGGGCATCAAGCCCGAGCACACCCCGACCGCGCTGCTGCTGCACCGGCTGGACGACGGTCGCGGCCAGGTGCGTTCGCTGGCCGAGCTGAAGGCGGCGGCCCAGCAGGACGGGCTGCGTTTTACCCGTTTCAATACGGTGAGCGAGTATCATAATTTTCTGTTCGACACCGGTGTGACCCCGCGCAAGCTCAAGGATCAGCGCGATCGGGTCAAGTTCTACCGCCTGATCGAAGCCTCCCTGTACGGCGGTATTTCCAGCACCATCAGCCGCAGCCTGAAAGACTACCTGCTGCCGGAAAATGCCGGCATCCGCAAGGCCTTCAACGACATGGAAGCGGCGATTTTCGAGAACCGCCGCACCCTGGAAGCCATACGCGAAACCCAGCGTCAGCGGGACCAGTTCCGCCAGCTGATCACCGAAACCACTCACTATGTGGCCGCCGACTATGTGCGCAACAGCGCCGAGAAGAAGCGGCTGTCGGAGCAGGCGCTGGCGGCGCGCAAGGCGCTGGCGGAAGAACGCCGCATTCTGGCCGAAGAAAAGAACCGGCTGATTTATCTGGCCGACGAGCTGGAGCAACTGGGCGCCCGCGAACGCATGCTGGGTGAAGAGCTGGACATCGCCTCCGAGCATCTGGCGCGGGTGCTGAACGGGGTCAAACTCAACGAGAAGATCACCGGTTATCAGCAGGAGCTGGACGAGCTGGAAGAAAAACTCGCCATTCAGGAAGAAACCCTGGCCGAGCTGCAGGACGAACATGCAGAGGCCACCGCCACCAAGGCGGCGGCCGACGAAGAGGTGGACAGCCTCAAGAGCCAGCTGGCCGATTATCAGCAGGCGCTGGACACCCAGCAGACCCGCGCCATTCAGTATCGACAGGCCCGGCAGGCCCTGGGGGAGGCCAAGGTGCGCTGCGGCTTGCCGGAGCTGAGCCCGGAGCAGGCCAAAGAGCAGGAGCAGGTACACCAGCAGCGCGAGCAACAACTGACCGCCGTGGTACTGGAACAACGCCAGCAGCTCTCGCTCGCCGAAGCGGCCCGTGCCCAGTACGATCAGGCGCTGGCGCTGTTGCAGGCCGTCGACGGCGAGGCCAGCCGGGCCTCTGCCTTTGCCCGCGCCAACCAGTTGCTGGAGCAGGGGCGGGAATATCAGGCCCTGCTGGCGCGGGACGGCGCCATTCGCCGCCAGTTGCAGCAGGCCGAGCAGGCGACCGACAAGCGCGAAAAAGCCAGGGCCCTGCAGGCCGAGCTGGCCCGGCTGGGACGGCCGGTGCAGGACGAGTCCGAGCTGGAACTGCAGTTGGCGGAGCTGGACGAGCAGAAGAGCGAGCTGGAAGAAAAACTGGCCGACTGTGCCGACGCCCAGCGCCAGAGCCAGTCTCGCCTGGGGCAGATTGCCCCCCGGGTAACCGAACTGCGCGCCCAGGCCCCGGCCTGGCATCAGTCGCAACAGACGCTTGAGCGCTTGCGCGCGCTGTCCGGCCTGCCGCTGACCGACAGCAATGAGGTGACCGCCGCCATGCAGCAGGCGCTGCGCGACGAGCATCAGGCCGAGCAGAGCAAGCAGCAATCTCTGGCCGCCAAGCAGCGGCTGGAACAGCAAATTCGCGCCCTGAGCAGCGGTGTCGACGCCGATCCCCGGCTGATTGCCCTGTGCGAACAGCTGGGCGGCACTCTGCTGGCCGACGTGTACGACGACATAGCGGTAGACGACGCCCCCTATTACGAGGCGCTGTACGGCCCGGCCCGCAACGGCATAGTGGTGGCCGACCCCCAGGCGGCGCTGGAGCAGTTGCAGGCGCTGGAGTCGTGCCCGGCGGATCTCTATTTGATCCAGGGCAACCCGGACGCCTTCGACGAAGATCTGTTGCACGCCACCGAGCTGGACGGCGCCATCTGGGTGAAAAACGGCGAACGCCAGCTGCGTTATTCCCGTTTTCCGACCGAGCCCATGTTTGGCCGCGCCGCCCGCGAGGCCAAGATAGAACAACTGAGCGCCGAGCTGGAAACCGCCAGCAGCCAGTATGCGGAGTCTGCCTTCGCCCAGCAGAAACACAGCCGGCTCTATCATCAGCTGAGTGAGTTTGTCGGCCAGGGCCTGCAACTGGCCTTTGGCGACAACCCGGAAGCCGCGCTGGACGAGCTGGCGGCCCGGCAGCATCAGCTGGAGCAGGAGCTGGCCGGCATCGCCGGTCAGCGGGATCAGTGGCAGGCACGCCGCAACCAGCTGCGCGAGCAGCAGGCGTTGCTGCACAAGCTGCTGCCGTTGGCGGACCTGTTGGTCGACGAGGGGCTGGCCCAGCGGCTGACCGCCGCCCGGGAAGAAATGGCCCAGCTGGACACCGCCCGCGACTTCATGGCCGCCCACGGCCAGCGCCTGGGTCGGCTGGCCGAGCAGGTACAGGTATTGCGCCAGGATCCCGCCGGATTCGACGCCCTGCAACAGCAGGTGGCCGAAGCCGAAGACGAGCTGCGTGAGGCCCGCAACCGCACCTACACCCTGACCCAGCTGGTGGCCCGGTTGCCGCACCTGGCCTATGCGGACGCCGAGCAATTGCTGGATCAGAGCTCGGCCATGAACGACAGCCTCAAGGCCAAGCTGGTACAGGCCATCGATGCCCGTCGCAAGGCAGGTTTGCGCGCCGAGCAGCTGAACGGTCGCCTGACCGATGCGCTGCAGGCGCGCACCGCCCTGGTGACCGGCCGGGATGCCCGGAGCCAGACCCTGAACGAATTCCGCGACGAACTGAATGCCCTGGGCATTCAGCTTGCGCCCGACATGGAAGACAAGGCCCGGGAGGCCAAGCGTTCCATCGAGAACGAGCTGGTGCACACCCGTGGCAAGCGCAGCCAGACCGAGGCCCAGCGCCAGGTGAGCAAGCGCGAAGTCGAATCCCTGAGTCAGCGCCTGGGTAAAGACGGCCAGGGCTATTTTGCCGCCCGCAAGGCGCTGGTGGCCCACAAGGCCAACTGGGCCAGGGTGGCGCGACTGGCGCGGGACCACGATGTGGAGCGGCGTCTGGCCCGGCCCGAACTGGCGTATCTGGACTCGGACGAGCTGCGCTCCATTTCCGACAAGGCGCTGGGTGCCCTGCGCATGGCGGTGGCCCACGACGAAGAGCTGCGCGATGCCCTGCGTCTGAGCGAGGGTAACCGCAATACCCTGCAGAAGGTACAGTTCTACATTCTGGTGTTCAGCCACCTCAAGGCGCGTATCCGTCACGACATCATCCGGGCCGACGATCCGGTGGAAGCACTGGAAGAGATGGAAGTGGAGCTGGGCCGTCTGGCGGACGAGCTGCAGCTGCGCGAGGGCCAGCTGTCGCTGTCTTCCGTGGAAGTGGCGGCCAAGATCAACACCATCATTCGTCGCGAGCAGAACCGCATTCGCCAGCTCAACCAGGGCCTGCAGAACATCAGCTTCGGTCTGGTGGCCGGGGTGCGGCTGAACGTGAACATTCGCGACACCTATGGCCGCCTGCTTGAGGCGCTGAGCGACCCGGAAGGCCGCCATCAGGACCTGTTCGGCAGCAAGGAGCTGAGCTTCTCCGAAGCCATGGGCAAGCTGTTCCAGCGACTGAACCCGCAGCTGGAGCAGAGTGATCGCAGCCCGCAGGTGCTGGGCCAGGCCCTGCTGGACTATCGCAACTATCTGGACTTGGACATAGAAGTGCAGCGCGGCGCCGACGGCTGGCTGCGCGCCGAAAGCGGCGCGCTATCTACCGGCGAGGCCATCGGTACCGGCCAGGCCATCCTGCTGATGGTGCTGCAGAGCTGGGAGGAGGAGTCCCGCCACCTGCGCAACAAGGAGGTGAAACCCTGCCGCCTGTTGTTCCTGGACGAAGCGGCACGACTGGACGCCCGCTCCATCGCCACCCTGTTCGAACTGTGCGAACGCCAGGACATGCAGTTGCTGATTGCCGCGCCCGAGAACATCAGCCCGGAAAAAGGCACCACCTACAAGCTGATCCGCAAGGTACACGGCAAGCAGGAACAGGTACACGTAGTGGGCCTGCGCGGCTTTGCCGCCGAAGCGGTGGTGTAATCCGGCGGAGTCGGACAAAGGGCCGACTCCGTTGACTCGCCATGAACCCATCCATGGCACGGAGGGGCGGCGGAGCCGTTCCCTTTATCCTCCCGATAATATCGGCGTGGCCTGAACTACTCAAATTGCCGGAGACTTGTCGTCATTCCTGCATTCCTTTCTTAGTCCCCCGCGTCTCTTTTTTGTCATTCCCGCGAAGGCGGGAATCCAGCCCCGCCGAATCCCCCAACACTGCCAATCTGCAACCCTTGCCCCTTATAATGCGAGGCTTCATTCGAATTCAACGTAATGTCGGCAACCGCGCTCACAAACAGGGAAAGGGAGAGGCCAGATCGCCCACGAGATTCGGGCGGTAGCGTGCCTGTAGAATGAAAATAAGGTTAACTTTGCTTTGAAAACACCGGAGTTACCCGAAAAAATTATCCAGCGGACTGCGCGTGCCAGCAAAGTGCTGTCCAATTACATGGGTATAGATTTGAGTTGTTCTTACATCGCTGTGGCCGAGTAACTCCTGCACCGTTCTGATATCACGGCCGGCTTCCAGCAAATGAGTGGCAAAACTATGCCTGAAGGTGTGACAACTGATCCTCTTATGCTGAATGCCCGATTTAAATACTGCAGTTTTGAGGGCTTTTCGCGGCACTGAATCGTGCAGGTGATGGCGGCAAAGTATACCGGTGACAGGATGTTGGCACAGGCTGACCGATGGAAATATAAACATCCAGGCACTGTGGCGAAAGGCGTTAGGATATTTTTTGCCCAGTGCATGGGGTAAGGAAGGGCCAACACCTTTCTGGTTGTCTCTTTGCTGAATCATCAATGCTTGTTCTATTTGTGCATGCAGAGCAGGATGGAGGTGGCGGCTTAAAATGGTTTTACGATCTTTGTTACCCTTGGTGTTTCGCACCGTGAGAGAGCTATCATCGAAGCCGATATCCTGAATGCGCAGCCTCAGACATTCCGTGATCCTGAGCCCACTGCCATAAAGCAGTGAGAAGATCAGGCGATAATGATTGTCCAGATTATCGAGGAGCTGTTTTACCTCTTCCCGAGTGAGTACAACGGGTAAGCGTCGATGCTGTTTGGCATGCTGAAAGCCAAGTTCTCCCAGCTCTGTAGCCAGCACTTGGTGATAGAGAAAAGCTAAGGCATTCAAGGCCGTTTTCTGAGTATTGACAGCGACATTATGCTCGTTGGCGAGCTAGGATAGAAAAGCCTTCACTTCTACTGGGCCCATGTTTTCTGGATGCGTTAAATGATGAAACCGTATGTAGCGTTTGATCCATTGCAGGTAGGTTTTTTCGGTGCGAAGGCTGTATCCGCGAAGGCGTAACTCCTGCCGGACTCGATTAAGAAAAGGGCTGCTACTCATAATTACCTTTCGAAATTACACAGCTATTAATGCTGTGTAAGTACAGTATATTTTTGGTTGTCCAGCTCAGGTGCTCGAAATGATGCGGCTGGATGCGCATTTACCTGCAATTTAATTGATAAATTTATAATTTTATCAATGAGTTAGATAATGGTGTGCTGTTGATACTGAGCATCATCAAGCAGAGATATGAGCATGCTCTATTTTATCAAGAGAAAATGACTGTCAAAGAGTAAAAGAGATGTTAATCAGTGCGTTAAGTTGATAGTGTTGAGGTCATGTATGAGTGTAAATGCGCATGCGCAGTACTAAAATGTTAAAGAGATTTGAGGAAAGTCGTGAAATTCGAGAATTTGTCATTTTCATTTATTTGGTTATTTTTATTAACTCTTTTAGTTTTTATCCCCGAACACAGCTTGATTCCGCCTTTATCCATCAAGGCAACATTTTCTTGGCTAGGTATATTTATACTTGCTTTTTTAGTAGCGAAAAACCTTATCAAAGCTAGTCGCGATGAATATAGAGCACTGGTAATTCATATCAAAGGTAAGATTCCTTCCTTCAAAGGTGAGATCGTTGAGAGTAACATGGCATTGGGGTTGTCTTATTCTGGGCTGGCGTGTTGGTTTTTAATCATTTTACTTAAGGATGGCTTATTCCCTTTACCGCTATTCATCCTAGGTGCAATTCTAATGGTTTGGGGACTATCTATTTTCTTAGAAGAGAATGGTTTTTATAAATTTTCAGAGTCGCGACTATCTAACAAATGGGTATTAAGCGCAATCGCATCTGCTGTTCTTTACTGGGCAGGTTTTAATAGCGCAGGACAGGTAAACTCAGTATTTGCTATCGATCCAGGATTTTTCCCTTTTACTTTGGCTGCTATGGTTTTAGTTAATGTAATTATCTTATTTTGTCTAATTATGGTTCCCGTATTTTTTGTTTCAGGGGTCATAATATTACTAAAGTTTGTAAGAGAAGTTTTAGGGAAGAAAAAAAGTAAAGAATCTATGATGTTTATGGCTCTATTACTGTTTAGTGCGTATGCGTCTATTATGGGCTTGATTATGCTGTCTCCAAAAACTCAAGAAAATATTGTTAGGTCAATTGCATTGAAAACTGACTTTAACTCGACACATGTGTGCAAAGATGATTGGCTTAAAGATAAACCAGTAATATTTGTAGGTCCCAATTCAAGCCACGTTTTAACGAAATCTAATGTTCATAAAGATAAGTATGAAATATATAAGTGTATATCTCTTTAACAAGTCAATTAACTTCGCGCCTTCTAGGCGCCGGACGCAGCAAAGCTGCGCCGGTTATTGAAGCGTTAGGCAGCAGCGACGCTATCTCAAATTATTCAAGACGATATATTTTTAAATTAGAAGGTACATTAATGGGAACTTCGATAGAGCTACGCCTTGGAAACGTGTCCCTGTCGTATGCTAAAAATCATATGGGTAGAGACTATGGTTTTCTATTCCAAGACAGTGATTTAACTCGTAGAAAATCTGAAGCAATAGATTACGAGTATTATGAAGAGCATCCAGAAGAACAGCAGGAACTTGAGGAGTTTGAGGAGACGTTTGTTAGGACGTTATCGCGTGCTATACCTCGTCTTAACTTACTTGGTTATACATTGGAGCGTGCGCGTACTGAATACGAGTACCTTATTGCTGAAGCCGAAGAGATTTCAATCTTTCGTGAAGTTGAAGAATCAAAAAAGAAATATCTTACGTTTGAAGAATTCTGTGATTTGGTGTGTCGTTACCCATTAGCCGATCTGGATAATGAATATGTAGAGTACGATACACCAGATCGAGACATAGCTTCTCAGGGGAGACTTGCGGCTGACTTGGATGAGTTTGCCCGTCTCCCTTGGTGTGGCGGTTCTGACTTATATTGGTCAGAGGCTAGCTACTTTTCGGAAAAAGCTTGTATTCTAAGTGCTGAATCAATGCTTCAGGTTTTCGCACTCAATGAAGATAACCATAAGAGCGAAGTTACTTGGGAGTTTGGTCCCATTGTCCATGCTGGTTGGGTTCAACGTGATGAATTTCGTGGCGGAGTACTTAAAAAACAAAAAATTCTAATCGCAACCGAGGGTACATCTGATGCTCGTATTCTTAGGCGAGGGATAGATGTTTTACGGCCAGATGTGGCTGATTTTTTCAATTTTGTGGATGTAGAAGAGCGTCATCCGTTCTGGGGGACTGGAAATCTTGTAAAGTTTGCTGAAGGTCTTTTAAGAATAGATGTTCTTAACCAAGTATTGTTCGTTTTTGATAATGATGCAGAGGGAGTTGACGCTTTTTATAAGCTTAAAAAACTAAATCTTCCTGCGAATATGGGAGCAATGCTCCTACCTGAACTTGAGGAGTTTGCAGAGTTTAAAACAGTCGGCCCTGAAGGTGAAAATGTTTCTAACATCAATGGACGAGCTGTTGCAATTGAATGCTATCTGGATCTTCGTTTGAAACAATATCCAGCCCCTCAGATTACATGGAGTAATTTTAAAAAAGATATCAATGCATGGCATGGAGCATTAGATTACAAAGAATCCTATTCAAAGCATTTTTACGCACAAACCGACGAAGTGCTATTAAATGGTAGTTATGATGTATCCAAGCTCTCAAAGCTAATTGATACACTGATCCACGAATCAGGATTGGTGGCTCCAGTAGTTTGAACTCAAGCTGCCTAACAAACAATTTAAGAGTGATTCAGCACGCTTGGCATTTTTTGTTTGGGTTAAGTTCAGTGATTACGGTGGTCAAGTTAAGTGTCGTGGTTGCGTGCTTCACACCTTAATTGGGCGTTATGTGTCAATGTGCCTATTTCTTTCGACCTCTACCAAGTGTTCGTAGGCGGCCTCGCACCAGTTTGCGATGTCTCCGTATTCTTGTAATTTCGTTGAGTGTTGTTCTTGCTTAAATTCGGAGCTCAAGCCTATCAATAAGAGCATTGCAATGTGCTCAGGTTGAGCCCGTTGAATCGATAACATCTTTTTTGCGTAGTCTCGTATGTCGTTACTTTGAGCTCTGTGGCTAAGTTCGTAGTATTTATTAGCCAGCTTTGACTTCATAACGTTACCAGATGGGGTAGATTCATAGGGTAGTGAATCTATAGTTTTCTTTAATGCTTCTATCGAGCAATTAATTGATTTTTCTCTAAAAGAAAAAACTCTGAACGCAAAAACTACAAAAAATATGAGTAAAATAGCGACTATATATATCATGGAATAGATCCTAAAAGTTTGCTAAATTTGAGCGAAGTATAGTACTACGCCATTAGTTTCGCTTGTGTCTTCAATAAAGGCACATAACAAAAGCCTAATGTTTGCCGCTATCGCGGCTGGGACCTCCACTGCGCTGGCGCTACGTTCCGGCCCCATAGGCCGGCGTTATGCATAATCGAGTTTGGAGATCAGAATGGACAAAATAACCAAGTCGCTAATAGAAGCGTTTTCAAAGCAATATGAAATAGAGAATGTTAGCGAAGCGACTAAATTTGAGCATTTTTCTAACTTTTCTATTATCTCAAAGCTGTTCCGAGGAAGCTTCGAACTCGACGACATTCATGCTGGATCAGGCGGAGATTGCGGCATTGATGGACTGGCTTTAATTGTTAACGGCAGAATCATAATCGATGAGGACGAGCTTCGAGACGTCGTTGAGACGACATCACACCTAGATGCGGACATCACATTCATACAGACAAAAACGTCATCATCTTTTGACGGATCGGCAATAGGAAGTTTCATACATGGAGTGAAGGATTTTCTCAGTGATGAGCCTCAACTAGTTCAAAATGAAAGAATCCGGAAGATGAAATCGATATGGGAATCTGCTATATCAATGTCTTCGTATATGGTAAATAGAAGACCGACATGTAGGCTTTACTATGTATGTACCGGGAAGTGGCAGAACGATCAAAACCTTCAAGCAATAATCAATTCTGGAAAATCTGAGATAGAGAATGTTGGTCTTTTCGAAGAGGTGTCAATAGATCCGCTTGGCGCTAGTGAAGTACAGCGATTGTTTCACGAAACAAAAAATAAGCTTTCTTCAACTATAAATTTTCAAAGCCGAATAACTCTGCCGGACATTGAAGGTGTTCAGGAGGCATACCTTGGCATTCTCCCTTTTCAAGAATATGTGAAGCTTATACAAGACGAAAACAGCACTATTTATAGCATATTTGACGACAATGTTAGAGACTTTCAAGGAAGTAATGTCGTTAATAAGAAAATAAAAAGTACCTTAGAGAATCGAAAATTCGATCTGTTTTGTGTTCTTAATAATGGTATCACTATCGTTGCTTCAGCCCTTACGCCAGCAGCGAATCGGTTTACAATAAGAGATTATCAAGTAGTGAATGGCTGCCAAACGAGCCATGTTCTACACGAGTGCCAAAACATTGAAGGAATTGATGATGTTTATGTTCCCATAAAGATTGTAGTTACCGACAATGACGATATTAAAACTGCGATTACGATGGCTACCAACAGCCAGACGGAAGTAAAAACAGAACAGCTTGAAGCACTAAATATCTTTCAGAAAAAGCTCGAGCTTTATTACAATGCAGAAAGGAAATCTTTCCCGTTGTATTACGAGCGAAGGTCTCAGCAGTACAACTCAGACGCAGGCGTTAAGAAGACTCAGGTAATATCCATACCAATACAGATCAAGGCTTTCGCCTCTATGTTTCTGAACTCTCCGCATTTGGTATCCGGATATTACGGGACCATCGTAAATCGATTTTCGGGGCAAATATTCAACGAGGAGCATAAGTACTCAACATATTATATTAGTGCTCTTTCTTACTACAGAATTGAGCAATTCTTTAGAAGTGGCGGCCTGAAAACTGAGCATAAAAAGGCGAGATTTCATATTCTTTATCTTGTGCGTCTCCTTGCTACTGGTGAGCATTTGCCCCCTTTCAACAGCAATAAAATTGAATCTATTTGTGAAAATTTTAAAGAAACCTTGGTAGATGAGGGTAAGGCGTTGGCGCTATTGCAGAAGGCGAAGAAGATATTCGAGTCGTCAGGTCTTGACCTTAACAAGAAACAGTACAAATCGGAAAGTGAAACTGAGCTTTTGTTGGCAGCGTACAGGTCGCATAACAATTCAATGCAGCCGACCGCTGCCGCGTCGGCTGATTGAGACGTTATGCAACATGAGGTTAGACGATGGGGCTGATCGGAAACATTATAAATATTACTGCTTTGCTACTGCCACCGATATTGGTTTGGTTATACTTTGGTCGTAAGAAAAAGCAAATACTAAATCAGCCGGCAGAAACAAAAATACAGATAGCACACAGAAATCAAGATTTAAAAGATTGGAAGGCACATTACCAAGAAACATTCGCAAAATTTGTTTTTCCAGCGATTATTTTCTCAAGTTTACTCAGTGTTGGAGACTCGGTTATGGATAAAAAAGATAAACATATGTCTGTATTAAAAAGTGAGCTAGATGAAATAAAGCAGGAACACGGGGAACGAATCAAAAACATCGAAAATTACCTGTTCCCGCCTGGGGGGCCTGGCGGCCCTACAATTTTTCAAAGAATGGACTCGTTAGAGAAGAGCCGTGAAGACCTCGAAGGTTTAATGCTCAGGGTCACAGATCCTGATCCGGAGTTAAGGAAAATGGTAGAAGAATTGCAGCAGCAAATTACACTTTTGCGCCAAGAAATAGATGAATTGAAAATCAGGTTAGTACCAACTAAGACGCAAGGCTTTATGGAAGGAGGCATGTAATTGCATAACAAAGCGCTGCTACGGAAAATTTGCTCGCTGGCGCTCCCGAATTTCCGCAGAGCGCGGCGTTATGTGCCATTAAAGCTTCGGAGGCACTTTGAGTAAAATTCTAGTTTTTGGAAACTCGGGTTCTGGTAAGTCCACATTTTCTAAGTACATTGCGCGGAAACTCGGTTTGGCTCATTTGGATTTGGATGTCTTGGCATGGCTTCCGACATCTCCACCCCAAAGAATGTCTATCGAAGAATCCAGGGGAAAAATTAATGATTTCATAGCCGAGCACGAAAGTTGGGTGGTTGAGGGTTGCTATACCGATTTATTAGAACTCCTAAAGCATGAGGCATCGGAAATTGTGTTTATGGATCTAACTATTGAGCAATGCATCGTCAATGCCAAGAATCGTCCATGGGAGCCGCATAAATACGAGTCTAAAGAAGCGCAAGATGCCAACTTAAATATGCTAATAAATTGGATCAAAGATTATAAGGTCAGATCAGACTCATTTTCCTATGAGTCACATCGTAGATTTTATGACTCGTTCCAAGGGAAAAAGGTTGCTTATACCGAGAATCAAGTACACACATAACAAGCGCAAGCAGTTTGCTACGGCCCGTCGGGCCTCCGCGGGACGACCAACGCTATGCACGTTTTGTGCAGGTCGCTGCGCTCCCAGTTTTACACAAAACGTGCATAGCATTGGTCGCTCCTGTTGCGGGTATTAAGTTGTCGAGTTACCCATGAATAGTAGACACTTTCTATCGTAATACGACCCAGAAATAAGGAAGCCTGATGAGAAAAATGTTTTTATCTTCATCTTTCGCTGTTGTAAAAGATCTATTTGTGAAATTCAGTGGAGGAAAGCATGAAGGCCGAAGAGTTACATTCATCCCCACGGCAAGCCTTACAGAAGAAGTGACGTTCTATGTGGAGGCTGGAAAAAAAGCCCTAGAGGGAATGGGGCTAATTGTTGATGAACTGGAGATTTCAACGGCAACAAATGAAGAAATAGAAAACAAGATTAAATCTAATGATTACATCTATACTACTGGCGGAAACACCTTTTTTTTACTTCAGGAGCTTAAAAGAACGGGCGCAGATAAAATCATAATTGAGCAAGTGAACTCTGGGAAAGTATATGTTGGAGAATCTGCTGGTTCTATTGTCCTTTCACGCAGTATTGAGTATGTGAAGGATATGGACGATGTCGCGGCGGCGCCAAATATAGGTTCGTTATCTTCATTAGGTCTCGTTGATTTTTACCCAGTTCCGCACTATACAAACTTTCCATTTACAGAGTCAGTTGAAAGCATAATTTCCTGTTACGAAGGCAAGTTAGAACTTGTCCCAATTAGTAATACACAAGCAATTGTCGTAAATGATGGCCAGTGTGAAGTGTGGAGCAGTGAAACTTAACAAGTGTAGACTGTCGGACAAAATAACTTGCTGCGCTCGTAATTTTCCGCAGCTGAAGACGTTAAGCAAAAGGAGGAAAATATGGACATTGCTGTATTAACTTTTGATGGATTTAATGAACTGGATTCATTTATAGCATCGGGAATTTTGAACCGAATGAAAGACGCTGGTTGGAATGTACAGATAACTAGTCCCACAACATCTGTCACATCCATGAATGGAGTTACCATCCAATCTCAACAACCTCTTGAATTTGCCAATAGTGCAGACGTCGTATTGTTTGGTAGCGGTGTTTTAACCCGTGATATCGCGCAAGACAGTAACATATTATCAAGACTAAAACTTAATCCTCAAACTCAGTTAATTGGTGGTCAATGTTCAGGGACATTGCTGATGTCCGTACTCGGCTTGCTGCATCAAGTACCAGCTTGTACAGATTTAACCACTAAACCCTGGGTTGTTGAGTCAGGAATTACAGTTTTAGAACAGCCCTTTTATGCGGAAGGTAATATTGCGACAGCCGGTGGTTGTTTGTCATCAAAGTACTTAGCTGCGTGGGTCATTAGCAAACTATCAGGTAAGGCAAACGCTGAATCGGCGATTCATTACGTTGCGCCAGTCGGTGAAAAAGAAAGTACGGTGAAACACTGTATGTCGGTAGTGGGTGCATATATTTAAAACTTGTCTAATAAAGCGTTCAAGACGAATTCGGTAGTTCCCCCGTTTTAGTGGATACCTCGGCCTAATCGAAGACAAGGTGAACAATGCCGGCCTGCGTGCTGAAATAATCAGCAGTGATCGGATGTTTTTTATTCTGACTGATTGAGTAACACAAGAAGTTCGCGGGAATCTGCTCGATATGTCAGGAAGCACCGATTAAAATAGGTTCCAAACCACGTTGAAGAAGAAGTCATCCATGTCATTTCCTCCATGCCCCGCATGCAAATCCGAATTCGTTTACCAGGATCAAGACCAGCTGATCTGCCCCGAGTGCGGCCATGAATGGAGCCCGTCGGAAGCCGCAGCCGAAGACGAGGCGCCGACCGCAAAGGATGCCAATGGCACCCCGCTGCAAGCAGGTGACAAGATCACCCTGGCGAAAGACCTCAAGGTAAAAGGCAGCTCTCTGGTGCTCAAGATTGGCACCAAGGCACTTATCAGACGAATAGTGGACGGTAAGGATCACGAGCTGGACTGCAAGGTGGATGGTGCAGGCGAAATGATGGTGACGGCAGCGTTTGTGAAAAAAGCCTGAGGTTGTTGCCCTGCCCATGCCTGAACAGGGTGTTGTTACGATGCCATGATTATAGCGCCTGCCTGATTTCTTTTAATGCGAGTAAAGCGTGGCCGCTAATAAAGCGGCGGCCACGTCAGGGATCGCGTTAGCGCCTATTCCACGCCGTAGATGTCGTAGGGGAAGTAGTTGCTGGCAATTTGCTGGTGAATGCCTTTTTCGCGCAGCGCCAGTATGCCCTTGTTCAGCAGCTCGGCCAGAGAAGCATCCTGCTTGCGCACGGCGATGCCGATGCCTCTGCCGAACCACGCCTCTTCGGTGAAAGAGGGGCCGGAAAAGTGAAAATCTTTGCCGTCTGGCTGATCCAGCAGGCCGCTCTGCAGACCAATGGCACCGCCGAATACGGTGTCGATACGCCCGGAGCGCAGATCCATAAAGGCTTCGTCGAAGGTGCCATAGCGGGCCACATCAACATCCGGATGCTGCGCGGCAAGATACTTGTCGCCTATGGTGGCACGCTGAACGCCGACTTTGAGATCGTCCATGCCTTCGTCGCTGAATTCAATTTCCCGCCCCACCTTGGTGACGAAACGGGTAGGCACCCGTGCGTAGGGAATAGTAAACAGCACGCTCTTTTCGCGTTCTGGAGTGATGGTCATGGCGGCGATAATGGCGTCGTTCTTGCGAGACAGCAGGGCGGGGATGATGCCGTCCCAATCCTGGGCCCGGATAGTACATTTTACCTGCAATTCCTCGCACAGAGCACGGGCCAGCTCCACTTCAAATCCCTTCAGTTCTCCGTCGGTGGTGGTCCAGCTAAATGGCGGATAGGCACCTTCGACACTGAATTTTATTTCCTTCCAGTCCTTGGCCACGGCGCTGCCGGTGGCCGTCAAGGCCAGGCCCAACAACGCGGCTTTCCAAACACTTTGCCTCATAGGTTACTCCTTGTGTTGTGTGTGTCCTGGTACCATGGTGTTAACGTCACATGGTGGTGGCTCGAGCCAGACGACAGTAATGTGCAAGCAAGAAAGGCGTCAAGTGAAAACTTCTGTAGTCAGACGCCGATCCCGATATTATCTTTTATATGGTGGCTGCTGCGCCATGTTATTGGTTGTCAGGTTCCGCAAATGACGGAGACCAGCCTTACATTTGGGTGTCCAACCAGCGAGGCCGAGACAGATGAAACCCGAACTTGAATCCATGGTGACCTGTCCTGCATGTGGTCACCAGGAAGCGGAAGTCATGCCGGAAGGCGCTTGCCAGTATTATTATCAATGCAAGTGGTGCCATGCCTTGCTGAAACCAAAGTCGGGTGACTGTTGTATTTTCTGCTCCTATGGCGACACTCCTTGCCCGTCTGTCCAGTCACGCAAGCCTGGCCATAACGATGGATAGCAAGCTCATCAAAGTGGGGCTTGTTGGCGGTATGGTCACCGCGCTGTGCTGCTTTACGCCAATTCTGGTATGGGCGTTGTCGGCTCTCGGGGTATCGGTAATGATCGGCTATCTGGACTATGTACTCTTCCCGTTGCTGGGCCTTTTTATCCTGCTGCTGCTGTTGGGCGTAGCAAGACACGTGCGATGAGGGGGGGGGATTGATATGGTGATGGGCTTCATTATCGGGGCTGCCTTCGGCAAGGTCGTGGCCGTGCTGGTGAACGGATACGGGAAAAATAGATAACAAGGTCTGGTATGCGCAATTATTTCGAGAGTCCCTTCGTTGGCAAGCCACTGAAAGAGCAGGTCACCAACCCAAACATCAGGGTGGGCAAGCACAGCTATTATTCGGGCTATTACCATCATCACAGCTTCGATGACTGTGCCCGTTACCTGATGCCCGACAGAACCGATGTCGATCAGCTGATCATCGGTAACTATTGCTCCATCGGCTCCGGTGCCGTCTTCATGATGGCGGGTAACCAGGGGCACAGGCATGACTGGGTGAGCAGCTTTCCCTTTTTCTATCAAGACAATGAGAACTTCACCGAGGCACAAGACGGTTTTGAACGTGCCGGTGACACCGTGATTGGTCATGATGTATGGATTGGCACCGAGGCGATGATCATGGCGGGAGTGACCATTGGCGATGGCGCCGTCGTTGCCAGTCGTGCCGTGGTAACAAAGGATGTAGAGCCTTATTCCATTGTTGGCTCAAACCCGGCCAGGCATATTCGCTATCGCTTTACCGGGCATGAAAGGGCGCGGTTGCTGGAAATGAAATGGTGGTTTTGGACCGACGAGCAGGTAAAGGGGGCCATGCGCCTGATGTGTTCGTCCGATATCAAGGGGCTCTATGCCTACTGGCAAGGCCTGAACCGCACATAACACATCATTTGTCTGCCTGCCCCTGTGCTTGTCTGGCCTTGCCGAAGGTGACCAGGGCCACGCCGATGGCGATGAGAGCTGCACCGGCAAGCAGTCCTTCGGGCGGCGTTTCGCCCTGTACAAACACCGCAACCGGCACGCCGATAACGGCTCCTACGGCGCCGAGCAAACTCAACAGCACGGGCCCACCGGTTTTTTGCAGTATGAACAGCAGTAAAAATTGTCCGGCGAAAATCAGCGCCTGGACGGCAATCAGCAACAGCGGCAGCGTCTGGTCCATGGGCACGGCCAGAGAAAAACCAGGCACCCATCCCGCCGCCAGCAGCATGATGGCGGCGGCAACCAGCATGCCGGGCGCCAGGGCGTCGGCAGACACCCCCCTGGGCCAGCGCAGGGTGCGGTAAATATTGCCGATGGCCAGCAATACGGGGCCGGCCAGGGCCAGCAGAATCCAGAAGCCGTCTGTATCGGGCGCGGCAAACTTGCGCGCTGCCAGCATGCCGGCCCCGGCCAGGGCCGTGACCACCCCCAGAGCCCGGGTCGTCCTGAAGCGCTCCATTCCCAATGCCAGCGCCCCCACATAGGTCAACAGCGGCGGCAGCGAGATGATAAGGGCGACAAAACCGGCACCCACGTGTGGTATGGCCGAAAAGAAGATGAGATTGGAGCCGGCCACGCCCACCAGTGCAGACACCGCATAGTATTCCATCGTGTGCCCGCTAATCGGTGGCAGATCGCGGCGCAGCGCCGCCACAAACAGCAAAATCAGCGCGGCACCCACAATCGACCAGCACAAGAAGGCCAACGGAGACAACTGCGTTTCACCCGCCAGTTTGGCCAGGTTGGTAGAAAGGCCCAGCAGGGCGCCACCAAACAGCAGGCACAGCAACGGGACCAGCCAGGGCCTGTGAGGGTCTGTGCTCCGGGTTGCCGAATGCGCCATGCGGTTTTTATGCCTCCGGTATTGTCTGACTGATGAATGTATCGCGAAGGTATCTTATCAGATGATAAATTACCGTGTCTGGTCGCGAAGCGGTCAATACACGGCAAGTGTCGAGCTTGGCATCATATCGACAACATCAAAATTCAACCGTAAGAGAGCCGGAGTGAGAAAAACAAAACGAATACATCGTCTGTTGGGGTTACTGCTGCTGTTGCCGCTGTTCGGCTGGGCGCTTACCGGCATGGTGTTTTTTATCAAGCCCGGTTATGAGGGCGCCTATGAACAGCTGGCGGTCAAGACCTATCCGTTGCAGCAGGCGGTGCTGATAAGCCCAGAGCCACATTGGCAGCAGGTGCGGCTGGTCGGCACTGTGCTGGGCCCGCACCTGCTGGTAAAGAGTCGGGGGCAGTCGCTGCATCTGCGGCCGGACAGCCAGTCGCCCTTTGTACTGCCGGATGAAACGCAGTTGCGCTTGCTGCTGCAGGACGCCATGGCGGCCAACCCGACCCGTTACGGCGAGATTGAATCGCTTGACGGCACCCGTGCTTTTACCAGTACAGGGATAAGCATCAGCCTGGACTGGGATACGCTTTCTTTGCGCCAGCAGGGCGCAGATACCCGGCTTATCAACGGCCTGTACCGGGTGCATTATCTGCAATGGCTGCCGTTCGGGCCGCTTAATGACTGGCTGGGCATGCTGGGCCTGGTATTGCTGCTGGCCATGGCGCTGGTGGGGCTCAGGCTGTGCTTCAGGCGAACAGCCGTGGCAGTACGTCCGCAAACACAAAGCCGTCGCGGGTAACGGTGTCGCCGATACGGATGTCGATTTTGTGCCGGAACATGGGGCCGTCAAACGCAAAGCTGTGAAACTCGCCATTTTCGCCGCAGTGGTCAGTGCCTTCGGGCAGTTCGGCCAGCAGGGCCGGACTCAGCTCCTGGCCGGCAAGGTGCACGGGAACCTTGTTCGGGTCCAGGCAGGTGATAACGGTGCGCAGGCCACTGGCAAACATCTTGCCGGGCAGGGTCTCGGTGGCCGTGCCCCAGATGGGAAACACGGCGGCGATGCCGGTACCATGCAGCTGTTGTTCCCGGTACTGGCGCACATCTTCCAGCAGCAAGTCGCCAAAGCCGAAACAGTCGATGCCCCGGGCTTTGGCGCCGTCGATAAAGTCGGCCATCCGTTGGTTATATTGCTCGTTGCTGCAGGGGAAGGGGAGATAGATGATCTCCAGCGGCAGGCCTATGCTGTCTGCCTGCCGACGCAACAGCTCGGTCCGCACGCCATGCATGGCAACCCGCTGGAACTCCTCGTTGACGGTGGTGAACAGGCCCACTACTTCGAATTCGGGATCTTGCTGCAGAGTGTGCAGGGCCCAGGCGCTGTCTTTACCGCTGCTCCAGGACATCAGGGTTTTTCTGGTCATGGTGTTCCTTGATGGGGCCGATGCGATGGATCGGCACAAAAGGGTGATATGTCGGGACTTTATCATGATGCGCGACCAAATAGAGTCGCGACCGACGGCTTTGTTGCCCATGTCTGGGTCTCAGCGTATGGTACGGGGCACAAAGCATGGGTTCTGGGGTAACATGGCCCGATTGCGATAACGCGGGGAACAGGATGGACATTAGATGGCTGGAAGCTTATCTGGTGCTGTGCGAGCTGCGCAATTTCTCCCGCGCCGCCGGGGCCCGTCATAGATGTGTCGGCCTGCGGGCCGACATCGTATGCTCAATGAAGTGAACATGTAAATATCCCTCCCATGGCAGGAGAGTTGCCGCCCGTTTATGCGGCATCAATTCACCGAGCCGTTAGCCCAGCCTTTTTATATAGTTATCCTGCTCCGGCAGAGTAAAGGCCTTGGGCCGTACCGCCTTGATCTGTTCCCGCGCCTGCTGTGGCTCGACCCCCATGGCCCTCAACAATCGGTAGGCCATCATGCTGGTGCGGCCCGAGCCGGTCACGCAGTGGATCACCACGTCTTTGCCGTGGGCCAGCTGGGTCAGCATGGCCACCAGGTTGGCCTGCCATTTATCCTCGCAGACCCGATCCGGCACTTCATCTTCATGAATGGGCAGATGCAGCCATCGCATTCCCAGGGCGGTGACCAATTCAGGCAACTGGCTGACGTTTTTCTCTGCCAGTTCGGCTTCCGTGATCAGGCTGATCACGGTGCCGGCCCCGTTGTTGTTTAGCTGGGTCAGGCTGTCGGTCAGTGATACGGTCTGGGTGCCCGGGCAAGGGGTCAGGGCCAGTCGGCCCGGCCTGGGGGTCTTGATATACCATACCGGGTGGGTGTTGGCTGACTTCATGATGGTTCCTCCTGGTTTATCGACGGTTTTTACCGGGGTCTCTTTCAACTGTAGCCATAGCCATCGCATTAAACATTCGATCTTTCTGACGGCCATTCCGGTTTCGGACCAAGAGTCCGCTCCGCCGCTCCTGATACCGCCGGCCCGATATGTTCGGAGACGTCATCACATTGGCATCGGTGCTTTGGTTGCGTGGAAAACCATGGCGTGAACGCTAGGCGGTTTGAAAATAATGTAAAATACAAGACATGAGTCACGCTGTACTTACCGGGAGCGATCATGTTCAACATAGAGGTAAAGGGGACAAACCGGCTGGATATTGTGTTCAGCGGTCAACTGGACAGTGATGACATGAAGGCCGCACTGGACGAGTTGGTGAAGAAAAGCGACAGCATGAAAAACGGCAGAATGCTGTATCGTATTGGCGAATTCGACTGGCCGACTCTGGGTGCCATCGGCGTGGAGCTTTCTCGCCTTCCGGAGCTGTTCAGGATGATCCGACGGTTTGACAAGGTGGCGGTAATTGCCGAACAAGGCTGGGTAAGAACGGCAAGCAAACTGGAAGGTGCCTTGATTCCCGGGCTCGATATCAAGGCGTTCGAGCCGGCGGAAGAGTCGGAAGCGCAAGCCTGGCTTGCCCGTTAACTCATTAACAAGGATACAAATGACGAAAGATAAGGATGGGGGCGTGAGCAGCCCCTGTATCAGGCAGTGCAAACTCGACGAACATGAAGTGTGCCGGGGCTGTTATCGCAGCATGTCGGAAATCATCGGCTGGGGTGACCGATCGGATGAACAAAAGAAAAGTATTCTGGCCAATTGCGCCCGGCGGATAAAGGGGCTGGCGGTGAGCTGAACGGCCATGAAAAAGCCAGCCTTGGCGGCTGGCTTATATCGACAGGGACTATCAGTAGTTGAAACCCATACCCAGTACGTATGCCCAGGCTCCGTTGTCAAAGTTGTCCTCAGCACTGTCGCCACTGTCGAACAGGAACTGGTATTCGGCACGGGCCAGAATGAAGGTAGAGGGGAGCACATAATATTTAAGGCCCAGCTCCAAACCGGCCACACCGGTATTCTTCACACCGTCACCATAAATGCCACCCAGCGAGGCGCCGACAAAGGGGCGAGCCTGGTGTTGGCCAAAATGGTAGTCGACATAACCCCGGGTGCTGCCGTTCCAGGCATCATCACCATTTTCTACACTGGCGTAGTTTACGCTTTGGCGGATACCGGCTACGGTCTGGTTGGACAAAAACCAACCTACATCACCCGACACGCCAAAGGTGCCGTTATCAAAATCCTTGCTACTGGTACCTGCGCCGGACAGGGTGAATTCCCGATCGCCTACTTTGGGACCGAAATCTTGACTGTGCATGCCCTGAGCCTGGGAATAGGCTGGGATCATGATGGCGCTGGCGCATAGTGCAATTGAAAACTTCTTGATCGTATTCATGAGAAACTCCTTGCATGGATCCATCATAAAAACACTAACCAAGCACTCAAATTGTCCGGCCGCTTGTCCGGAGTTTTCCGGAAGCACGACGCTAAAGTAGACATACTTGAGACCAATTTCTGTTTTCTTTCGGTCTGCAGATGTTAACAGACTGATTTCCTATCCTAATACACTGTTTGCCGGTAACCAACCGTTAATTTAATTGTAGCAACTGCAATAAAGGAAATTAACATGGAGTGGGGTGTCGTGAGCGTAACCTTTTCTTTCTTCGAGCCATTAGGTCATTACCGGTACCACATAGATGTAGACAGGGGAGGAGAATATGTCAATGAAAAGGTCGAATGGATGGGGCACTGACAGAGCCGCGTGCTGATGCCAATGGATGGAAAATGTGGACGACAAGATATCACCGGTCTGGATTTATCGTCCATGCTTACTGTCGGAACTGGCCGGTTTCCGTATCGAGTATGGGCGGTGGTGTCTGAGCTGCTGCCCCTTGCAGGAGTCCGGCCTTTGTTAACCGATGACAGGAGCTAAACGATGAACAAGATAATGTCTGGTACCCTGCTGGCCTCTGTGATGCTTGGGTCATTATCCGCCATGGCGGCGGCCGATCTCGCCGAAGACACCTATAGCCGCTATGTGAGTGCAGAGGGAGATATTTCTCTGCCCGATGATGCCCGAGCCGACTGGTCACACCTGGGTTCCTGGATAGTGGCAGATGACAAGGCGCCGGGCCATGGCTTCCATGATGTATACACTCAGCCCGAGGCGGTGCAGGGTTACAGGGAAGCGGGGGCATTCCCCGACGGCACCGTTCTGATAAAGGAAATCCGCAGTATCGAGTCGGGTAGCAAGACCACAGGCCATGCTCAATGGGCCGGAGACAAGGGGGTCTGGTTCGTGATGGTCAAAGACGATAAGGGCCGTTTCGATGGACCCCATTGGGGCAAAGGATGGGGCTGGGCCTTGTATGAGGCTAAAGATCCGTCGAAGAATGTGTCCAAGAGCTTTGCCGAGACCTGTCAGACCTGTCACATTCCGGCAGAGGCCACCGGTTGGGTTTTCACCGAAGGGTACCCGACCCTGAGAAAATAACGCAGATTGGCGGCGCTCGACAGAACGCATTATTGAAACCATGGTCGCTTTATGGCCTGGGGTTCTGTCGGCACCTGTCGATGCCGGTATTCGGTGGTCTGCTTGTCATCACCGCATCAGGAGAGTTCCCATGAATGAGAGAGAGCTGTATCAGAAAAAGGCCCGGGCCAAGTTAGATGAATGGAAGGCCGAGCTGGACAAACTCAAGGCCCAGGCATCGGCAGCCAGTGCCGATCGCCAGCTGGAATTGAACCGGCACATTGACGCGCTGAATGCGAAAGTCGAGCAAAGCGAGCGAAAGCTGGATGAGTTGCTCGACAGCGGCGAAGAGGGCTGGGAGTCGGTAAAACAGGGTTTTGAAAGCGCCTGGACTACGCTCAAGCTGTCTTTCAAGGACGCCGCCGACAAGTTCAAGTAACTCCTAGGCCTGGGTCCGGGCAGGATCCAGGCTGCATCCCTTCAACGACTCATTTTCGTCTCCTGTCAGCTGTGTGGCCTGATGCCCTTTATTCCGTTGGTCATGTGTGTCTGAAATATTCTTAAGTTATTGACCTTGCAACAGATGCTATAGTTTTATGCGTCCGGTGAAGCAAGTTCTTTACGCTGAAAACAAGGATGTGATAATGGCCAATTCCAGTCTTACCCTGTTGTGGGAACAGTTTCGCGAAAGCTTACGGGATACCGGTGATGCCCTGGGAGTCAGCGGGCTCAATTGGCAAGAGCTGGTCGTGGCCGTCGTGGGTCAACTGCTGGTCTCGATGATGATTCTGGCATTGTTCGGAACCGTGTATTGGCTGCTGGCCAGCCTGCTCAGGCTGGTGCTGGGGCGATCGAACTACGGCACCCGGCCTTTGATGTCCGCCAGAACCGTGCTGCGTTATCTGTTGGGCCTGGCGGCCATCGTGGCCATTCTGGCCCAATACGGTGCCCCCGACGGTGTGCTCAAGGGCGCCGCCCGGGCCGGGCTGATGGCGCTGGCCTTTTATGTGCTCTGGTTGCTGCTGTCTCGCGGTCTGACTTCCAGCCTGTCGCGCCATCATATTGACTCTTCGCTGGAGCAACTGTGCAAGAACACCCTGTCGGTTTCTCTTATCGCCCTGGGCGCCATTACCGTTATGGCCCAGTTCGGCTTCGATGTGCTCTCCATCATTGCCGGTCTCGGCATAGTGGGTATCGCCGTGGGTTTTGCGGCCCAGTCGACCCTGGCCAATTTTATTGCCGGTATCACCCTGCTGATCGAGCGGCCTTTTCGCATCGGTGACTGGGTGCAGATCCACGGTCAGGAAGGCAGGGTGGTACGCATCGCTTTTCGTACCACCTGGCTGCGTACCCGGGACAATATTTTCAGCATGATCCCGAACGAAAGCGTGGCGACCTCGGACATCATCAACTTCAGCGCCGAAGGGCCGACCCGCATTCGTATTCCGCTGGGTATTGCCTATAAAGAGTCGGTCGAGCGGGCACGGGAGGTGATAATGCCGCTGTTGAGTGCCCACCCCATGGTGATCTCCAACAACCAGATGAAGCCCAGGGTACAGCTGCGCCAGCTGGCGGACTCGTCGCTGAACCTGAGTGCTCAGGTGTGGGTTCGGTCGGAAGATGTGGAGGTGAAGGGGCGTATTTCCTGCGAGTTGCTGGAGAGCATCAAGCAGGGCCTGGATGACGCCGGTATCGAAATGCCCTTTCCCCATCTGCAGCTGTTTATCGACGAAGCCAAGGGCCTGGAGCCCTGGCTTAATCGGGAGAGAAAAACGGTGGCGTCGACAAGCGAACAGGGCACGGACTGATCCGGCAATCGCCTCAGCGCTGCTGACTCAGCTCGATGGCCAGCTGATCGGCTACCTGTTCCCAGGCGGCGGCGAGGGCGCGAACCAGGGCCGGATAGCCGTCGTCAGTCAGCGGTTGTTCAACACGAAAACCGGCCTGTTTCAGCAGGCGACCGCTGCCGTCCAGCAGTTGCCATTGGCCTTCGGCCAGGGCCATGCCGTCGTGATGGCCCTGAAAGCGACTCACCTGAATTCTGATCTCCCGTACCGGCACGCCGCCTGCCATCGGCTGGCCCTTGCTCACTACCTGTGCCCGAGACAGGCCTGACGCCAGACGTTGCTGCAGTGTTTGTTGCAGCTGTTTGCCTATATCTTCGGCCCACAGGTGCCGGCGGGCCTGATACACCTCTATGTCGTTTAACTGCATCACGATGCCGTCACTGTCCAGGTGGCCGGCGATGCCGACCGGCGCGACGGCAATGGCCAGAGCAGGCGGATATTGTTGTGTTGCTGCGGTGGACGGCAGCAGATAACTGGACGGGCCGGGATCGCTGCCGGCGCATCCGGTCAGGCCGAGCAGCAGAGTGAGTACCAGGCCGGGCAGTAATGCCGGCCGGGTGCGGAGAGTGATTGTCATTTCCTGGCCCTCGGTTGTGGGTCTTCGGTGAGTTTTTTATCGAAAATCAGCGCATTGGGCTGATCGTTCAGGGTACGTATTACCGGCTGCAGGTCCCGCATCAGTTTTTCCAGTCGCGACAGGGTCTGGGTCAGCTCACCGTAGCCCTGAGAGTCGGGGGCAAAGCCCTGCAGGGTATCGCGCAGCTGGCGCATGGTGGTGTTCACGTTTTCCGGCAACTGGCCGGTGGCCGGATCTGCCAGCAGCGCATCCACCGAGGTGGCGATGCCGTTGACCTTGTCCATGGTTTGCTGGGTGCTGGCCAGGGTTTGGTTGAGGGTGTCTAACACAGGTTCAATCTGCAGCTTGTTCAGCTTGTCCAGCAGGTTGGACACCTTCTGTTCAATCTGGGCAAAGCCGCCGGAAGTGGTGGGGAACACCTGTTTTTTCACAAAGGTCATGCGCTGGAAAGGCACCGCTTCTTTATAGAAGTTGAGATCCACGAACAGGGCGCCGGTGAGCAGGTTGCCGGCCTTGAGCGAGGCACGCAGACCATGGTCAAACATGCGCTCCAGTCGCTGTTGCCATTGTTCTGTATCCACGTCCTGCTCGGTATCGTCGAAGCGCTGGGGCTCGATACGGATCAGCACCGGAATGGCGAAGCGGCTGAGCGAGTCGGGCTGGGGCGCGGTAAAATTCCAGGGTACGCTGACCACGGTGCCGATGCGTACCCCCCTGTATTCCACCGGGGCGCCGGGACTCAGGCCGCGTACCGTGTCGTCCACCAGCATCACATATTCCAGATACTGGCCGTATCGGCCTTCCTTGGCGCTGTCTTCATCGTTGAACAACACGTAATTGGCGCCTTCCTTGGCCTGACGACCCATGGAGGCATTTTCGGGAACCCCGAAGGTGATGCCGCCGCCAATCAATGACTCAAACGAGGCGACATTCACCCTGAAGCCTTCGGAGTCCAGTCGCATATCAATCCCGGAGGCGGTCCAGAAACGAGTGGTGCTGGTCACCAGTACTTCGTAGGGAGACTGAATATAGAGCCGATGGCGCATTTCCCGTTTTTCCGGATCGAAATGGCTGTCTTCCACCCGGCCTACCGTATACCCCTGATAGGTCACAGGATCGCCGGTGGAAATGGCATTGCCCACCTGGCTGATCAGATTGATGCGCAAACCTTCGGCATCGGGTGGGGCGACCGGCGGTTGCTCCAGTACGTCGAATATCTCTTGTGCCTGCTCGCTGCTACCGGGTAACAGCTGAATGTAGGCTCCGGACAGCACGGTGCCGAGGCCGCTGACACCTTCGCGGCCGATGCGGGGCTTGACCACCCAGAACCGGGTATCCTCGTTGAGCATGTCTTCTGCCTGGGGGCTCATGCGGGCGGTGATTTCCGCATGTTCGAGATCGTCCGATAGCCTGACTTTCTCTACCCGGCCCACTTCTACATTCCGGGTCTTGATCAGGGTTTTACCGGCTTCGATGCCTTCGGCATTGTCCATGATCAGGGTAATGGAGGGGCCCAGTTTGCTCAGGTTGTCGTAAATCATCCAGGCGCCAATCAGCAGGGCTACCAGAGGAACAATCCAGATGGGAGAGAGGGAACGCTGGGGCCGTCGTTCGGCGCGCTGGGGGTCAGACATGAGAAGATTCCTTGGATGGATGCCGGGATCCGGTAGAAGATAAGTCTGCGTGTGCGGGTGGCTCTGCGCCCTGCCAGATGCTGCGCGGG
This sequence comes from Oceanisphaera submarina, assembly GCF_046521305.1. Taxonomy (NCBI): domain Bacteria; kingdom Pseudomonadati; phylum Pseudomonadota; class Gammaproteobacteria; order Aeromonadales; family Aeromonadaceae; genus Oceanisphaera; species Oceanisphaera submarina. The sequence goes on along the minus strand of NZ_JBKGFN010000001.1, from coordinate 102,987 downwards.
TCGAACATCATGGCCGCCAGCATGGTCAGCACTACCACTGTGGTAAAGGCCAGAGCACCGGCGCCGGGCTCGATGGACATGATGGAGCCGTTGCGGATCAGGGCCACCAGAATGGCGACCACAAACACGTCCACCATGGACCAGCGACCGATAAATTCGGTAATACGATAGAGGCGAATACGTTTCTGGCGGCTCAGGGGCCGTTGTTGCTGGCGCACCACATAACAAAGCCACAGCAAGGCCAGCATCTTGCTGACCGGCACCAGCACGCTGGCGATAAAGATGATCATGGCGATGGGAAAGTCGCCATTCTGGATAAACAGCAGCACGCCGCCGATGATGGTAGCAGGCGTGGTATCACCGAGTGAGGTGGTGATCATGATGGGATAGAGGTTGGCCGGCAGATACATCACTACAGAGGCGGCCAACAGCGCCAGGGTGACCTGATTACCGGTGCGATAAGGGTGTAGCGGTTCGCCGCAACGCCGACAGCGGCCCTTGCCGCTTTCCGGTAGTCGATTGACCAGGCCGCAGGTGTGGCAGCCGGCCAGGCCCTGCTCGGAGGCGGCAAAGCCAACCCTGGCACCGGCGGGCGCCTGGGCTTCCTTCTCGAGCGAAAACCACAGCCAGTCGCTGTCCACCGACTGGGTGGTCAGCAGCAACAGCAGTGCATAGACACAAAAGGACCAGAATGACAGCCCCAGCTCGACATGGGCCATGCCCATGATCTTGATAAGACTGACCAGGGTACCGATCACGAATACATCGGCCATCATCCAGGGAGTCACATGGCGCAGAGTTCGGGCTATCTGCCGACTGCGGGGCAGGGGATGGCGCGACAGAAGACCCAGGCACAGCCAGGACAGACTCAGCAGGTAGATGGCAGGCAGCACTATCACAGTAAGCAGTACGCACAAGGCCACCAGTGGCTGATGCTGGCCGATGAGGGTCGAGGCGGTTTCGGTCAGCTCTATGCGGTTGCCGATGCCGCTGATATCGAAGCTGATAAAAGGAAAGGCTACCGACAACGCCAGGGTGATCAGGGTGGCGATGGCCAGCGCCAGGCTGCGTTCGGCCGGGTTGGTATGACGGCGCACCAGCGTATGGCCGCAGCGCGGGCAGTCGGCTTTTTCACCGGGGTTGATTGATGGTAGCGCCAACAGCAGATCGCATTCGTGGCAGACACGCAGGCGACGCCGCGACACTATGGTGCCTGGCTGTCGATGGGTGCTTGATGCCGAGTCGATACTGTTTCCTTCAGGCGATTTTTCTTCAGGCAATGAGGGGTCGGCCAATGAGATTCATGCCTCCAGAATGCTACCAGTGAGTGCTTGATACTACGACAGTTTTCGGCCCTGCTCCAGTACTGGATCCAGGCGTCTGCCATGCGGTTTCCATTAAACGAAAAAGGCCCCGCACTGCGGGGCCTTTCGAGCTGCCTTGGCTATAAAAACATTGGCTATCAGACGATGGCTGCCAGGGCGTCACACAGGGCGTCGATATTCGACTTGGTGATGCCGGCTACGCTGATGCGGCCGGAGCCGACGATGTAGATGCCGAATTCGTCCTTCAGGCGGGCGACTTGCTCCTTGTTCAGGCCGGAGAAAGAGAACATGCCGTTCTGACGGGCGATAAAGCTGAAGTCCTTGTTCACGCCGCGGCTGGACAGCTTCTCGACGAACAGGGTGCGCATTTCCTGAATACGGTCACGCATTTCGGCCAGCTCTGCCAGCCAGTCCTGATACAGCTCGGGATCGTTGGCGATGATGGCGACCACGTTGGCCCCATGAGACGGCGGGTTGGAGTAGTTGGCGCGGATAATGCCTTTCACCTGGCTGAAGGAGGTGTTGGCGGTCTCGGCGTCTTTGGCGACCAGGGTGAAGGCACCCACGCGCTCGTTGTACATGCCGAAGTTCTTGGAGAAAGAACTGGCAATCAGCAGCTCGACATTATGCTCGGCAAATACGCGCAGGCCATAGGCATCTTCTTCGATACCCTTGGCAAAGCCCTGGTAGGCGAAGTCGAACAGCGGCAGCCAGCCTTTTTCGGCAGACAGCTTGGCCAGTTGTTGCCACTGGGCCTCGGTAGGGTCGATACCGGTCGGGTTGTGGCAGCAACCGTGCAGCAGCACCACATCACCGGCCTTGGCATGGGCCAGATCGGCCAGCATGGCGTCAAAGTCCAGATCCTTGGCGTCGGCGTTGTAGTAGCCGTATTCTTTCACTTCCAGACCGGCGGCGGTAAATACGGCTCTGTGGTTGGCCCAGGTGGGGTTGGAGATCCAGATGGTGTTGGTCTCGAGCTGGCGGGCAATAAACTCACCGGCGATACGCAGGGCACCGGTGCCACCCGGTGCCTGGGCGGTGCGGGCACGCTGGCCGGCGATAATGGCGGAGTCGGCGCCAAACAGCAGTTGTTGCACCACGCGGCCATAGGCCTCGATGCCTTCTATGCTGAGATAGTTTTTGGTGGTTTGCTCTTGCACCAGGCGGGCTTCGGCTTTTTTCACGCAGCGCAGTACCGGAGTCTGGCCGGCTTCGTCTTTGTAGATGCCCACGCCCAGGTTGATTTTGTCGGTGCGGGGATCTTTGCGGAAAGCATCGGTCAGGCCCAGTATGGGGTCGGCCGGAGCAGCAGTGACCTTCTCAAACATAGTCTTGTTAAATCCTTGTAGTAAAGAGTGTCTTCGGGTCGCAGAGTGCGACGGTTCCTAGTTATATCATCTGCGCCCTCATTAAAAAACGGCTTTCAGTGCTGGATCTGGACGGACCTTTTCAAAACCGGATGAACCAGCAGCCAGTAACTGCCGAGCGCCACCCAGGTACAGAGTGTCATCACCGCCGCCATGGGCAGCGCCGAGGAAACATGACTGGCGTTAACCGCAAAAGTGGCCACGGCCCCCAGTCCGAAACGGCTGGTACCGGCCAGTGCCGAGGCGGTGCCGGCCGCTTCGGGAAAGTGGCTGAGTAGCCCGGCCATGGCATTGGCACCGACCAGGCTTATCTGGGCGATCAGCAGGGTGACCGGCAGGGCTATACCCCAGAGCCCGCCAAACCCGGTGCTGGCGGTGAAAATGAGTCCGATGGCGGCAATGGCTGCCAGGGTAAGCCCCAGTTTGAGCAGGCGATCGCTGCCCAGGGTTTTGACCAGTCGACTGTTGGCGAAGGTGAGTAGCATCATCAGCAGAATGTTCATGCCGAACAGCAGGCCATAGTGCTGGGCAGGTACCCCGAACAGTTCGATATATACCAGCGGCGAGCCGGAAATAAAGGCAAACATGGAGGCGGTGGTGAGGGCGCCGCACAGTATGTAGCCCAGTGCGGCCCGGTGGCGGAGGATCTTGGCGTAGTTCTGCAGCACCGGCAGCAGGCGAAATGGTTGCCGGTGCTCGGGTTTGAGGGTTTCGGGAATCTTGATGGTCAGCATGATGGTCACCACCAGGCCGATGGCGGCGAGCAGGATGAAGATGCTGTGCCAATGCGCGATCAGCAGCAGGTAACCGCCGATCAGTGGCGCCAGCAGCGGAGCCAGGGTCATGACCAGAATCACCATCGACATCATTCTGGCGAACATGTCGCGCTCGAACATGTCTCGCAGCAGGGCATTCAGCACCACGGAGCCGGCCGCGCCGCCAATGGCCTGCAGCAGGCGAAAGGCCATCAGGGTGTGGATGTCATCTGCACTGGCACATCCCAGGCTTGCCAGGGTAAAAAGCGTCAGGCCGCCGATCATTACCGGTTTTCGGCCCACCGCATCGGCCAGCGGGCCGTAAAACAGCTGACCCACAGCAAAGCCTGCCAGATATACGCTAATGGTGAGCTGGGCCTGGGCTACGGGTACGCCAAAGTCGTGCGCTATGGTCGGCAGGCTGGGCAAATACATATCGATGGCCAGGGGAGTGAGGCCGGCGAGGCAGGCGAGTAACAGCAATATGGAAAGGGGCAGACCCATAGATTCATCCAGATATGATCGTGGAAACCGATTTAAACATGATAATGATTATCATGCAAAAAACCTAAGAGATGGCTATAAGCGGTAAGCAACGCCATGGTGGCTGAAGGTCTGACGTATGTTTGTTTTTGATTTCAGGCTTATTGTTGCCGTCGCCGTTTCAGCCCGCGGTATTCCCGGTGCCGGATTTTTCTTACCGCTTTCTTTAATCTGGCCGGTAGGGATAGATATGCAGCCGGGGGATCAGCGGTTCTTCGGTGATGCGGGCGGCCCGGCGCTTGCGGCTGTTGCTGGGCGGGTAGTTGCCGAGTGCGGTCACCGCCGGTAACTCGTTCTGACACAGCAACAGCGGCAGGTGCGCCTTGACCTGTTGCTGGCGCGGGGTGAGCGCCTCGCTCCAGCGAACATTGACCATGGGATGGGTCTTGACCGGGCGTCGCAGGCGCAGTTCGACGCCCGCTGGCAGCCGTTTCACGTCGTAGATTTCTCTGTCCACACACTGTATCCAGGTTTGGGTGTCGGTCAGCGGCGGAGGAGTGCGCCGGGCGTCGGTGAGCTGTTTGACCAGCTTGTCTTTGTCGATCTTCTGGATGATTTGTTTGTTGGCCCAGGTAAAGCCCAGTCGCGATACCGGATGTGGCAGCAACACCAGATGGCGGTAGACCTGCAGGGTAATGAGGCCGGGCAGGGTATCGTGTACCAGGGCAAACTTCTTGTCGCGGCCCTCGGCTTCCTGCACCTGGGCTCTAAACTCGCCCTTGAGTCGGTTGATGTCTTCGGTGAGCGCTTGCAGCTCCGGTTTGAGTGCCGTTGGCAGCACCAGATAACCCGGCAGACGAAAGCTGGCCTTGGCCGAACAGCCGGGGCGGATATACCACTGGCGATAACCGTCCTGCGTGGCTGCGATGGCCGCCGCGCCATCGAGCCGGGATACATTGATTTGTGTGACCGGTTCGTGCTCGTCGCCGCTGGCCACATCGGGCAGGGGGAAGCAGCAGGCATTCACCGGCGCCGTGTCGGCCGCCAGTGTGATCAGATCTGACAAGGCCGCCATGGCGGTCTCCAGTTCGAAGAAGGTATGACGTAGTCGGGCCGCAGGAGTAAACATTTTATTATGCCAACATACATAAGGTGACTCTGAATGTAGCAGTCGGCCGGCGCCGGTGCAACTGCCTGTTTCACAGGATGAGCGGCCACCAGAGTCACATACGAGGTGGGAGTGGTGTGCCCGACATGACCGGGTGGCTGCCGGTCATGTCGGGCTATTTTATCATCTTCGGATCATGGTTATTCATCATTGTCTTCAATTATTCATTCAGTCTTTACCCGATTTTCATCTTCGGTTTCTACAGTGGCTCTTTGCTTGTTAAAACAGAGGGTGACATGAAACGACGCGACTTTCTTCAGGGCATGGCGGTGCTGGGCGGCGGCCTGTTGCTCAGCAAGACGCCGGCCATGGCCGCCACCGGCCAGCCGCAACAGCAAAGCGGCATTCAGATTGGTGACGTGCTTGCCAGCAGCGCCATTGTGTGGGGCCGCAGCGATCGTCCGGCACGCATGTGGGTGGAGTGGGATACCGATAACCGTTTTACCCAACCCGGGAAGGTACGCGGGCCCTGGGCCTTGTCGCCCAGCGACTTTACCAGCCGGGTTGAACTCACCGGCCTGCCTGCCGGTCGCCGCATTCATGTGCGGGTGGGTTACCGCGAGGCCGGCAATGGCGAATGGTCCGAGTGGGTGGTAGGCAGCTTTATGACGGCACCCGCCGCCGTTGGTCCGGTGCGTTTTCTCTGGTCCGGCGATACCGCCGGACAGGGATATGGTATTAACCCGGAAGTGGGTGGCATGACAATTTACCGCACCATGGCCGAGCAGGAGCCCGACTTTTTTGTGCACAGCGGCGACACCATCTATGCCGATGGCCCCATTCCCGCGCAAATAGAGGTGGAAGACGGCAAGGTGTGGAAAAATCTGGTCACACCCGAAGTCAGCAAGGTGGCCGAAACCCTCCAGGAGTTCCGTGGTCGTTACCGCTATAACCTGATGGACGAGAACGTGCGCCTGTTCAACAGTCGGGTCGCCCAGATATGGCAGTGGGACGATCACGAGGTAGTGAACAACTATTCCGCCTCGAAAGATTTGAGCGGTGATGCCCGTTATCAGGTGAAAAGCGCCACCCTGTTGCAGGCACGGGCCACCCGCGCCTTTTTTGACTATGCGCCCATGCGCCGCAGTGGCCCCGAAGGCGGCGAGCAAATCTATCGCAGCCTGCCGTTTGGCCCGCAGCTGGACCGCTTTGTGCTCGACATGCGCTCTTATCGTGGCCCCAACAGTGCCAACCTGCACACCCAGCCCGGGGCCGAGACCGCCATTCTGGGGCAGACCCAGGTAGACTGGCTGCTGGCGCAGCTTGAAGCTTCAACCGCTACCTGGAAGGCGGTGTTCTGCGACATGCCGCTGGGCCTGCAGGTTGCCGACGGTGATACCCGATGGGAGGCGGTGGCCAACGGCGATCACGGCACGGCAAAAGGCAGAGAGCTGGAAATTGCCCGGCTGCTCAAGGGTATTAAAGACGCGGGCATCAAAAACGTGGTGTGGTTTACCGCCGACGTGCACTACACGGCGGCGCACTATTACGATCCGGCCAAAGCCGGCTTTAACGACTTTGCGCCATTCTGGGAGTTTGTGTCCGGGCCGCTGAATGCCGGCAGCTTCGGCCCCGGCAAGGTGGACGACACCTTTGGCCTGCAGGTGGTGTACGAGAAATCACCCGCCACACAAAACCTGTCGCCTCTGGCCGGTCTGCAGTTCTTCGGTCAGGTGGATATAGACGCCCACAGCCGGGCCATGACCGTGACCCTCAAGGATCTCAACAACGAAACCCTGTTTATCAAGGTACTGCAACCCGCTTGAACGTCCCACCAGATATACCCGGCCCGCACTGCGGGCCTTTTTTTTAAGGGTCTCAATTGAATTATTCTTCGACTGGGTCAGAATAGGACGCTTATTGACAATGATGCAACCAGGACAGATCGCCTGCAAGATCCGGCGGTAGTGTGGACGGTGTTGGCCCGGCTCGATCTTCAATACCTTGTGGCACATAAACCTAGGAGCGTTAAGCGCCGTTTTTGAGTGTTGATCGCCACGTTTCGCTCGGTGGCCAGCCAGGTCAGAAAATCTCGCGCCTCTAAGCCACCCAAGTTGCAGAGTCTGCATGCGTATGCTCACTATCAAAAAATGTTGGGTGTTACGATGTTTCAGGTACTTCCAGCCGCCGCTTCTGGGGGGGGCGCGACGCACGGGAGCAAAGTCATCGTGGCGCTTTCGCGCCGGATGCCGGCGAGGCGGCATCACTCAGGCAACCCGCCAGCCGCGATCGCCCATATTGCTCCTGACAGTTACCTCTGGATCAAGCCAGACAAGTTTCATGAAAGCTTCTGCCAAGACCTGACTCCGGATGAGGCGCTGGTGATGGCGGTAACACAGAAAGCACCACTGGGCTCGACGTTCGATGACAACGTCACGGCTCCGGCCTGGAAGAAGAAGCCGAGCTGGTATCAGATTTCCAGCGAAGATCGCATGATTCACCCGGTAATCAGAAGAAAATGTCCGCGCGCATCAATCCGCGCCTAGCTGCAAGCCATGCATCGCCGGCCTCGAAAGCTGACGAGGTGACAGCACTGGTAGAAGAAGCGGCAGTTCCTGCAAAGTAACGGGCCTGTTCGCTTAGCTTGAGTCTTATGTGCTTTGGAGAAAACGATGGAAGTTGTTGTAATTGAAGAACATATATCTGAATACCCTAATCCGATATATCTGAAGCAAGGTGAAAAAGTTAGCCTGGGAGAAATGGATGACGAATTTCCTGATTGGATATTTGTAACGACTGAATCAGACATGCAGGGTTGGGCTCCGATTCAATACATTGATAAGCTACCCTGTAATTCTAAGGGTGTTTTTCTGCATGATTACGATGCTTCGGAGCTCAATACAGTTTTAGGTGAGCAACTATTAGTCCTTTTTGAACTCAATTCTTGGTATCGCGTTTCAAGATCAACTGGTGAAAAGGGGTGGATTCCTGTGTACACGGTAAAATGCATATAGCGAAGCGTTCAAGAGGGATTTTGCACGGGTGACATTTTGGTTCGCGTCGGGTTTTGTGGGAAGTATTGTGCAGAAATTTATGTATTTCATGACTGAGCCTCTTAACGCGAAGTTATATCTATTGAGGAAGTTACAGTGGAATTTAAACGAATCATGGAAGATTTAGAGCAATTTGGGATCGAGAACGACCAGGCTCAATCTGATAAATCAAAGAAATATCTTAGTATCACAAGAGATACTGGTGAGTTTCTATCTGTACTTGTTAAGGCTACTGGTGCAAGCAGGATCCTGGAAATTGGCACCTCTAACGGGTATTCTACCATTTGGCTGGCATCAGCACTCCCAGACAACGGTATGGTTTACACCGTGGAGGTGAATCCTCAGAAAGTGGCAGAAGCCCGAGTCAACTTCGATAAAACCAATGTAAGCTCGAAGATCACTCAACTTGTGGGTGACGTCAGCGACGTTTTAGTCGAGGTTCCCGAAAATGTGGACTTCATTTTTCTCGATGCAGACCGGAAAACGTATGTGTCATTAGCCAAACAGTTGTTTAAGCTTCTTAAGAACGGCGGTTTGCTTGTATGTGATAATGCCATTTCTCATCGAGATGAGCTTGAAAATTTCACCGTTTGGTTAAACAAGCAGAGCAATCTAAGCATTTCATTAGTACCTGTAGGTAAAGGTGAGCTGCTCGTTTACAAAGGTGAAAGAAAGGTATGAAAGACTGCTCAAGCGGGATTCGCAACGCGTAGCATTTTTACTATGAGTTGATTTCTGTGTTTAAGGTGGTGTACGGCGGTATTGGTATTGCGTTGCTCACCCCTTGGCAGGGCGTTATATTCTCATCAAATAAGGGAATGAGATGAACAGAAATTATAATGATTTATTAGGTACAGCATTGCCTATTATTCAATCGCCAATGGCTGGAGTCCAGGGAAGTGCGTTAACCATAGCAGTAAGTGAAGCGGGGGGGTTAGGCTCTTTACCTTGCGGTATGCTAAGTATCGAGCAAATCATCAGTGAAATAAAAATGATTAAAGCGGCTACGACTAATCCTTATAACCTGAATTTCTTCTGTCATGAGGATTTTCCTTACAATGAAAAACGGCAGGCCATATGGCGAAATCAACTGAATCCCTATTTTGATGAGCTAGGTTTAGGAGTGAATAGCTTGATTGGAGGTGCGAATAGAGTACCCTTTAGTCATGAAATAGCGGATGCAATTGAGCCGTTTGCTCCGGAATTTGTTAGTTTTCATTTTGGCTTGCCAGCTAGTGATTTGCTACAACGAGTAAAGAGTTGGGGAACACGGGTGGTGTCATCTGCCACTACAGTTGAAGAAGCAGTTTGGTTAGAGTCACTTGGCGTGGATGGAATTATTGCACAAGGAATAGAAGCAGGTGGTCACAGAGGGATGTTCTTGTCTAAAGATATCTCAACTCAAATGGGGTTGATTTCACTGGTTCCCCAGATAGTTAGTCGAGTAAATATTCCTGTGATAGCCGCAGGAGGTATAGGTGATAGACGTTCGATAAATTCTTGTTTGAAGTTAGGGGCTACTGCTGTACAAGTGGGAACAGCTTATTTATTATGCCCAGAAGCCTCAACTTCAGATCTTCACAGACAGGCTCTGAAAAATGAAAAGTCCTTGCATACCGCTTTAACGAATGTTTTTTCGGGAAAACCAGCTCGAGGCATAGTGAATCGTGTTATGAGAGAGCTTGGTTATATGAGTCCGTCAGTTCCAGAATTTCCGTATGCTTCAATTGAGATGACAGAATTACGTAAACACGCTGAAAGAAAAGGAATTGACGATTTTTCACCTTTATGGTGTGGCCAGAATACACAAGGGTGCAAAGAAATTTCCGCAAAAGAACTGACGGTTCAGTTGGCTGGAGAGTGCTGATAAACCTCTTTGAGAGGGATAAAGCTCGCTATGGCTCTAATTTTCCGGTGAGTGCGGTGTTAATCAGATTGGCTCGTTTAATTCACTTGCTGGGCATTGGGTGTAACATGACTTTTAGCAGCTATTCCTGCTATAGGTTTAGGTGTTGTTTTGAAAGGTGCTGTAATGACGTTCATCGACATTGAAATTGCCGGGGCTGTATGTTTTATATACCTTGGCATGAAAGTGTGGTGTACAATAGTTGAGTGAGCCACGAACAGTAGACACTTTCTATCGTTAGGCTTTGCCTTCACTGCAAAATTTCACGTTCTGGTAGTGTTATGACTGATAGAGCCTAGGAGATAGAATGAAATATCCAATTAAAGGCTCGTGTCAATGCGGGAAAATAGAGTATCAATTGTTTTCGGCGCCACTGATGGTGGTCGCGTGCCACTGCAAAGAATGCCAGAAACTCTCTACAAGTGCATTTAGCATTACAGCGGTTGTAGATTCTGACTCGGTTGAGTTTAAGGGCAAGATGGTTGAATGGAACAGAGTCGCAGATAGCGGAAACATAAATGGAGCAAGGTTTTGCCCAACCTGTGGAAACAGGATATATCATTTTGATCCGAAAGAGCCCAAGAAGATAAAGCTCAAACCATCAAACCTGTCAGACACCAGCATCATTAAACCGACGGCCCATGTTTGGGTCAGCGAGAAGCAAGACTGGTATTCTATACCGGAAGGCGTTGCGATATATGATAAACAGCCATAATTCAGCTGTCGCTAACAAGGCCAGGCACAGCGACGGCTTTTTAGTGACGGCGTTTACTGCATTACAAAGCCGCGGGTGCTGGCGGTGTTAATCATACAAGGAGGTACAATGTACAAGTCACGAAAACTGGAAGGTGAGCAAGATTGGCTAGATGCCGACGGAGTTAAAATTTACACCATTTCAGCAGATGAAGAATCAATAAACATGGTGGCTTTCAATAATCGGCTTGCCGATGTGAAATTTGAAATAACACTAGAATGGGAACAAACTGCTGCGTTCGCTATTTTCCATAATGGTGAAAGTTGTAGGTATTTGGTTTTGGTTTGGTGGGGTAATGATAATGAATTGTTTACGTCGGTGTCGGTTGAAGTTAATGGCAACTGGGTTGTAGACCCAACTAAGTATTCATTTTGTCTTTATGATATGGAAGTGATGTGGAAAGAGCGCAATATCTACATTGAAACAATGGATTGCGAACGTCCATCATTAGCCAGGTATCGGGTTAGCCGTTAGTCGTAATAATTTCAGGATTGAGTATGTCAATAGAACCTATTGTGGAATCAACATGGTCTGAAATACTGAGGTTGCAAGCCGAAGTGTACCTTTTTGTTAAGCCTGAGAGTATTGAGGTCTTGAAGGATAAATGGTTTAGATCACCCCGTTGTTGTTTTATCTGTCGAGAAGGCGAGCAACTGATGGGGTATTTGTTGGCGCATTCCTGGAACAATGATTCACCTCCTAAGCTATTCCAGACATTGCCAAGAGGAACAGAAGGGCCAATTTTATTCCTTCATGATTTAGCCGTGTCCAATTCTTCATTTGGAAAGGGTGTTGGTTCAACAATGATTACTCATCTAGTAAGAGTAGCGACCCTTTCAGGCTACAAACAAATCAGGTTGGTCTCGATTCAAAATTCAATGTTGTTCTGGCAAAAACAAGGATTTACACCAGTAGAGCAAGAAGTCTGCAAAAGTTATGGTGAAGGTGCTCAACTGATGCAGCGAGTACTTTGGATGTAAAGCACATTCAAGAGGGACAGCCAGTGGGTGGCATTTTTGTTTTGCGTCGACTTATTTTTACGGTGGCATACGGAAATCTGGTGAGCCAGGGTGAGAGCAGGTATATTCATTTTCACCCATTGAGCGAAGACCCGCGATAAGTACTTGCTCCAGATAGGTGCTGCTCATACTCGCTATCTTCTGTTTCCGCCGGATACTGGCCTTTTTCGTGGTTTCGGCTCGCGACATATTCAGCGCCACGTGCCGCATGCAAGCCAGGATTTCAGCCGCCTCAGCACGGTAGATAGGGCAATAATCTTCGTTCATCGATACGTCCAGCACCCAGTGCAGACTGTTCTCGATACGCCAGTGCTCCCGCACGGCGGCAGCGAAACGAGCCTTGTCCAGGCTGCCGAACAGATGTAGTAGCGATACTCGAGGGACTGTTTTCCTGATTTTTCCAGCCGATAGCCGATGGCTACGCCCCGTGTTTTCAAGCCCGTCCACTCCGGGAAGTCGCTGGCCACGTTATCAACAGGCAGCACATGATATTCTCTGACTTCAATGCGCCCATGGCCTTTTCCACTGTTACATTGGTCGGTTGCTGCCGAGTGGAGCGGTCTGAGCGCGTGCTGAACCGCGCGATGCAGTAACTCCTAACCTTGGATGGAAGTTCAAGACGCTTAAGCCACCTGGTGGCTCGAATCTAAACAAACTATGCATTTTCAGGTCGGTGTAACGTGGTATCTGCTTTCGGAGTAAATTATGAAAAGGTATGTTTTATTGGTTTTAACGTGCTTGTCATTTTCAGTAATGGCAACCGAAGAAATTGTCGATTGTAATGACCCCAAAAATACAATTGAAATCAATGAATGTGCAATAAGCGAGTTGGGTTCGGCAAAAGCTGAGTTAAGGAAATACTTGGAGGCAGGTTTTGAGCGTCATGCCGGTGATGCAACATTGATTGCCTCAATAAAGGTTGCTCAAGAAGATTGGCGGGCGTATATGGCATCACATTGTAACTCTGTCTATACGCAGTGGCGTGACGGTACAATTCGGGGCTTAATGGCCATTTCTTGTAAAACAAAGCTAACGAAACAAAGAAGTCATGAAATTTGGGATAATTTCTTAACTTATATGGATAGTACGCCACCGGTTTTACCTGAACCAAAAGAGTAATATGCCTTTGATCCGGGGATGTCGTTTGAGCAGGCGAGGGCGACTGTGTGAGCATTCGCAGCAGCAGGCGGTGGAGCTTGGCTTTAAGGCCATGCGGTTCAACAGTGTGGTTGCTACCACGAAGCCTGCGTCTTTTGGCCGTATTGCAGGATGGTGCGGGGGGCGTAGTTACTTGATGTTCTGGTTATCTATTTTACATAAAACACATCTGAACGAAGTGGTTTAATGCCGTCAACTGTCAGTTTTTGCCTGGGAGAGGGGCGGCGTTGCTGAGGGTATTTTCCCCAATACATCGGGGCCTGCAGAGGGTGAATGCCTTTTCGGCCACATAAAGAAAGGCGGGCCTTGTGGCCCGCCTTTTGCGTTTATTTGCTGTGGCGTTCTTGCAGCTTGGCGACCACGTCACTCAGTTGCAGGCCTTCCTGCTGTAGCAGCACCGTCAGGTGATAAAGCAAGTCGGCGGACTCGCACACCAGTTCGTCGTGATCGTGCACCGTGGCGGCGAGGGCGGTTTCCACCCCTTCTTCACCCACCTTCTGGGCGATGCGCTTGGTGCCGCTGGCATACAGGCTGGCGGTGTAGCTGGATGCGGGATCGGCGCCCTTGCGGCTGGCGATGACCTGCTCCAGCTCGGCGAGAAAGGTCAGGTCGGGCACTTGCTGCTCGTTGAAACAGGACACGTTGCCCAGGTGGCAGGTGGGGCCAACCGGCTCTACAATCGCCAGCAATGTGTCGTTATCGCAGTCGGTACCGATGTCCTTGAGCTGCAATACATGACCGGAGCTTTCGCCTTTGGTCCACAGCCGGTTCTTGGTGCGGCTGAAAAAGGTGACCTGACGGGTTTCCAGGGTTTTTGCCAGTGCCTCCTTGTTCATGTAACCCAGCATCAGCACCCGGCCGCTGTGGCAGTCCTGCACCACGGTGGGCATCAGGCCGTCGACCTTGTCCCAGTCCAGCGTACCGGCATCAAACGCTTTACTATCAGTCACGTATTACCACTCCTTCCTGTTTCAGATACTGCTTGAGCTCACCGATATTGATGATGCCCTTGTGAAAGACCGAGGCGGCCAGGGCGCCGTCGACATCTGCCTGTTGAAAGGCGTCACGGAAGTGTACCATTTCGCCGGCGCCGCCCGAGGCGATCAGCGGCACTCTGCAGATGGCCCGTACCCGTTGTAGTTGCTCAAGGTCATAACCCTGGCGCACGCCGTCCTGGTTCATCACGTTGAGCACGATTTCGCCGGCGCCCCGTTGTTGTGCTTCCTGCACCCAGTCGAAGGTGCTCCACTTGGTCACCTGGGTACGGCTTTCGTCGCCGGTGAACTGATGCACCTGATAGAGTCCGGTGGCTTCATCGAAGTAGGAGTCGATGCCTACGACTATGCACTGCACGCCGAAGGTGTCTGCCAGTTCGGTGATGAGCGCGGGGTTGGCCAGAGCCGGGGAGTTGATGGAGATCTTGTCGGCGCCGAATTCCAGCAAGCGGCCTGCGTCTTCGACGGATTTTATGCCGCCGGCGACGCAGAAGGGAATGTCGATCACTTCTGCCACCCGGCTGACCCAGCTCTTGTCGACGACGCGGTCCTGACTGCTGGCGGTGATGTCATAAAACACCAGCTCGTCGGCGCCTTCGGCCGCATAGCGCTGGGCCAGGGGCACTATGTCGCCGATGATCTCGTGGTTGCGGAATTTTACGCCCTTGACCACCTGGCCGTCCTTGACGTCCAGACAGGGAATTATGCGTCTTGCCAACATGCGATTGCCTCCGCCACGGTGAATTTACCCTCGAGCAGAGAGCGCCCCAGAATCACCCCGGCCACGCCGGTGCCCTTGAGCGCGTCCACATCATCTATGTTGCCGATACCGCCGGACGCCTGCCACAGTATGGTGGGGTAGCGGGCGGCCAGCTCGCGATACAGCGCCACGTTGGAGCCGGAGAGGGTGCCGTCCTTGGAGATGTCGGTGCACAGCACATGGCAGAGGCCGGCGGGCAGGTAATGTTCGAGCAGGGCTTCTATGGTGATGCCGCTGTCTTCCTGCCAGCCGGCGATGGCGATTTTCTTCTCGCCAAAGGGCGTAATGTTGATGTCCAGCGCCAGCACGATACGATCGGGGCCGTACTGCTTGATCCAGCTGGTGACCAGCTCGGGTTTCTTGACCGCGGTGGAGCCGATCACCACCCGCTGGGCGCCGATGTCGAGCAGATCCTTCACGTCCTGCTCGGTACGGATGCCGCCGCCTATCTGCACCGGTACCGGGGTGTTTTCAATCAGCTGTTTGATCACCTCAAGCTGGCGTCGGTTGCTGTCCTTGGCGCCGTCCAGATCCACCAGGTGCAGCTGGGTGGCGCCTTCGGCCACATAGAGGTCGAACCGCTCTTGTGGCGAGGCGGTATATTCGGTTTTTTGCTGATAGTCACCCTGATACAGGCGCACTACCTTGCCACCAATCAAGTCTATGGCGGGAATAATCATGTGTTACGGCTCCAGAAAAATGTTCAGCTGTCGGGCACCTTGCCGCATCCCATCATTCAGTTCTATGGCAGGAATGCTCATTTAAAGCTCCAGAAAGTTCTTCAGCAGTTGGGCCCCGGCGGCGCCGGAACGTTCCGGGTGGAATTGCACACCAAAAAAATTGGCCTGGCCGATGGCGGCGCTGAAGGTCTGGCCATGCTGGCTCGAGGCCAGGGTATATTCACCCACCGGTACCGCATAGGAATGCACGAAGTAGAAGAAACTGCCTTCGGGAATATCCTTGAACAAGGGGTGACCGGGCATGGGAGTAATTTGGTTCCAGCCCATGTGAGGCAGGCGAATGCCGTCGCTGCTTTCCATGTGGGTGCAGTCGGCGTCAATTTTGCCCAAGCAGTCGACTTCCCCTTCTTCTGAGCGGCTCACCAGCATCTGCATGCCGAGACAAATGCCCAGCACCGGTTGCTGCAGCCGGTTGATGAGGCCAATCAGATTGCGCTCTTTCAGGTTTTTCATCGCCTCGCGGGCGGTGCCCACGCCGGGCAACAGCAGCTTGTCGGCGGCCAGCACCACTTCGGGCTCCTTGCTGACGGTAACCTCGTAGCCCAGGCGTTCGATGGCATAGCGCACCGACGACAGGTTGGCACAGCCGGTATCGATGATCACGACGTTCACGGGATGGCTCACAGAACCCCCTTGCTGGAGGGAAGTTCGTTGCCTTCCACCTTGATGGCCTGACGCAGGGCACGACCGAAGCCCTTGAACACGCTTTCCACCATGTGGTGGGTGTTGTCGCCGGTCACCTTGAGGTGAATATTGGCGGCCAGGCTGTCGCTCAAGCTGCGGAAGAAGTGCGGCACCATTTCTACCGACAGATCGCCGGCCTTGTCTTGTCGGAAGTCACCGTCGAACTTCATGTAGGGGCGACCCGACAGATCCAGGGTGACGGCGGCTTCACATTCGTCCATCGGCAGCACAAAGCCGAACCGGCCGATGCCGCGCTTGTTGCCAAGCGCCTTGCGCAGCGCCTCGCCCAGGGCCAGTGCCGTGTCTTCTACCGTGTGATGATCGTCGATGTGCAGATCGCCCTCCACCGCCACTGTCAGCTGAAAACCGCCGTGGGTGGCTATCTGATCCAGCATGTGATCGAAGAAGTGCAGCCCGGTGTTAATCTGGTTGCCGCCCTGGGTGTCCAGATCAAGCGCGATGCGAATGTCGGTTTCCTTGGTGGTGCGGGTCACCTCGGCGGTGCGGCCGCGGCTCAGCAGACGCGCCACTATCTGGGGCCAGCCCAGCTTCTCCTGGCCTGCTGCGTCACCGTGACCGTAGTGCAGACCCTTTAGTCCCATGTTCTCGGCCAGTCCCATGTCGGTCTGGCGATCGCCGATCACCCAGGAGTCGGTAAAGTCGATGCGGCCGGCCTGCAGGTAGTCTTTCACCAGGCCCAGACGTGGTTTGCGGCAGGCACAGTCGTCATGCTGGAAGTGGGGGCAGATCAGCACGTCCTGAAAGTTTACGCCCTGAGAGTTGAGGATCTGCATCATCAGGTTGTGCGGGGCATCAAAGTCGGCTTGCGGAAAGCTGTCGGTGCCCAGGCCGTCCTGGTTGGTGACCATCACCAGCTTGTAGCCGGCGTCCTGCAGCTTGAGCAGGGCCGGAATAACGCCCGGCAGAAAGGCCAGTTTGTCGAGCCGGTCCAGTTGTTTGTCCACCGCCGGCTCTTCTACCATGGTGCCGTCGCGATCGATAAATAAGATACGTTCCTTAGTCACTTATTGCTCCTGTTGCAGTATCTGGAGTACCGCGTCCATTTCGGCACTGTTGCCGATGGTGATTCGAATACAGTCGGAAAGTCCGGGTTTGCTGGCAAAATCCCGCAGTATGATACCGGCCTTGCTCATGCGGGCAAAGACATGGCTGCCGGGTGTGAAGCGTACCAGCAGGTAGTTGCCGTTGGGAGCGAAGACGTGCTGTACCTGGGGGTTCTGGCGTAACTGCTCGGCGAGGGTCGCCTTGAGGGCGTTGATCTCGGCCACCCGCTCACGCATGGTGGCCAGCCCGTCCTCGCTCAGGGCCTGGGCGGCAATCTGGGCGACCGGCTCGGGTACCGGGTAGGGAGCGATGACCTTCAGCAGCAGGCCGATGACCTCCGGGTTGGCCAGAGTAAAGCCGCAGCGCAGTCCGGCCAGGCCGAAGGCCTTGGACAGGGTGCGGATCAGCACCAGTTGCGGGTAGTCGGCCAGTAACCCGGCCTGGGTGGACTCGGGGCAGAATTCGATGTAGGCCTCGTCCACCACCACCAGGGCGCGATCCTTTGCGGCCTCGAGCAGGCGCAGCAGCCCGGCGCGGTCCACCAGATCGCCGGTGGGATTATTGGGCGAGCACAAGAACACCAGTTTGACCTGATCGAGTTGCTCGATGATGCCATCGAAGTCGGGCTGACGATCCTCTCGCAGCGGCACATCGATGATGCCCACGCCGTTGGTCTCGGCGCTGATGGCATACATGCCGTAGGTAGGCGAGCAGAGCAGGATCTGGTCCCGGCCCGGCTCGCAGAAGGTGCGGATCAGCAGTTCTATGCCTTCGTCGCCACCACGGCTGACCAGTACCTGCTCTGCGGTCACTCCCGCATAGGCCGCATAGCGGTTGATCACCTGGGGCGGCTGACATTCGGGATAGCGGTTCAACCGCGCGCAATCCAGGCTGTATTCGCCGCTGTCGGCCGCTTCGTTGGCGTTGAGCCAGATGTGGCCCTGGCCACCGATGCGCCGTGCCGACTGATAAGGGGTCAGGGCCTGCACCTGGGTGCGGGCCAGTTGGGTGATGCTCATGCTTGCTTCTCCAGTTTGGCCAGCCGCAGGCTGACCGCATTCTTGTGGGCATCCAGAGTTTCGGTGGCGGCCAGCAGCTCGACTGCTGGGCCTATGGCGCGCAGGCCTTCCGGGCTTAGCTCCTGTACCGTAAAGCGGCGCTGGTAATCGGCCAGCCCCAGGCTGGAATAGGTGCGCGAATAGCCGTAGGTCGGCAGGGTGTGATTGGTGCCGCTGGCGTAATCGCCCACCGACTCCGGGGTCCAGGCGCCGAGGAAGATGGAGCCGGCGTTCTTGAGGCCCGGCAGCAGGGCGCGGGGCTCGGCGGTTTGTACTATCAGGTGCTCGGGGGCATAGGCGTTGGAGATAGCCACGGCCTGTGCCAGATCGTCGCAGATAAAGGTACGGCTTTCGGCCAGGGCCTGACGGGCGATGTCGGCGCGAGTCAGCTGTTCCAGCTGTTGTATCAGCGCGGCGTTGACCTTTTCCGCCAGCGCACGGCTCGGCGTCACCAGTATCACCTGGGAGTCGGGGCCGTGCTCGGCCTGAGACAGCAGATCCGAGGCGACAAAGTCGGCATCGGCACTGTCGTCGGCGATCACCAGTACTTCGGAGGGGCCGGCGGGCATGTCGATGGCGGCGCCATTTACGTCCGAAGATACCTGCTGTTTGGCTTCGGTTACCCAGGTGTTTCCGGGGCCGAAAATCTTGTCAACCTTGGTTACGCTCTCGCTGCCGTAGGCCATGGCTGCGACCGCCTGAGCGCCGCCCAGGGTATAGATGGCATCCACACCACAGCGGCGGGCGGTATAGATGATGGCGTCATTGATGGGCGGCGGTGAGCACAATACCACTCGTTCACAGCCGGCCAGTCGGGCCGGGATGGCCAGCATCATCACGGTGGATACTAAGGGCGCGCTGCCACCGGGCACATAGAGACCGACTCTTTCTATCGGCTGAAAGTGCAGCTCGCAGCGCACCCCCGGGCTGGTATCCAGCGCTATGGGTTGCGGTAACTGGGCCCGGTGAAAGGTTTCTATGTTGACGATGGCCAGCTCGATGGCGGCCTTCAGCTCATCACTCACGCGGCTGGCGGCGGTGTCGATTTCCTGTGGTGACAGCTGCAGCGTGCTGCGATCGGCTTTGTCCAGAGTACGGGTCAGCTCAATCAGGGCGGTGTCACCACCCTCGCGTACCTTGTTGATGATGTCGGCTACCTGGGCTTCGCGGCCGGCCAGGGCTTGGGCCGGGCGGCGCAGCGCGTCTGCCTGGCCGGTGGTATTCAATTGATTCCAGTCGAGAATATTCATGTTTTACTCCATCATCTTCTCGATGGGCAGCACCAGAATGGAGGAGGCGCCCAGGGCCTTGAGGCCTTCCATGGTTTCCCAGAACATGTCTTCGCCGCTCACCATGTGAATGGCCACCTGGTTGCTTTCACCGGCCAGTTGCATGATGGTCGGGCGTTCGGCGCCGGGCAACAGATTGATGACCGCTTCCAACCGATCCTTGGGGGCGTGCAGCATGATGTATTTGCTTTCACGCGCCTGTTGCAGGCCCTGAATTCGGGGCAGCAGGCGGTCGATAACCTGTTGCTTGGCGGTTGGCAGGGTGCTGGCGCTCTGGATAAGTACGGCCTTGGAGCGGAAGATGACGTCGGTTTCGACCAGGCCGTTGGCTTCCAGGGTGGCGCCGGTAGACACCAGATCACAGATGGCGTCGGCCACCCCGGCACGTGGCGCCACTTCTACCGAGCCGTTCAGCATGACGCTCTTGAATGTGACGCCCTGACGGTCCATGTAGCGCTTGAGCAACCAGGGGTAGGAGGTGGCGATACGCTTGCCTTCCAAGCTTTCCGGACCCTGGTAGTCGAACTCCTGCGCCACCGCCAGCGACAGCCGGCAACCGCCGAAGTCCAGGCGCTTGAGCACGCTGTAATCGGCGCTTTGGCCCTGGGCCTGGCGTTCCATCAGGGTTTCTTCCAGCACGTTTTCACCGACCACACCCAGGTCGACGACACCGTCCATCACCAGACCGGGAATGTCGTCATCACGCACCAGCAGTAAGTCGATGGGCATGTTTTCGGCGTGGGCGATCAGGCGCTGTTCACGCAGGTTGAGTTTGACGCCGCAGCCCTTGAGCAGTTTCTGGCATTCGGTGCTGAGGCGGCCTGATTTCTGAATGGCGATGCGAAGACGATTTTGATCCAGTGTCATGATGTTGTGTTCCCTGTCTGTAGTCTGATAAATGAACTGTGTAAAAATAAAGCCGTAAAACGAAAAAACCCTCGGAGCCATGCTTCCGAGGGTTTAGATATTCTGTCCTGCTGGAAGCCGCCAAGAGATAGGCCTTCCAGAATAAAATTCTGAAAGCCTAGTCGGGATGATGATGGTGATGCTTGGCGTTGTGCAGGAAGTTCATAATAGGGTTGGCCTGTGTTGCTTCTAATCGGTCTGCGCCCACCTTAGCAAGCCGGATCGGATTTGCCAACCCCGGATGACAAGAAACTTCCCGAGCCATCGCCGGCCGATTTTCCGGCTCAGGCGAGCCCATGGTGGACTATAGGGTGAATATGGTTTTCTGCAGAAAATATAAATAATTATTCCCGCGCTGCCAGTGCAATATCCCGCTTGCTAGTCGGTCTGGTGCAGCAGGTATTCGGCAAAGAGGCGGACTTTTTCCACTTCGCCCAGCCGCTCAGGGTAGGCCAGATAATAGCCGTTGGCGCTGATCAGGGAATGGGACCAAGGCATGATCAGCTCCCCGCGCGTCAGCTCGCCTTCAATCAAAAAGCGCGGCAGCAGGGCGATGCCGACGCCTGCGATGGTGGCCCGGATCAGCATGTGGAAGGTTTCGAAGCGGTTACCCTGGTAGCTGTGCTCAGTGGTCAGGCTCTGGGAGGCGAACCAGTCGTGCCAGGCCCGGGGCCGGGTCGAGAGGTGCATCAGCCGGTAACGGGTCAGATCCAGCGGTGAGCCCAGAGCCTGGCTGTTAAGCAGCGTCGGCGAGCAGACGGGCACCACTTCTTCATCGAACAAGCGGTGACATTCCAGGCCGGGCCAGCTGCCATGGCCGTAAAAAAAGGCGATATCGATGCCTTCCTTGTCCAGATCGAAGGGCTCGACCTGCTCGCAGCAATCCAGGCTGATATGGGAATGACGGTCGAGAAAGGCGGTCAGTCGCGGTGTCAGCCAGTGGCTGCCGAAGGTTGGCAGGGTCGCTATCTTGAGCACATCGAGGTGGCTGTTGTAGGACATGATGTACTGGGACGACATTTCCAGCTGAGCCAGGATTTTGCGTACTTCGCCGATGTAGATGGCGCCTTCCGGCGTCAGACACAGGGAGCGGCGTACCCGCCGAAACAGCTTGCGATTAAGGAACGACTCCAGCTGGGCTACCTGCTTGCTGACTGCACTCTGGGTCAGGCTGAGCTCGTCGGCTGCACGGGTAAAACTCAGGTGTCTGGCGGCGGCTTCAAAACACTGCATGGCCGCAATAGAAGGGAGATAGCGCATGAATCCGTTCATCGATAGAAAACAGGCCGCTAGTATACCTGTGTCTTGACAGCTTGAATATTAGAGGTAAGGCGGGAGGGGGGTGAGCAGGAAGGTAAAAGGCGTGAGAGACTTCCCCCACGCCTTGCAGTTCTTTTATACGGTAGCCAGTACGGGCCGCTGGCGCTGCAGCCAGTAGCAGACAGCAATCAGCGTCAGGCCGGCACCGGAGCTGATGGCACCGGGCATTACCATGGCCAGGCCGGCGGCGAGCAGCATAGTGCGTTCTATCATCGAGCTGGGGCGAATGAAATAGCCAATCAGCGAGCTGCTGATGGCCATCATGCCCAGCAGGGCAAACGCCAGCGCCATGGCCAGTTCCGGCAGGTTCACGTCCACCATCACCAGTATCGGGTTATAGACGAACACATAGGGGATGATGAAGGCACCGATGGCCAGCTTGACCGCGGTGACCCCGGTTTTCATCGGGTTGGCCCGGGCGATACCGGCCCCGGCATAGGCGGCCAGACAGACCGGAGGGGTAATATCCGCCACTATGCCGAAGTAGAACACGAACAGGTGCACGGCAATGGGCGCCAGGCCGAATTCGTTGATCAGCGCCGGTGCCGCTATGGTGGCGGTCACCACGTAGTTGGCGGTGGTCGGCAGCCCCATGCCCAGCACGATACAGGCGATCATGGTGAAGATCAGTGCCAGGATCAGGGTGCCGTCGGCCAGGTTGATGATACCGGCGGCAAACTTGGCCCCCAGCCCTGTCATGCCCACCACACCGGCAATAATACCGGCGGTGGCGACGGCGGCGATCACCGGCAAGGCCACCCGCGCACCTTGCTCAAGCAGAGACAGCATCGATTTGGGCGACAGCCGGGTGTCCTTTCTGACCATGCTGACGATCAGCGCGGCGGCAATACCGAGCAGGGCGGCGCGCTGGGCGGTGAAACCGGAGAGAATGGTGCCGACCACCACTACCAGTGGCAGCAGCATGTACCCCTGACGTTTGAGTAGCCCCAGTTTGCTCGGCAGCTGATCCTTGGGAATACCCAGAATACCTTGTTTCTTGGCTTCGAAGTGGGCGCCGATGAAGATGCCGCTGAAGTAGAGCACGGCGGGAATGATGGCGGCCATCATGATCTCGGCGTAGGAGACCCCGATGTACTCCACCATGATAAAGGCGGCGGCCCCCATCAGCGGCGGCATGATCTGGCCGCCGGTCGAGGCGGCGGCTTCGCTGGCGGCGGCAAACTCGGGCTTGAAGCCGGCTTTCTTCATCATCGGAATGGTGAAGGAGCCGGATGCTACCGTGTTGCCGACCGAACTGCCGGAAATCATGCCCTGAAAGGCGCTGGCGATCACCGCGGCCTTGGCGCTGCCGCCGGTGTAACGGCCGGTGCAGGCAAAGGCCAGGTCATTGAAGAACTGGCCTACGCCGGTGCGGGTAAGCACTACCCCGAAGAACAGGAACAAGAAGATGAATTTGGCAGATATCTGGATCGGCGTGCCGAAGATGCCGCTCTCCCGGAACCAGAGACTGACCGACACATCGGTCAGTTCGAAGCCGGGGTGAGACAGAATGCGGGTCGGAATGAAATTGCCGAACAGGGCATAGGCGATGGCGAGCGAGGCGACGATGACGATGGGCATGCCCACGGTACGCCGGGTCGCTTCCAGCACGAACAGCACGCCGAGAATGGAAACAAACAGATCGAAAGTCGAATAGCCGGTAATGCGGCCCTGAAGAATCTCGTTGAAGAACAGGATCTTGTAATAGGCGACGAAGGTGGCCACGAAAGCCAGAATCACGTCATACCAGGCCACGCCACTGCGGTTGATGCCATGGCGACTGGCCGGATACAGCAAAAATATCATGCCCAGGGCCAGCCCCAGGTGCACCGCGCCCTGCTTCTGGGTGGGGAGGGTACCGAAATAGCCGGTATAGAGATGAAAGCTGGTCAGGGCGACCGCAAACAGGGTGACTATCCAACCCCAGCGGCCGATGTTTTTTCTGAAGGCCGACTCTTTGTCGTATTTCTCGAGCAGCGCTTCCGGTGTTTGAGTGTTATCCATAGCAGATTTCCATTAACCAAATAAAAAGAGGCGGGCACGAATGCCCACCTCAATCCAGACCGGGATCGGTTATTTTGCCTTGATGTTCTCGAAAGAAGAGACTTTGTTGCTGGCGCGACTGACGATCTGAACCACTTCCGGGTAAATCTGGCCGATAAAGGCGGCGTTATCGACCGGTGAGCCTTCAAACTCGGCCTTGCCTTCGAGGGCGTTGCGGGCCGGAACATGGACAGACATCCCCAGATCCATCTTGTCGTCGCGAATGCTGACCAGGTTTTCGATGGAGGCACTGGTTTCTACGTTGGTGAAGTTGGCGCCCGGTATGTTGTTGTTCCAGGTGGTGGCAATTTCGCCGCCCAG
Organism: Oceanisphaera submarina; assembly: GCF_046521305.1. Classification (NCBI taxonomy): domain Bacteria; kingdom Pseudomonadati; phylum Pseudomonadota; class Gammaproteobacteria; order Aeromonadales; family Aeromonadaceae; genus Oceanisphaera; species Oceanisphaera submarina. The sequence continues at coordinate 78,878 of NZ_JBKGFN010000001.1, read as the reverse complement.
CGGATAGTAGGTGCCGCCCTGGCTGCCGGTGCCGAGAATAAACTCATGCTTGGCAGTCACATTGCCCAGCTCGGCCACCGGCATATTCACGGTCAGGCCTTTCTCTTCATAGAAACGCTTGGCGCCCGGGTGGATCTTGAGCGAGTCGCCACCGTTGAGGGCATGCTCCAGGGTCAGGAACTTGGATTGGGAATGGGTGATCTGGTCGGCCTGGTCATACATGATCCTGGCCAGCTGATAGCCCATTTCTTCGTTGATGGTGTTGGTGTTGCCCATCAGTACGGCGAAGGCAGCGATGGTCTGCACGTCTTTATCCAGGAACTTGTAGCTGTCTTTGTCGATAATAAAACGGCGGTAATCGCTGTTTTTTTCGATTTTGTCCACGACCTCGTCGGACAGGCTCAGCATGACCACGTCACCCGAGGCGGCCTGCAGGCTTTCGATACTGCCGGCGGGCAGTCCCATTATGCCGATGGAGATATCGATGTTGCCATCCTGTACGCCGTCCAGGGCGTCACCGAAACGTTCCTGATAGGCGTTGAAATCCGCATCTTCAACGCCGTAGGCACTCAGGACCATGCGCGATACTTTCTGGGTGGTGCTGGCGGCGGGACCAATCGCGATATTGGCTGTGCTGCCACCGGCATCACAGCCGCTCAGTGCGGTGGCCAGGCTCAGGGTGGCGGCAGCCAGTAATGTCTTTTTCATGGATTCAATGTCCTTATCAGCCGAGAGTTCTGTCCGTTTCATCGTCAGTGTCAGCCGTTGGCTGTTGATGTCTGGCGTTCTCGGCCTTGTGTGATGGTAAATGAGGGCGAAGGGTCTACCATTTTTTGTTCGAGATCAAACGAAAAATGGTAATAGATTCATTCCTTATTTTCTAATTTGTTGGTGTTTTGAACCGACATTGAACTTATTTTTAGATTTTTTGGTAGATCAGAACATCGAATTTGGTGGTTTATATTAAGGCCGGATCATGGCCCTGGATGTAGGGCCGCGGTTGTCTGGATTTCTTTCGTCGTCGTGCAGCGTGGTGCTTCAACCCGGGCTTGACTAAGGTTAATGGTAAGGTGTTGTTCAAAAAATAATCAACCCAGGGAGGGGACTACCATTTAGAAAGGATGAATCGCTCTGCTATTTACTGCCCCGTTCAACGCCTTGAAAACACAGCGCCTATCTATCTCCGAGCTATCGGATGGCGGTGTCTGTATCCAGGAATGCAGTGAAGGAGAGGAGAATCATCATGGCCCATCAAAAAACACTATTGGCGACGGCCATTGTCTGCGCAATAGCCAGCGGGCCCGCATTGGCCCTGACCGAGGCGCAGGAACTGGAGCAGCTCAAGCGCCAGCTTGGTACCTTGCTTGAGCGGGTCAATCAGCTTGAAACCAAAACATTGAATGCCGAAGCACGAGCCCAGGCGGCGGAAAAAAAAGCCGAAACCATGAGTTCAAGCAGGGCGCCGTCCGTCGTCAGTTCGGGTAATGACAAGATCCGGGTGTCTGTTTCCGGTCATGTAAATCGGGCCCTGCTGGTGGTGGATGACGGCGAGGAAACCGATCTCTACCATGTCGATAATGACAGTTCTTCGACCCGGTTACGGGTGATTGGCGAAGGGGATGTCAGCCCAGAGCTGACGGTGGGGACCGCCATCGAGGTGCAGCTGGAGTCCAATTCATCTTTCAATGTCAGCCAGGATAACGAAGCGGTGGGTGGCGACAGTGTTTCCGACCGCCGGCTGGAGGTGTATTTCGATCACGACCGGCTCGGCAAGCTGTGGATGGGTAAAGGCTGGGCCGCCAGTGAAGACAGTTCAGAAATGGACTTATCCGGTACTGCGCTGGTTGGTTATTCCTCTACCGCCGACATTGCTGGCGGCATCAAGTTCCGCAATGGCGTCGGTAACCTCAGCTCGACCCGAGTGGGAGACGTCTTTCTCAACCTGGATGGCCTGGGCCGTAGAAACCGTCTGCGCTATGATACCCCGAGTGTTGCCGGTGTGAAACTGGCGGCCAGTGCGGTGGAAGACAGCGCCTGGGATACGGCGCTGACCTATGCCGCCGAACATGGTCTCGGTTCGGTAGCGGCGGCGGTGGCCTATTCGGATCAGGAAAGCAACGACGGCCAGGTCAATGGCTCGGCTTCTTTCCTGCATAACAGCGGGATCAGCCTGACCATGGCCGCGGGGGAGCGGGACAGTGGTGGTCTGGATCCCAACTTTGTCTATGGCAAGCTGGGGTATCAGAATCGGTGGTTCGACGCAGGTAAAACCGCGTTTTCTGCCGACTACCATGTGGCCAATCATGCTCAGGTGAGAAGCGACAAGGCCAAGTCCGTCGGGGTGCAGATGGTACAGAATGTCGACAATTGGGCGACCGAGCTCTATGTGGGTTATCGCAACTATGATCTGGAGCGGGCGGGAGAAAATCTCGATGAGGTGGACGCGGTCATTGCCGGTGCCCGGATCAAGTTCTAGGAGTCGTGATGAAAATAAGCATGATGCTGGTGATACTGTTGTTGCTCGGCGGCTGTAGCGGGACCCCGGTTCAATACCACAGCGAACGGGAAATACCCGAAGGACCGGGCCTGCTGACCGGCGCCGACGGGGCTTATCAGCGCCACAGGTAACGGCTGTTTTGCGGAACGTGTCAGTACGGCAAAAATAAAGACAGGGGGCTGGGCATCTGAACTGCCGACAGCCCCCCTTGTTTCATGCCCGTTATGTTTTCAGGTCAATCCGGTTTTAATGGGATTGGAGTCAGGCACCGAGCGCCTGAAGTACCTGCCGGGCGGAGTCGTCCTGCAGTTTGGCGTAGAGGCCGAACTCATCGACCACAGGGCAGCCCAGGGCCTGCTCGAAGGCGGCTTGATTGGCATTCTGGGCATAGGCCTGATGCTGGCTGCCGCCCAGGTTGGACTGGAAGATACCGGCGGCGCTGACCGGCAGAAAGTCTTCGTAGATGATGGGAGTGGCCCTGATCAGACCGGCCTCTATCAGTGCATTAATATCACCACTGGCGTTTTTTCCACCTTCTGCCTGCTGGCGTCCGGCTTCGGTCAGGCCATAGCGGAAATAGCCCAATTGTTGGGCGCGCAGGCTGTCTTCATCGTCCGGAAAGCCGGCGAACACCTCGGCCAGCTGGCGCTGATGGGCCTCGTTATCGATTTTGGCCGGTGCCTGACGCGAGCGGTTCAGCAGCTCGTCGTAGAGGGCACGCCCCTTGGGGGTGAGTGCCATGCCGCGCTGCTCTATTTCGCCGAAGCGAGCGGTATGGGTGCCGGCCTGCTCGCCGGCAAAGCAGACCGGCTCTTCCAGCGCGGTGAAGCTGGTCTGGCGTAGCAGTATGGGACAACGGCGACGGGGAGGGCCTTCGATCAGCGCCTTGGGGTTGATGCCCACGGCGGGCATCCGTTGCTGCACGGTGTCGATGTCCAGGGTTCTCGGCGTCAGGTGATTGATATGGGGGCCGCGGAAGCAGACCACATCGGCGATGAGCCGGTGGGCGTCCTGCAGGGCCTGATAGCTGGCGAGATCGACGGTGGCATTCTGGTGCCAGCGGAAGGTCTCCAGCACCTCGGCCACGAAGTGGCGGGCCTGAGCTTCGGTCAGGCCACCCTGAGCTTCGGCCTGGTTGACCAGCACCCGCGCCTGGGCGGTAAAGATATCGCGCGCGGCCAGTATCTCGGCCGCGCGAGCCCGCAGGGCATCATCTTCAATTAGCTCCAGGCGCAGCAGCGAGGTGAAGATACGGAATGGATTGCGCCGCAGCGAGGCATTATCCGTGGGCCGAAAGGCGGTGGAATGCACCGGCACGCCGGCTTCGGACAAGTCGTAATAGCTGACCGGGTGCATGCCCATGATGGCGAAGACCCGGCGCAGCATCTTGAGCTCGGCGGCGGTGCCCACCCGAATGGCCCCATGGCGTTCCAGACTCAGCCGGTCCAGTTCACCGCTTTCCTGCCATTGCTGTTGCATTGCCGGCTCGGCGGCCAGCACCTGATCGTTTACCTCGGCCACCAGCTGCATCAGGGTTCCGTACTGGGGCACTTCCTGCTGATACATACGAGACATGGATTCGGAAAACAGGGTACGGATATCGTCCGCGTGCAAAAAAGAGTCGTGCGCCATGATGTTAATGTCCTTTGACCAATGAGATGGTGATACCCAACCTTAATGCCACATCATGAGTAATGACAAACGGCAACTGCTCGCGAATACATTCCATATTGGAATACTAGCTGATGAACCCTATCCGCCGTGTTGCCGAATAGTAATGGCCTGATATGCCTCTATGATGTGGAAAACCTCCGCATGTTGGCCCTGCTGCATACGTTGGTAATGGCCGAGTGTCTGGTTCAGGTACCGGGAGGCGGTATCGGCCTGCTCGGGGCTGCGGGCTTGCCAGAGTTGTTTGCCGACGGCACTGACCCTGGTCCGGCGCTGATGCGTGTTGGCCCGGGTCGAGACCAGCAACAGTTCGTAGAAGCGCCGGTTTTCTTCCAGCAGCCGCTCTTGTTGCAGATGAAAGTTCAGTCGGATCAGTTGCTGGCGCAAGGTGTATTGATGGTGGACTGGACACAGCAGGAAATCGATGTCGGCATCAGGATTGGCCTTATGAATGGCGCTCACGAGTTTCACCATCAGGTCGCCGCCCACTCCGGCGATGATCACCAGCTGCTTGCCATCATGAAGAGACAGAGGGAGAGTGGCCACGTCGATGCAGTGAAGCTGCCATGTCGACAGGGAGGCTGAGGGCGGTGCCTGGGGGGCCATTGCCGGATAAAATTGCCGTAACCGGGTTTCCAGCTCGTCCATCAGACTGGGCACTATATCGACGAAGTGAATAACAGGCGCCGCCCGGCGGGATAATAAGGCGGCGCCCAATAAACCGTGGTCACAGCAACAATCCCAGATATGGGTATAGCCCGGTTCGACCATGGCTTCGATGTTCTGGAGTCGTTTGCCGATTTTCATGATGACTGCCTGTGGTGCAAAGCCGCGCAGTATATCAGCGTCGGCCGGCCTTGCGTATCGGAGGTGCAGCGATGGCTATTAGAACAGGGCTATGGTAACAAGGACGGAATAATAACAGATTCATATGGGAGCAATTATGTTTGACGTCATGATGATACTGGGGCTGACGCTGATGGCCGGTATGGCGATGCCCTTCGGTGCCCTCATTGGCAGCAAGGAGCATATTCACCCGGATTGGCTGGAAAACGAATTTCGCCATTCTGTGATCGCCTTCGGTGGTGGCGCCTTGCTGTCGGCGGTGGCCCTGGTGCTGGTGCCCGAGGGCACTGTGCCCCTGGATCTGATGACGGCGGCTCTGTGTTTCTGTGGCGGCGGTCTGATCTTCATGGCGCTGGATATGTTGCTGTACAAACTCAATACCCCGGCCAGTCAGCTGGCGGCCATGCTGTCGGACTTTATCCCGGAGTCGCTGGCGCTGGGGGCGACGCTCGTCCTGGGCGGAGTTGGCAATGCGTTATTGCTCGCCGGCTTGATGGTACTGCAGAATATGCCGGAAGGCTTTAACGCTTATCGGGAGCTGGGGCAGTCCAAACGTTACAGTGGACGCAAGATTATCGCCCTGTTTACGATGATGGCGTTGCTGGGACCGATTGCAGGACTGTCCGGGTATATCTGGTTGGCGGACTCACCGTCGCTGGTGGCCGGTATCATGATGTTCGCCGCCGGCGGTATTCTCTATTCGGTGTTTCAGGACATTGCCCCGCAGGCGGTGCTCGAAAAACACTGGGCCCCGCCGATGGGCGCGGTACTGGGCTTCGTGCTGGGCATTGTCGGGCACATGCTGACAACGCATGGGTGAGGAGACAAGAGAAGGTCGGTGGAGTGGCGCCCCTTGTCCTCCTCGGACTGGGGGAGTGCCACAACCGCCTCCCGGACAAGATTACCCCATCTAGGCCTGGCCATGCCGTTCGTGAAAACGGCGCAGTTTGGCCTCTCTCCGATCCTCCTTCAGCCTCAGCCTCTGCAACAGGTCACCGGTTTCGGACATGATGACGACTCCGGAATGTATCCGCACGAGAGGGAACAGGCCAAAATAGTGTCGCATGGCGATGTTGAAAACGGAATGTTGAAAACGGAATAGTCGGCTGCCGTGTCGCGACCGCTTTTGTTATCATGCCCTTTTCATCGACGGGATTTACCTGCCTTGGAGCACGACGACAGCAGCACGCTTTTTGCCGAGCGCTTTACAGAACTCTTTACCGAACTGGGGCCTCTGGCCCGGGCCATCGATGGCTTTAAACCCCGCGCGGCCCAGGTAGAGATGGCGACGGCGGTAGGCCAGGCACTGGATGACAAGGTACCATTGGTGGTAGAGGCGGGTACCGGCACCGGCAAAACCTATGCCTATCTGGCACCGGTGCTGGCGGCAGGCAAGAAGGTGGTGCTCAGCACCGGCTCGCGCAATCTGCAGGAGCAGCTGTTTCATCGCGACTTGCCGACCCTGGTCAAGGCGATGAATTATCATCATCCGGTGGCCCTGCTCAAGGGGCGGGCGAACTACATCTGTCTGGAACGGTTGGGGTTGCTGAACGACAGCGTGCCGACGCTGTCGGCGGAGGGGCTGGTCGACTTGCAGCGAGTGCGGCGTTTCGTGCCCATGACCCACAGCGGCGATATCGGCGATATTCCCGGCCTGGCCGAACGCAGCGAGGTGTTGTCGCTGGTCACCAGCACCAACGATAACTGCCTTGGCCGCGACTGCAGTCATTATCAGGACTGTTATCTAGTCAAGGCCCGCAACAAGGCGATGGAGGCGCAGGTGGTGGTGGTGAATCACCACCTGTTCTTCGCCGACATGGCGGTGCGTGACACCGGCTTTGGTCAGCTGATCCCCGACGCCGACGCCTATATTCTCGATGAAGCCCATCAATTGCCGGAGATTGCCGGCCAGTATTTCGGTCAGAGTCAGTCCAGCAGGCAAGTACTTGAACTGGCGCGGGATCTGCGGTTGGCACAAAAGGTGGAAGCCAGAGACATGGCTCAGCTGGGCAAGGCGGCGGATCAGCTGGAACGTCATACCCAGGACTTGCGACTGACCTTCGGTCATGACAGCAGTCGGGGGCAGTTGCGGCCCATGCTGGCCCGTGCCGAGGTGGCGCAGGCGCTGATCCGGCTGAACGAGAGTCTGGCATTCAGTTACGAGGTACTCAAGCTGGCGCTGGGGCGGGGCGAGCAGCTCGATCACTGCTTCGAGCGCCTGGTGGGACTGCGTACCCAGCTGGACTCTGTCACCCGGGTGGAAGAAGACGGCTATTCCTACTGGTTCGACTGTACCCGGCTGCATATCAGTTTTCACAAGACTCCGTTGTCGGTGGCCGATCGCTTCTCAGTGGAGCTGGCCAAAGACGAGGTGAGCTGGGTCTTTACCTCCGCCACTCTGGCGGTAGGGGACAGTTTTGCACACTTTTGCGCCGATCTCGGGCTGTCAAAGTGTCGTACCTTGCAATTGGACAGCCCTTTTGATTACTCTCGCCAGTCCCGTTTGTGCGTGCCCCGTTATTTACCGGAAACCAACGCCGCCGGTCGTGGCCGCTGGCTGGCCGAAAGCCTGGCCGACACCCTGGATGCAGTGCCCGGCGGCAGCTTTTTTCTGTGTACCAGTTACAAGGTAATGAACGAGGTCGCCGAGGTGTTGCGCATCCGGCTGGATCGCACCGTGCTGGTACAGGGCGAAGACAACAAGGTGCGGCTGCTGGAACGTTTCAGCCAGGATGGTCGGGCGGTACTGGTGGCCACCAGCAGTTTCTGGGAAGGCATAGACGTGCGCGGCAACGCCCTGCAATGCGTGGTGATCGACAAGCTGCCGTTCAGTGCCCCGGACGACCCACTGCTGAGCGCCCGGCTCGAAGATTGTCGCCGGCGGGGCGAAGACGGTTTTGCCCGGGTGCAGTTGCCCAAGGCCATCATTACCCTCAAGCAGGGGGTGGGTCGTCTGATCCGGGACGTACAGGACAAGGGCGTGCTGGTGATCACCGACGGCCGCCTGGTTAACCGGGCTTACGGTGCCGACTTTATCAATAGCCTGCCGGCCATGCCACGTACCCGAAGCCTGCAGCAGCTGGCCGAATTTTTATTAACCCTGGAGTAATAAACACATGACCCGAATACTGGCCATCGACACCGCCACCGAGGCCTGCTCTGCCGCCCTGTGGCAGAACGGCGAGCTGTTGAGCCGTTATCAGGTGGCGCCTCGAGGCCATACGGACTTGATCCTGCCGATGGTGGCCGAGCTGTTGGCCGAAGGTGAACTGTCGCTTAATCAACTTGATGGCCTGGCTTTCGGTCGGGGCCCGGGCTCTTTTACCGGGGTACGAATCACCCTGGGAGTGGCACAGGGGCTGGCCTATGGTGCGGACGTGCCGCTACTGGGCGTTTCCAACCTGCAGGCGCTGGCTCAGGGTGCCCATCGCGCCTGCGGAGGCGAGCGGGTGCTGTCGGCCATCGATGCTCGCATGGGGGAAATCTATGTGGGCGCTTATCGGCTGGAACAGGGGCTCATGGTCGGTACCATTGAAGAGCGGGTGCTGGCACCGGCACAGTTTCTGGATAGCACCGATACGGGCACCGACAGCTGGCAACTGGGTGTGGGCTCGGGCTTTGTCACCTATGCTGAACTCATGAGTCGGGTAGAAGGACGATGTGAGGCGGTGCCCTTTCCCGAAGCCCGGGATCTGTTACCCCAGGCCATCGCGCTATGGCAGGCCGGTCTGGGGGTTGCCGCGGCCGATGCACGCCCTGTCTATCTGCGGGACAAGGTGACCTGGCAAAAACTGCCGGGACGCTGACAGGAGCTGTAGTGAATATTTTCTCGATCAGACAGTGGGAGGATTCGGATTCTCCTCTGTTCTATCCTCAGCGACCCTATCACCGCAGCCTGAAATATCGTCAGCGCCGCCGACGCAACAGCCGGCGTTGTTTGCGGCTGTGGCATTATCGGCGGCGCTGACCCTGTCATCATCACTGTCTGTTAATGTTATGTTGCACTCGGCTCGTATTACGGATAGCGTTTAGAGTAATTGCTTTAAATGTGCACCATCAACAGCCGATGTGATGGCGCCCCTGTCTCAGGAGACTGATATGGAAGCTAGTTTGTCCGGCCAACAACCGGCGCCTTTTTCCGGTAAACCCTGGTTGAACCGTTACCCGGCGGGGGTGCCCGCCGAAATCGATACCGAGAAATGTTCCTCTCTGGTGGAAATGTTTGAACAGGGGGTGGCCGAGTTTGCAGAGCTGCCTGCGTATAGCAACTTCGGCAAGACCTTGTGTTATCGGGAGCTGGACCGCCTGTCCCGGGACTTTGCCGCCTATCTGCAGCAAGGATTCAAACTGGCTCCTGGCGAGCGTATCGCGCTGATGATGCCGAATCTGTTGCAATATCCGGTCTGTCTGTTCGGCGCGCTGCGCGCCGGTCTGGTGGTGGTGAACGTCAACCCGCTTTATACCGCCCGCGAGCTGAAGCATCAGCTGAGCGACGCCCGGGCGAGCACCATTGTCATCGTGGAAAACTTTGCCCATACCCTGACCGAGGTACTTGAAGAGGTGCCGGTGAAGCAGGTGATCCTGACCCGCATGGGCGATCACCTAGGGCCGGTGAAGGGCACCCTGCTCAATGCGGTTGTCAAGTACATCAAGAAGCTAGTGCCCGAATATCACTTGCCTGCCGCCATCCGTTACAAGACGGCCCTGGCTCGGGGCCGTGGTCTGCGCTATACCCGGCCCGATTTGAATGGCGATACCCTGGCCTTTTTGCAATATACCGGCGGTACCACTGGACGCTCGAAAGGGGCCATGCTCAGCCACCGCAATATGTTGGCCAACGTGGAGCAGTGTCTTGGCGTTTATGGTCCGGTATTGAGCAGGGGGCAGGAAAAGGTGGTGACAGCGCTGCCGCTCTATCATGTGTTCGCGTTGACGGTAAACGGCCTGCTGTTTTTTCGTCTCGGCGCCCATAACCTGCTGATCACCAACCCGCGGGATATTCCGGGTTTCGTGCGAGAGCTCAAGGGCGATGACTTCAGCTGTATCACCGGCGTCAACACCCTGTTCAATGCACTGGTGAACAACGCGGATTTTCAGGGGCATGACTTCAAGAGTCTGAAGCTGACCATAGGCGGTGGTATGGCGGTACAGCGAGCGGTCGCCGAGCAGTGGCAGGCCATTACCGGTAGTCGCTTGCTGGAAGGATATGGTCTGACAGAATGCTCACCGCTGGTGACCGTCTGTCCCTATGACATGGACGGTTACAACGGCTCCATCGGGTTGCCGGTGTGCTCCACCGAGGTTCGACTGGTCGACGATAACGGCGAGGAAATTCATCTGACCCATACTCCCGGCGAGATGGAAGTGAAAGGCCCGCAGGTGATGAGTGGCTACTGGGGCCAGAGTGGCGAAGATGATGGCACCTTTCACGACGGCTGGCTGCGTACCGGCGATATCGCCACCATCAACGAGCAGGGTTTTCTGAAAATTGTGGATCGCAAGAAGGACATGATACTGGTATCCGGCTTCAATGTGTTTCCCAATGAAATAGAAGATGTGGCCATGCAGTACCCGGGGGTACTGGAGGCGGCGGCGGTGGGGGTGCCCCACAGGGACAGCGGTGAAATGGTCAAACTGGTGGTGGTGCAAAAGCCGGGTGCCAGTCTGGACGAAAAAGCGTTGATCGGCCATTGTCGCCAATATCTGACTGCCTATAAGGTGCCTAAGGTGATAGAATTTCGTGACGAATTGCCCAAAACCAATGTCGGTAAAATACTGCGCCGGGAGCTGCGAGAAGCCGCTGCCTGAGTCGGAACCCCGGGCAACCGGGGTTTTTATTTTGCCGTCTACTCAGAGCGCCCATGACTTATACACTGATCACCGATAACCAGACTCTGGCCGACTTTTGTGCCACCGACGCCACCTTGCTGGCGCTGGATACCGAATTTGTTCGCACCCGCACCTTCTATGCCAAACCGGGCCTCTATCAGCTGTTCGATGGCCAGCGCACGGCGCTGATTGATCCGGTAGCGGTATCTGAGCTGTCGCCGTTGTGGCGTCTGTTGCACGATCCGGCCCGACTGTGTGTGCTGCATGCGGGGGGAGAGGATCTGGAATTGTTCCAGCACCAGAGCGGCGCCTTGCCGGCCCGGGTACACGATACTCAACTGGCTGCCGCCTTTCTTGGCTATGGTACCCAGCTGGGTTTTGCCCCTCTGGTCGAGAAATTACAGGGGGTGAGCCTGGACAAGGCCCATGCCCGTACCGACTGGCTGGCCCGGCCCTTGTCGAGCGCGCAGCTGAGCTATGCGGCGGACGATGTGATTTATCTCTATCCTGTCTACCAAAAGCTGATGCAGCAGCTGGAGCTGAAGGGACTGACTGACTGGTTCGAACAGGAATGCGAGCGGGCGGTAAAGCGACGTAGTGAAAGTGTGGCTCCCGAGCTTGCCTACCTGGACATCAAGAATGCCTGGACCCTGGACCCTCAGGCGCTGGGTATATTGCAACGGCTGTGTCAGTGGCGATTGACCGAGGCGCGGCGTCGGGATCTGGCGGTCAACTTTGTGGTGAAGGAAGCAAATCTGTTCCGTGTGGCGGAGCGGGCACCTCGGAATCCGGGTGATCTGACTCGTCTGGGACTGGAGCCAATGGAAATCAAGCGTCATGGCGACACCTTGCTGACGCTGGTACAACAGGCGCTGGATACTCCCGACAGCTGGCCGGAGCCGGTGCAACGGCTGGTGGATTATCCGGGCTACAAGGCGGAGCTCAAGCGTATCAAGGGCATTGTGGAGCTTGCCGGAGAGCAGGCCGAAATTCCGGCGGAACTGATCGCGTCCAAGCGATTGATCCATCAGTATCTGAGCTGGAAGTGGCGGTTGGAAGAAAGTAAAGACATGACGCCAGCTCTGTTACAAGGCTGGCGCGGAGAACTGCTTACAGCACAGCTGTAATGTGAAGCATGAAAAAGGGGGCGAACAAGCTCGCCCCTGGCTTTTACGGTACTACCGGTTTTTCTTCTTTTTCGTCGAGATCGGGGAACATGATGTTGAGTTCCAGTACCGACAAATGGTCGCCTTTCTGGTCGAGCTGTACCGAAATCTGATCGATGTCGATCTTCACATATTTACGAATCACCTCCAGAATATCCTGTTGCATCTGCGGCAGGTAATCCGGGGTATCCCGCTGGCTACGTTCGTGGGCAACAATGATCTGTAGGCGCTCTTTGGCGAGCTTGGCGCTGTTCTGGGTCTTTTTTGAACGAAAATAGTCCAGTAGAGACATGGGTTAACTCCCAAAAAGTCGGCTAAAAAATCCCTTCTTCTCTTCATCGAGGAAACGGAAGGAGCGTTCTTCGCCCAGCAGGCGGGCTACAGAGTCGGCATAGGCCAGAGCGGCATCGGACTCGCCATCCAGGATCACCGGCTCACCGGCGTTCGATGCCTTGAGCACGGCCGGGGACTCGGGGATCACACCCAGCAGCGGAATGGCCAGTATTTCCTGTACATCGTGCACGCTCAGCATGTCGCCACGGCTGACACGCTCGGGGGAGTAGCGGGTCAGCAACAGGTGTTCCTTTATCGGCTCCATGCCTTTTTCGGCCCGGCGCGACTTGGACGACAGAATCCCCAGAATACGGTCGGAATCTCGTACCGAGGACACTTCCGGGTTGGTAGTGACGATGGCTTCATCGGCAAAATACAGTGCCATCAGTGCCCCGGTTTCGATGCCGGCGGGCGAGTCGCAGATGATGTACTCGAAACCCATCTCGGCCAGATCGTTGAGAATTTTCTCTACTCCTTCCCGGGTCAGGGCGTCTTTGTCCCGGGTCTGGGAAGCGGGCAGAATATAGAGTTGCTCGACCCGCTTATCCCGGATCAGTGCCTGAGTAAGATTGGCGTCACCGTTAATCACGTTGACAAAGTCGTATACGACGCGACGTTCACAACCCATGATCAGATCCAGGTTGCGTAAGCCGATATCAAAATCAACCACCACGGTTTTATGACCAAGACTGGCCAGACCGGTACTGATGGCTGCGCTGGAGGTAGTTTTACCCACGCCTCCCTTCCCGGATGTGACGACGATAATTCGTGCCATAGTGTGTTCCTAAAGATCGTAAAATTAGAGGCGATCGAACTTTAACTGTTCGCCCGCCAGAGAAATAGTGACTGGCTGTTCCCAGTTAGCACCCTGTAATCCATCACTGAGTTGATAATGGCCGGCAACAGAAATCAGTTCGGCCATCAATTGCTGACAATAAATACGGGCCGACTCGTTGCCCTTGGCGCCGGCCACGGCCCGGCCTCGCAGCTGACCATAAATATGAATGCTTTCATCGGCGATCACTTCGGCCCCGTTACTGACCGATCCCAGAATAACCAGCGAGCCGTTGGGTGCGTAGACCTGCTGGCCCGAGCGCACCGGGCCACGGTGAACCTTGGTTCCGGGCTGGTTAAGCAGGGCGGCCGGGGCTGCGGGAGCTTCTTGTTGCATCGGAATCTTACCGGTGCTGACCACGGCCAGGCCTGCAGCCCGGGCGGCGGCCCGGGTCGCATCATCCTTGGCACCGGTAATCCCCACCGGCACCAGATCCAGTGCCTTGAGGGCATCGGCCAGTGCGGTGAAGTCGGGTGTCTGTAATAGCTTTTCTATGTTGATGACCAGCGGTGCGGCGCGAAAGAACGCCGGCGCCAGCGCAATCTTTTCTGCCAGCTGTCGTTTTACCCGCTGAATATCACCATCGGTCATATGCACTACCGACAGGGTAAAGCTACTGCCTTTTAATTCAATGCCATGCTCCGCCATAAGCGGCTTTCCCCCGAGGATTCAATCCTTTTTGTTATTGGTCGTGCTGATGTTATAGTTTGCCATCTTAACTGGCAATAAACCCGACGGATTATAGCAATTTCCATGTTGTGTGTAGTGTATAAAAGCCCTAAAAAGGCAGAGACTTATCTTTTTGTCGAGCGACGCGACGACTTCTCTCGTGTGCCGTCACCCTTGCTGGATACTTTCGGTACGCCCAGGCTTGCGATGATCATCAACCTGGCAACAAAGACTCATCTGGCTCAATCCGATCTGGCCAAGGTCAGGCTGGCGTTAAAGACCCAGGGGTATTACCTGCAATTACCACCACCGCCGGAAAATTTGCTGAAACAACATCGGGCGTCCCAGGTCGATCCCTCCGCCTGATACCCGGATTCTTCTTCAACTACGCTGCATATCAGCAAGGAGCCTCTCATGTATCAACATATGGACTTACAGGGGCAGCCTTTGCCCTATGCCGTGGGTAAAGTGGTGTGCGTGGGCCGCAGTTATAAAGATCATGCGGCGGAACTGAACAATCCCGTACCCGAAGAGCCGCTGTTGTTCATCAAACCATCGACCAGCCTGACTGGTCTGGATGCACCCTTGCTGCTGCCCAAAGGGCAGGGAGCCGTGCATCATGAGCTGGAAGTGGCCTTGTTGATTGGTCGCCGTTTGTGCCATACCGAGCCGGGTCATGCGCTGGAGGCGGTGGTTGGTGTGGGGTTGGCGCTGGATTTGACCCTGCGCGATGTACAGGATCGACTCAAGGCCCAGGGACACCCCTGGGAGCGGGCCAAGGCGTTCGACGGCAGTTGTCCAATAACGCCTTTTGCTTTGCCCGAGGTGGTTAACGATTTGCAACGTCTTGATTTTTCCTTGCGGGTCAATGGGGAACAGCGGCAAGACGGTAATACCGCCATGATGATGTGGTCCATCGGCGAGCTGCTGGCGCAGATGAGCCGCTGCTTTACTCTGAACCCCGGCGATGTGGTACTGACCGGCACCCCCAGGGGCGTGGCCGAACTCAAGCCGCAGGATGAACTCGATATGCAACTGAACGGTCAGTACCGGTTCAGTGCCAAAGTAGCAGGATAAATTTATGCAGGCCGATTTCTGGTATACCAAGTCTCTGGAGGAGATGTCCGATGGGGAATGGGAAGCCTTGTGTGACGGCTGCGGCAAATGTTGCCTCAACAAGCTGATTGATGAAGACACCGACGAACTGGTGCATACCAATGTGGCTTGTGAGCTGTTGAACACCCACAGCTGTGCCTGCAGCGATTATGTCAATCGTTTCGCCAAGGTGCCGGATTGCCTGAAGATTACCCGGGATAAACTGGACGATTATTTCTGGCTTCCTTCCACCTGTGCCTATCGTTTGCTGGCAGAAGGCCAGTCGTTGCCGTCCTGGCATCCGTTGCGTACCGGTTCCAAGAGTGCCATGCACAAAGCCGGTCAGTCGGTGCGCGGCAAGGTCGTACCGGAATCCAAAGCCGGTAACTGGGAAGACCACATCATTACCTGGGCTTGTTAACAACGAGCTTTAAGCGCTCAACCGTTAAAAAAGCCGTTCTAGCCGGCGGATCAGGCAGCGCCGAGCTTTCTGATCATGACTTGTGCCTGCAAATTCCCGTTGTGCTGCTTCAAGCCTCACGCCTCACGTTTATTATCCGGACGACAATAAAAAACGCCGCCAGCGCTGACAGCAGGGCGAAAATGCCCATCAGCCACTGAGGCATGCTGAAGCCCAGCCAGGTCCAGGAAGCATCGGCGCAGTCGCCGGTGGGATGAAACAAGGCCGGCCACCAGAGATCCAGTGCCAGCCAGCCTGGAAATTCGGCGAAACTGGAGCATTGGTTAAAGGGAGAAGGATTGAGTTGATAACCGACATGTTCTTTTGCCAGCCAGAATCCCTTGACCGCCGCCGCCAGCCAGCCTGCCAGGGCAAGGCCGTTAACCAGTGTGTTTCGTGGTGCCAGCCAGCCGAGCACCCCTGCCAGTATTACCCCTGCCAGCGCCGCTCTTTGGTAGACGCACATCACGCAGGGATACAGCCCCTGCACATATTGAAAAAACAGCGCCGCTGCCAACAGAGACGTCGCGGTGAGGGTCAGCAGACCCCAGGCAAAACGGGTGCGAGAAAAGGCGTACAGCATGGGTTCCTCATGACGTTCGGGATGACTGACTGTTGGCAGGACCAGGGTTGTGGGGAACTGGTCGGCTCTGTTATTATCGACTATTAATCTTGCCTGTCGTAACAAATTTAACAGAGTGGTTTCATGGTCATCAAGGCACAAAGCCCCGCCAATTTTGCAGAACAATATATCATAGAATCCATCTGGAACAGTCACTTTCCCCCAGGCTCAATACTCCCCGCGGAGCGGGAATTGTCGGAACTGATCGGGGTGACCCGCACGACCCTGCGTGAGGTTCTGCAGCGTCTGGCGCGGGACGGTTGGCTGACCATACAGCACGGTAAGCCGACCCGGGTGAATAACTTCTGGGAAACCTCCAGTCTCAATATCCTGGAAACCCTGGCTCGCCTCGATGAAGACAAGATGCCGGAGTTGATCGAGCATTTGTTGTCTGCCCGCACTCATATCAGCAGTATTTTTATTCGTGGCGCGGTAAAAAATGATCCCGAACGCGTGCTGTCTGCCGTCGCCGAACTGGATCTGCTGACCGATGAAGCCGATGCCTTTGCCGCTTATGACTATGAATTGCATCATCAGCTGGCGTTTGCTTCCGGCAATCCCATCTATGCGCTGATCCTTAATGGTTTCAAGGGGTTGTATTGTCGGGTGGGCCGCTATTATTTTTCACAGCCGGCGGCGCGTCAGCTGGCGGCGGAGTATTATCGGGCCCTTGCCGGTCTGGCGGAAAATGGCAACATTGATGACGTGGCCGAGCTGGTGCGGGACTACGGTAAAAATTCGGGCAAGTTGTGGTTTGATATGCGTGAACATTTACCAGATACCCTGGTTCAACACTGAATGATGCAGTACTGATAAAAACGCCTCCCTAAGGAGGCGTTTTTTTATTCGGTGGCTGGCCGCTCCGGGCAGCGGCCTATGATGCTGGCGTTGCCGTCCGGATCTTCCTGCTCCAGCACCACATTAAAGCCCCACAGACGATGCACGTGTTTCAGTACCTGATGGCTTGAGTCTGCCAGCGGAATGCGGTTGTGCGGTACATGACGAAGGGTGAGAGAGCGGTCGCCTTTCACTTCCACGTTATAGACCTGAATGTTGGGCTCGAGATTGGACAGGTTATACTGATTTGACAGGGTCTGACGCAGCTGGCGATAGCCCTGCTCATCATGGATGGCCGAAATTTCCAGGTAATTGCGGGTATCATCGTCGGCCACTGCAAACAGGTGGAAGTCGCGCATCACCTTGGGTGACAAGAACTGGCTGACAAAGCTTTCGTCCTTGAAGTTCTCCATGGCAAAGTGCAGGGTTTTGACCCAGTCGGATCCGGCAATGTCCGGAAACCAGGCCCTGTCTTCGTCGGTGGGATGCTCGCAGATACGGCGCAAGTCCTGAAACATGGCAAAGCCCAATGCATATGGGTTGATGCCGGAATAATACTTGCTGTTGTAGTTTGGCTGAAAGATGACGTTGGTATGGTTGTGCAATATCTCCATGATGAAGCGATCGGTCACCAGTCCTTCGTCGTACATATGCTGGGTAATGGTGTAATGCCAGAAGGTGGCCCAGCCTTCGTTCATCACCTGGGTCTGCTTCTGGGGATAGAAATACTGGCTTATCTTGCGCACTATGCGCACTATCTCCCGCTGCCATGGCTCGAGCAGAGGTGCGTGTTTCTCGATGAAATACAGAATGTTTTCTTCCGGCTCCTGGGGATAACGGCGTTTTTTTTCCTGCTTGGCGTCGTCCATGCGCGGAAGGGTTTTCCATAGCTCGTTGACCTGGGTTTGCAGATAGGTCTCGCGAGCCTTCTGCCGCCGCCGTTCTTCGGCCAGAGACAGCTTCTGTGGTCGCTTGTATCTATCCACCCCGTAGTTCATCAGTGCATGGCAGCTGTCGAGAATGGATTCCACTTCGGCGACCCCATATTTTTCTTCGCATTCGGTGATGTAGTGTTTTGAAAACAGCAGGTAGTCGATAATGGACTCGGCATCGGTCCAGGTCGTGAACAGGTAGTTGTTCTTGAAGAAGGAGTTATGGCCATAGCAGGCATGGGCGATGACCAGGGCCTGCATCGGCATGGTGTTCTCTTCCATCAGGTATGCGATGCAAGGGTTGGAGTTAATGACGATTTCGTAGGCCAGACCCATCTGGCCTCGTTTGTAATGTTGTTCGGTCTGAATGAATTTTTTGCCGTAAGACCAGTGATGGTAGCCAATGGGCATACCAATGCTGGAGTAGGCATCCATCATCTGCTCGCCGGTGATGATCTCGATCTGGTTGGGATAGGTGCTCAGGCCATAACTTTCGGCAATACGGGCTATTTCCCTGTGGTAGGCCTCGAGTAATTCAAAGCTCCAGTCGGGACCGTCACTGAGCGGGCGGATAGTGGTCATTGCTTCAGAGGTTGTTGTTTTAGACATAGTTACCTCATGCCGCTTGTTTCTTGAACAGTTCCCTGAATACGGGATAAATGTCTTCTACCGCACGAATATGCTCCATGGCAAAGTTGGGAAATTTGCGGGCGATGGACTCGTATTCGTGCCAGAGTGTCTGGTGGGCCCGGTTGGTGATTTCTATGTAGGCGTAGTAACGCACAAAAGACATGATGTCGTTTTGCAGCAACTGTTTGCACAACGGAGAGTCATCTGCCCAGTTATCGCCATCGGACGCCTGTGCCGCATAGATGTTCCACTGATCCGGAGGGTAGCGAGCCTCCATGACCTCTTTCATCAGTTGCAGGGCACTGGAAACAATGGTGCCCCCGGTTTCCTGTGAGTAGAAAAACTCCTGTTCGTCTACTTCCTTGGCCTGGGTATGGTGGCGGATAAACACGACCTCGACATTTTTATAGGTCCGGGTCAGAAACAGATAGAGCAGTAGATAAAAGCGTTTGGCCATGTCCTTTGTGGCCTGATCCATGGAGCCTGACACGTCCATCAGGCAAAACATGACCGCCTGAGTCGAAGGAATGGGACGCTGCACAAAGTTGTTGAAGCGCAGATCGAAGGTGTCGATAAAGGGCACAGCGGCGATGCGCCGTTTCAGTTCGACAATTTGTGCTTCTAGATCCCGAATACGGGCATAATTTTTAGTCGGATGCTTGCCGAGTTCGGCCAGCTCCAGCTCCAGTTCGGCCACGGATTTTTTCTTGCCTACCTGCAGCGCCATGCGCCGGGCCAGAGACTGACGCAGAGATCGCACTATGTTGATGTTGGCCGGTACCCCGTCCGCGGTGTAGCCGGCGCGGAAGGTTTTCATTTCGCTTATCTTGTTGAGCTTGTTTTTCTCCAGGTTTGGCAACTCGAGGCCATCGAACAGCAAGTCCAGATATTCTTCCTTGGAGATCTGGAATACGAAGTCGTCTTCGCCTTCGCCCTGGTTGCTGGCGTCACCCTGACCGCTCCCCCCGCTACCACCACCGGCGGGGCGATCGACCCGGTCGCCGGTAATAAATTGATCATTACCCGGGTGCACCTGATCCCGGTGGCCACCCTTGCCTTGATGAAACAGCGGCTCCGAGATATCGCGAGTAGGAATGGAAACGCTTTCTCCCTTGTCGATATCCTGAATGCTGCGTTTGAGTACCGCATCTGACACCGCTTTTTTCAGTTGTTGTTGGTAGCGGCGGATAAAGCGCTGCCGATTCACAGCGCTTTTGTTGCGGCCATTTAGTCGTCTGTCGATAAAATGCGCCATAATTTCCCCCAACATTCATCTTGTTAAGTTGACTTGCGTACCCGCAGATACCATTCGGACAGCAGTCGTACCTGCTTGCGGGTGTAGCCTTTTTCCATCATCCGGGCGACGAAGTCGTCGTGCTTCTTCTGCTCGTCGGCACTGGTTTTGGAGTTGAAGGAAATGACCGGCAGCAACTCTTCGGTGTTGGAGAACATTTTCTTCTCGATAACGGTTCTGAGCTTTTCGTAACTGGTCCAGTTGGGGTTTTTACCGGCATTGTTGGCCCGGGCCCGCAATACGAAATTGACGATTTCGTTACGGAAGTCCTTGGGGTTGCTGATGCCGGCCGGTTTCTCTATTTTTTCCAGTTCCGCATTGAGCGCCGAACGGTCGAACAGCTGACCGGTTTCCGGGTCTCGGTACTCCTGGTCCTGAATCCAGAAGTCGGCATAGATGACATAACGGTCGAAGATGTTCTGACCATATTCGGAGTAGGACTCCAGATAGGCGGTCTGAATCTCCTTGCCGATAAACTCCACGTATTTGGGAATCAGATACCCCTTGATGAATTCCAGATAATGATCGTGGATATCCTGAGGGAACTGTTCCCGCTCTATCTGCTGCTCCAGTACATAGAACAGATGCACCGGGTTGGCCGCCACTTCGGCGTGGTCGAAGTTGAACACCCGGGACAGGATTTTGAAGGCGAATCGGGTCGATAGCCCATTCATGCCTTCGTCGACTCCGGCGTAATCACGATATTCCTGATACGACTTGGCCTTGGGATCCGTGTCTTTCAGGCTTTCGCCATCATAGACGCGCATCTTGGAATACAGGCTGGAGTTTTCGGGCTCCTTCAGGCGTGACAGCACCGTAAATTGACCCAGGGTCTCCAGGGTGCCCGGAGCACACTTGGCATGAGACAATTCACTGTTGGCCAGCAATTTCTGGTAGATGTCCACCTCTTCGGTGACACGCAGGCAGTAAGGCACCTTGACGATGTACACCCGGTCGAGGAAGGCTTCGTTGTTGCGATTGTGTTTGAAATTCTGCCATTCGGACTCGTTGGAGTGAGCCAGAATAATGCCTTCGAAGGGCAGGGCAGAAAGACCTTCGGTACCGTTATAGTTACCTTCCTGGGTGGCGGTCAGCAGCGGGTGCAGCACCTTGATGGGCGCCTTGAACATTTCCACAAACTCCATCATGCCCTGGTTGGCCTTACAGAGCGCGCCTGAGTAGGAGTAGGCGTCGGCATCATCCTGGGCATAATGCTCCAGCTTGCGGATATCGACCTTACCCACCAGAGAAGAAATGTCCTGGTTATTGTCATCGCCCGGTTCGGTTTTGGCGACCGCAATCTGGTCGAGTACCGAAGGATAGACTTTTTCTACCTTGAAGCGGGAGATGTCACCGCCGTACTCATGCAACCGCTTCACCGCCCAGGGTGACATGATGGGTCTAAGGTAGCGGCGTGGAATGCCGTATTCCTGCTCCAGCATAGGGCCGTCTTCGGTGGCATCGAACAGGCAGAAAGGATGGTCATTGACCGGTGAACCCTTGAGTCGGTATATAGGTACCTTCTGCATCAATCCCTTGAGGCATTCGGCCAACGATGATTTACCACCGCCCACGGGACCCAACAGATACAGTATCTGTTTCTTTTCTTCCAATCCCTGAGCGGCGTGCTTCAGATAGGAAACAATCTGCTCGATGCTTTCTTCCATGCCGTAAAATTCGGCGAAAGCCGGATAGCGGGCAATCACCCGGTTAGAGAAGAGCCGGCTGAATCTTGGCACCTGTGCGGTGTCGATCATTTCCGGCTCGCCGATGGCCATCAACAGGCGTTCAGAGGCCGAAGCATAACAGGCCTTGTCTTCCCGACACATGTCCAGGAATTCCAACAGGCCGTACTCCTCTTCCTTTGCCTTCTCATAGCGCGTTTGGTAATGCTCGAATATTCCCATGGTTTTATCCCCCATAAATCCCGGCTCTGACGTTCAAAACAGAAGAAAGAGCCTTGCGCACACATATTTCATTCCTTTAGTGAAAGGTTAGACAGGATTTCTCTATTGCGCTTGTGTAACGTTCAGAAATGTCGAAGATTTTGTGATATCGCCCCTGTTGCACAGTCGGTAAGGCAAGGCTGCTTTTGCCAGAAAACAAGGGGATTACACATGGGAGTCGATTAACTCCCGGAATAGGCCTTAATCGTATAACCTTTACGTTAACGTAATTATCGTGCTTGTTTGCTGTTCAATCGAGTAATTTGTGATTTTTTTACGTTGACTTCACATTTTCGTCCGGTTAGATTGGACTGGCATTAAGGCCTGGCTATTTGCTACAGCTGAGTAGGCAACTTGTTAGGTGTGATGTGTAGCTCTGTTTAAGCACGTTTCCGTTTGTTTTGCCCTCGCTTGCGAGGGTTTTCTTTTTTTTCGCAGATTAATAAATCACTGCTTACGTTTACGTAAATAGATCCCTGTCGACATCTCATCATTCAAAAAAATTGATGTTCTTGATCGTAAATTTCCGATTTCTCTCTCTGCCTCGCTGGCTTAAAGTAAGGGCACATTCTGCCGTGCTGGCTGCCTTTTGATGTCAACACATTGATATTTAATAAATTTATTAAACGAGGACGGAGAAAATGACGACGACACTGGTACTGAAATCCAGCATCCTGGGTGAATACTCGCAGTCATCAAAATTGATTGATTATATGGTTGAGCGGATGGGCAGCGACCGCATAGCGTTACGCGATCTGGCCGCCGAGCCGCTGCCGATGCTGGACGGTGCCGGCGCCACGGCACTGCGGGGCGGTGAAGATCTGAGCGAGCAGCAACAGGCGTTGCTGGCGTTGTCGGATTTGCTGGTGGAAGAACTGAAGACGGCCGATACCCTGGTGATTGCAGCTCCCATGTACAATTTCCATATTCCGGTCCAGCTCAAGGCCTGGATTGATCTTATCTGTCGTGCCGGTGTGACCTTTCGCTATACCGAGCGGGGATCCCAAGGTCTGTTGACCGGCAAGAAGGCGGTGGTGGTAACCACCAGCGGCGGCAGACATAAAGACAGCCTTCACGATATGGTCACGCCTTATCTGAGCACCGTATTGGGCTTTATCGGTATCGATGATGTCGAGTTCGTCTATGCGGAGGCCATGGGTATGGGAAAAGAAGCGCAGCAGACCGGTTTGAAACATGCCCGGCAACAGCTTGATGAGTTGGTAGCAACCGTCTGAGTCGTCATAAGGCAGGCTGTTCACCAGCAAAAGGGACTGCCATGGCAGTCCCTTTTTTATGTTACCACTTTGTTTGACTCATCTGTCTCAACAGCTTCAGCCAAAGTGCTGCTTGATGCTGCACTCCAGTATGCCGATGGTCTGATCCACATGCTCTTTCTCGATGATCAGCGGCGGCGACATGGCGATGGCGTCGCCCAAAGAGCGCAGCATCATGCCCTGTTCCCAGGCGGCGGTCTGGATAAGCCCCCCGGTGGCGCCGGGCTGGCCGGACAGCGGTTCGAATTCGACGGCGGCAATCAGCGAGTAGTTGCGGACATCTACGACGCCCGGCAGGCCTTTCAGGCTGTGCAGGCCTTGCTCGAAGTAGCGGGAGATGTCGCCATCGGCGGCACCGCGTCGATACAGACCTTCCTGCTCATACACGTCCAGAGTGGCCATGGCGGCGGCACAGGCCAGCGGGTGGGCCGAATAGGTGTAGCCGTGAAAGAACTCCACTCCGGCACCGGCACCTTCCACCACCGCCTCATAGATATGATCCCCGGCCAGTACCGCACCCATGGGGGCGGCGCCGTTGGTCAGGCCCTTGGCGGTGGTCATGATGTCCGGTACTACCTCGAAGGTCTGGCTGGCGAAGACGTCGCCGGTACGGCCGAAGCCACAGATCACCTCGTCGAAGATCAGCAGAATGCCGTGCTGGTCACAGATTTCCCGAATACGCTTCAGGTAGCCGAGCGGAGGCGGCAATACACCACCGGCACCGGTGATCGGCTCTATGATGACGGCGGCGATGCGGCTGGCGTCGTGGCGCTTGATCAGTTTTTCCAGTTCATTGGCTTTTTCCACGCCACCGTGCAGAGGTAGGCCGCGGGAGAAGGCATTCAGTTCCAGATCCTGGGTATGGGACAGATGGTCGTTGGGGATCCACTGGCCGAAGGCCTTGTGATTATTGGTGATCCCCCCCACAGAAATGCCGCCGAAGTTGACGCCGTGGTAGCCGCGCTCCCGACCGATAAACAGCTGCTTGCCGCCATGCCCCCGGGCCTGATGGTAGGCCAGCGCCATCTTCATGGCGGTGTCCACCGACTCGGAACCGGAGTTGGTATAAAACACCTTGTTCAGGTTGCCCGGCGCCAGCCTGGCCAGACGCTCCGACAGCTCGAAGGACAGCGGGTGGCCGAAGCCGAAGCAGGGTGCATAATCCAGGGTTCTGGCCTGCTGGGCGATGGCCTCGGCGATATGCGGATGCCCGTGGCCGGCGTTACAGCACCAGAGGCCGGCGGTCATGTCCAGTACCTGGCGCCGATCGTCGGTGGTCCAGTACATGCCCTTGGCGCCGGTAAGCATACGCGGCTTTGCCTTGAATCCCTTGTTGGGGGTGAATGGCATCCAGTGGGCGGCTAATTCGTTGGTATTCATTGTGGCACTCCCTCAGACTCTGGTTATCCGCTTGTTGTGCGGCTTGTTTTCGGTTTTGTTGATGGGAGCAGTGTGCGAAATTTAAAAAGTTTGAAAAATCATGGCGTTTCAATGTTCAGTTTGACTGGCTTCAACATGAACGGACGGATGACAGTTCAGTGACAGAGAGGAATGTGTTCGATGATAAAGTTTCAGCAGCTCAACGCCTTCAAGGCCGTCTATGAGCTCGGCACCATGATGGCGGCATCGGCTCATATTCATGTTACCCAGCCGGCCATCAGCCGACTGGTAGCCAGCCTGGAGCATCAGCTCGGTTTTGCCCTGTTTCAGCGCATACGGGGGCGTCTGGTGCCTACCGACAAGGGACGGGCCTTCTACCAGGAGGTAGGCAAGGCGTTCTCGGCGCTGGAACATCTCGAACACAGTGCACGGGACATTGCCGAGCAGCATCATGGCAGCCTGCATATCACCGCCTTTCCCATGTTGTCTGACAGCTTCCTGCCGGCGATCCTCGGATGGCTGATGCGGGAAACCCCCGGGCTCAAGGCATCGCTGAAGAGCTATCGGTCGGAAGAAGTGCTCAGGCGTACCGAGATCCAGTCTTGTGATCTGGGCTTCGCCGATACCGAGATCGGCAGTGACAGCGTGACGGCCATTCCGGTGTGGGGAGACTGTGTCTGCATTGTTCCGGCCGACAGCAAACTGGCAACGGCTGCCTGCCTGACGCCGGCGGATCTGTCCGGGGTACCTTTTATCCGTTATGAAAACAGCGATTCGGCCCAGCAGGCATTGGATCGGGAGTTTCAGCTGGCCGGCATCCACAGCCAGGATGTGGTTGAGGTCTCCTTCGCCTCGGTCGCGGCGTCTCTGGTAGCCGAAGGGCTGGGCGTGGCGGTGGTCGACCCCTTCACCGCCCGGCATGCGCAGCGCAGTGGCTTGAACATCGTCATCTGCGCCTTTCATCCTCGGATTCCCTACCGGTTCCAGATCCTGTATCCCGCCTTTCGTCCGATATCCGATCTGGCGCGTGCCTTTGTAGACTCCCTGTTCACTCAGGCAGAGGCCGCCGGGATCCGTCTGCGTTATGACAGGAGCGACAGCCTATAACATCCAGACATACCCTGATCGGCAAACGGCATTGGTACCCGGCGACCGGCGCACTTATAAATTGAGCACTGACAAGCGTCTGTCACCGATGACAAGGAGTTCATGATGAATATGAAGATGATTGCGCTGGCTACGGCCACCCTGATGACCGCAGGGCCGGTTACCGCCAAGGAATGGAAGCAGGTGCGGATTGCGGTAGAAGGAGCCTATCCTCCTTATAGCTGGACCACCACGGAAGGGGAGCTGAAAGGATTTGATATCGACATGGCCAACGCCCTCTGTGAGCAGATGCAGGTTAAATGCTCCCTGGTCACGCAGGAATGGGACGGCATGATCCCCTCGTTGCTGGCGCGGAAGTTCGACGCCATTGTCGCCTCCATGTCGATTACCGCGGAGCGTAAACTCAAGGTCGACTTCACCGACAAGTACTATCAGATATCTTCGCGCTTCGTGGCCAAACAGGGAACCGAATTCAGTTTTGACAAAGCGGGTCTGAAAGGAAAATCCGTGGGTGTGCAGGGCTCCAGCACCCATGAAAAATATGTCGCCGATAATTTCGAGGGCGCGGATATCAAACGTTACGGCTCCCCGGAAAATGCCTTTCTGGATCTGATTTCCGGTCGTGTCGATCTGGTGTTCAACAACATCCCGGCCATCGAAAGCGGCCTGCTGGAGAAGGAAAACGGCGGCGATTTCGCCTTTACCGGCCCTCTCATTACCGAGAAGGAATGGTTTGGTGAGGGCGTGGGTATCGCCGTTCGCAAGCAGGATGACGCGCTGCGCGAAAAATTCAATGACGCCATCAAGGCCATCCGCAACAACGGTGTCTATCAGCAGATCCAGGACAAATATTTCGAGTTCGATATCTATGGTGGCTGAATTAAGGGTGGCTAAGCATGGCGGCTACATTCATGGTGAAGACGCATGAGGGCTAGCCGGGTCGTCGTGATCGGCGGCGGCATGGTCGGGGCGGCGCTGGGATATGGCCTGGCCCGGCAAGGCATAGAGACGCTGATGCTGGATGAGGGAGATCAGGGGCTGCGGGCGGCCCGGGGCAACTTCGGCCTGCTGTGGGTACAGGGCAAGGGGGCGGAGTTTCCTGCCTATGCTCGCTGGACCCTGGACTCCTGCCGGCTGTGGCCGGACTTTGCCGCCGAACTGACCGAGCTGACCGGCATCGATGTGCAGTTTCGTCGGCGCGGCGGTATTCATTACTGCCTTGACGAGCCGGAGCTGGAGGCCTATCGGCTCGAGCTGGCGCAACAGGCGGCCATCAGTGACGGCGACTTCGAGTATCAGTTTCTGAGCCCCACCCAGCTGGCCAGGCTGGAGCCCCATATCGACGTCAATATTCCCGGAGCCTGCTACTCGCCCAACGACGGTCACGTTAACCCGCTGTATCTACTGCGGGCCCTGCAGGCGGGCTTTGTGGCCAAAGGTGGCCACTACCGACCCCGTCATCATGTACTGAACATAGAGACCACGCATGATGGCTTTGTGCTGCATACGGAGCAGGGGCCGATACGGGCCGGGCAACTGGTGCTGGCGGCGGGGCTCGATAATCGCCGGCTGGCGCCCATGGTCGGCTTGTCGCAACCCCTTATTCCCCAGCGGGGCCAGTTGCTGATCACCGAACGCCTGCCCAAGTTGCTGAATTATCCGTCCCTCTACCTGCGCCAGACCGGGGAGGGATCCATCCAGATTGGCGATTCATCCGAGCAGGTCGGCCTGGATGACGGCAATACCCCGCAGGTGATGGCGCAACTGGCCCGGCGCGCCATTTCTCTGCTGCCCGCATTGCGCCACCGGCACATAGTGCGAGGCTGGGGAGCGCTGAGGGTGTTGAGTCCGGATGGTTATCCGGTGTATGAACAAAACCGGGATCCGGGGCCGCGGGCCCATGCCGTCAGCTCTCACAGCGGCGTCACCCTGGCGGCGGTGCACGCCCTGACGCTGGCGCCGATGCTGATGGCCCCTCGGCTAAGACTGTCACTGGATGCCTTCACTCCCCAACGATTCAAGGATTAAGCCATGTTCAAGGATGTCAGCGGGCAGCAACGCCCCTCCCAGACCCTGTATGTCGACGATCAACCCCGGCAGATACCCACCGGTTATACGGTCGCCGCCGCCTTGCTGACGCTGGGATACAAGGCCAATCGCGCCAGCCCGGTGTCCGGCCGTCCGCGGGGCCCTTATTGCATGATGGGGATCTGTTTCGAATGTCTGGTCGACATCGACGGTATCCCCAATCGACAGGGGTGTCTGACCGAGGTGCAGCCGGAGATGCGGGTTCGTTTGTCTTTGTCGAAAGAGCAGTATCCTGGAGAGGAGCTCGATGATGGATGCTGATCTGGCCATTGTCGGTGCCGGCCCTGCGGGCATGGCGGCGGCCATCGAGGCGGGTCGTCTGGGCCTGGAGGCGGTGCTGCTGGACGAACAACCCCGGGTTGGCGGCCAGATTTATCGCAACATAGGCCAGCCCTCGCTGGCCGATCCACGCATTCTGGGACCCGACTATTATGCGGGACATACCCTGGCTGACGAGGTTGCCGACAGCGGTTGTCGGTATTTGCCGAACACCCAGGTGTGGCAGCTCGACCGCGATGGCCGGGTATATTACAGCCGGGAAGGCAAGGCCGCCTCAATACAGGCGCGTCAGGTGATGATTGCCAACGGCGCCCAGGAGCGGCCCTTTCCCATCCCCGGCTGGACCCTGCCCGGGGTAATGACCGCCGGATCGGCGCAAATTCTGCTGAAAACCCCGGGGCTGGCGGCCGACGGCGCCGTGTTTGCCGGCTGCGGGCCCCTGCTTTATCTGGTGGTGTGGCAGTATTTGCAGGCAGGGGTCAAGGTCGGAGCCGTGCTGGATACCACGGCGGCCGCCAATTATCGTCATGCTCTTGGCGCCCTGGACGGCGCTCTGTGCGGGGCCGGATATCTGTGGAAGGGGCTGAAACTGCTGCGGGACATTCGCGCCGCCGGCATTCCCTTTGTTCGCGGAGTCACCGAACTGGCCGCCAGCGCCGAAGACGGCGTACTGAGCCGGGTGACCTACCAGGCCGGCGGGCAGTTACAGCAGCTTGAAACTGAACAGTTGTTTCTGCATCAGGGCGTGGTGCCCGGTGTGAACCTGGCCATGGCCAGCGGCTGTGAACACGTGTGGAGCGAACAGCAATTGTGCTGGCAACCGGTGCTGGATGACTGGGGGCAAAGCTCGCAGCCGCACATCCGGATTATCGGCGACGGCGGGGGCATAGGGGGGGCCGTGGCGGCGGCGCTGAAAGGGCGGCTGGCAGTGCAGCAGCTGGCCCATACCCAGGGCCGCCTAACCCGGGCCGAACGCGATGAGGGGGCCAGGGCGCTGCGTCGTCAGCTGAAGCGGGAACAGGCCTTTCGTCGTTTTATCGACTTGCTCTATCGCCCGTCAGATGCCTTGCGCCTGCCCGCACAGGACGAGGTACTGGTGTGTCGCTGTGAAGAGGTGAGCCTGGGCGACATGCGCCGTGCCGTTAACCAGGGCTGCATGGGGCCCAACCAGCTGAAGAGTTTTACCCGCTGTGGCATGGGGCCCTGCCAGGGCCGTCAGTGCGGGCTGGTGGTCTCGGAGCTGATGGCCCGATTGCAGGGGCAAACAGTAGAACAGGGCGGCTATTACCGCCTGCGCGCTCCGGTCAAGCCCCTGACCCTGGACGAGCTGGCGAGTCTGGATCAGCCACCGGAGCCGGTGGTGCGGGAGTAATATGAGTGTGATTGGCACGAAGAGCGTAACCGGCATCGGCTGCACACACATATTATGCCAACATACAAAGATTTTAATTACCAAATCCGAGGCAATATCGGAGCCATGATTAGTCCGGTAGATACGCCTGATCTTTGGATACAACCGCACACCAAGTGCCGGTTCAGCATCAGGGTTCGGTTATTGTTGGCGGCAAGCCGGCAGGGGAGAGCACAATGCAAAAAAGCGCACTCAGGTGAGTGCGCTTTTTTGGAATCTGGTGCGTCCTAGTGGATTCGAACCACCGACCCCTACCATGTCAAGGTAGTGCTCTAACCAGCTGAGCTAAGGACGCAGAATCTTGTTGTTAAACTGTTGTTTCAAGGAACTTTTACAGGCTTATTGCCAAACAAAAGTGGTGCGTCCTAGTGGATTCGAACCACCGACCCCTACCATGTCAAGGTAGTGCTCTAACCAGCTGAGCTAAGGACGCAGAATCTTGATGTTAAGCTGTTGTTTCAAGGAGCTTTTACAGGCTTATTGCCAAATAAAAATGGTGCGTCCTAGTGGATTCGAACCACCGACCCCTACCATGTCAAGGTAGTGCTCTAACCAACTGAGCTAAGGACGCCTGTCGCCTTGAAGCGAGCGGTATACTAGCCAAGCGCTCGGAGGGGGGCAAGCGTTTTTTCTGCCGAAACAAGCGGATGAAGAACTATTGTTCAAGTCGGTGAAATATCACACCGCTGCAGAAAGCGTTGCCACCGTCGGGCATGCTCCAGGACAAGAGTACGATAGCGACGATAGATTTCGCTGTGCAGCCCTTGAGCAAAATGTTCACGATAAAGGGTCATCGGCTCCAGCCTTGCCGGGGGCGGGGTCAGCGTGTTTTGCAACAAGGGCGCCAACTGTACAAACTGTCTGTCGATCTGGCCGAAATAGCGTTGAATGTCTTCGATATAATAGCGCTGCATGGCATTACGCAGCCGATCGGCCCGAATCTTGCCACCTCGGAAGCAATCAACCCGTTCAAGTTGTTGCAGAAAAACCAGACTCTGGTCGAGATAGTGAGCGGCACTGTGCAGGGAATAAAACAACCGGCCAAGATAATCATTGCGATAAAGACCACTCAGCGCCTGGTTTAATTCATTCGGAGTCAGCAGACCGATGCTGGGTTGGCCTTGAACCTCGGCCTGCAGCCGCTCGAACAGACGGAAGGCATTGACCGTTTCCTGGTAGCCGGTTTGTTGGTTGAAAGCCAGGGTACGCAGGCGAGGAGTAAGGGCGGCGC
Organism: Oceanisphaera submarina; assembly: GCF_046521305.1. Taxonomy (NCBI): domain Bacteria; kingdom Pseudomonadati; phylum Pseudomonadota; class Gammaproteobacteria; order Aeromonadales; family Aeromonadaceae; genus Oceanisphaera; species Oceanisphaera submarina. The sequence goes on along the minus strand of NZ_JBKGFN010000001.1, from coordinate 48,446 downwards.
GAATATCCGGCTCCGCCGCCATCATGTTCCAGTAATAACCGGGTAACAACGGCGTCTTTCGGGCGGCAATATCATGCAGCCAGTCCGTTAATTCCGGATCATCGCTGTTGGCGATACAATGTTGCAGCCCCCGTTGAAACTGCAGGTGATAAAGCAGTTGTCCGGCGGCGCTCTGGCTCTTGCCGACCGGACTGTTGTGCTCACCGACGATGTCCAGCAAACCGCATCGACCCAGCTTGAAAGCATCAAGCAGCCTGGTGCTAATTCTAGGCTGCTGTTGTTGTAATACTCGCTGGGGGGGCAGCGGTGGCAGGGCTGCCGCCGGGCTCAAGGTGGGCTCCGCGACCTCCAGCACATGGGCAATTCGTTTCAGATAGATCTGAAAGTGGTCTTCGAGTTCGTTGGAAGGACTACATGCCGTCAACCAAAGGCAAGCCAGCCCGACTGCGATGTTCAATCCGCTCATAGATAATCCGCAACCGCCATATCAACATCAGTGCCGCTACCGACAAGCCTATCAGAAAACCAATCCAGAAGCCGTGTGGCCCCATGGCCGGTACCAGCCAATCGGTCAGGCCCAGCACCATGCCCACCGGCAGGCCGCACAGCCAATAGGCCACAAAGGTAATGTAAAAGATGGCCTGGGTATCTTTATAACCGCGCAGGGCGGCGGCGGTGATGACCTGGGCCGAGTCGGAAATTTGATATAGCGAGGCCAGTAGCAGCAAGCTGGCCGCCAGTTCCAGTACGACGCTGTCGTCGGTATAGAAACCGCTGATCCAGTGGCGGCCCAGAACGGTTGCCAGGGCGGTCAGTACCGCCAGCAGACAGCCGAATACGATGCCGGTGATGCTGATGACTCTGGCCTGATGGGCTTTGTTCTCGCCCAGGCTGTGACCCACACGGATGGTCATGGCCATTCCCAGACTCAGAGGGATCATGAAAATCATGCTGGAAAAGTTGATGGCAACCTGATGGCCGGCCACCACCTCCGAACCAAAGGGCGACAATAACAGCGCCACCACGGTAAACAGGGTGACTTCGCAGAAAATGGCCATGGCGATGGGAAAACCCAGGCGAAAGAGACGGCCAATCCGGGGCCAATCGGGGGGACTCAGGCGGGTAAAAATGGAAAACGGTTGCAACAGGGGGGAGCGGCGAGTGTAGATAACCATGGCCACCAGCATGACCCAGAATACCAGGGCAGAGGCATAACCACAGCCAACGCCACCGAGGGCCGGCAACCCCAGCTTGCCATGGATCAGGATGTAATTGGCCGGCACGTTGACAGCCAGACCGATAAAGCCGATGAGCATGGTCGGCATGGTATGGGACAGTCCCTCGCTGAAGTTACGCAATACCTGATATAACGCATAGGCGGGCATGCCCCACAGGATACTATGCAGGTAACCGGCGGTTTTATCGGCCAGCAGCGGGTCTACGTCCATCCAGTGCAGGGTGAGCGGCGAGTAATACAATGCCAGCATGGCTGGTAGTGTCACCAGTATGGTCAGCCAGAACCCCTGATGCACGGCTCCGGCTATTTCTCCATGACGACGAGCACCATTTAATTGCGATATGATGGGCGTCAACGCCATAATTACCCCCTGCACCAGCAGGATCAGCGGCAGCCAGAAACTGGTGGCCACCGCCACCGCCGCCAAATCGGTGGCACTGACCTGACCGGCCATGACGGTATCGACAAAGCTCATGGTGGTTTGTGCGACTTGCGCCACCATGATGGGGCCGCACAGGCGTAACAAACGGGGAATTTCGGCAATATAAGGCTTGAAGGCCATCTGGTTCTCGCTTGCAATAAAAGGGATAAGGTTGCCAAGAGCAGGGCTCGGAAACCGATAAAAAGTGGAAAACACATGGGATATAGGCAATTTATGGGAATATAGCCTTGATGAAGGCATATTCCCACTATCTTCAACTGATTTTTAGATGGAAAAGATTCATGTTCACCGGAATAGTACAGGGGCAGGGCATCTTGCTCGACATCATCGATAAACAGGACTTTCGTACGCACCTTGTGCAATTGCCTCAGGCCATGCTGCCCGGGCTGGAGCTGGGCGCTTCCGTGGCTCACAACGGCTGTTGTCTGACGGTCACCGCCATCGAGGGTGACCGGGTCGCGTTTGACTTGATGCAGGAAACTCTGCGGGTAACCAACCTGGGGCGGTTAGGTGTGGGCGACAGCGTCAACCTGGAACGAGCGGCGCGTTTTGGCGACGAAATAGGCGGGCACGCCATGTCCGGCCATATCATGGCCCAGAGCGCCCTGTTGGAACGAGAAGAAACGCAAACTAATACCACACTCTGGTTTGCGTTGCCGGCCGGCCTTGCCAGATACGTCTTTACCAAGGGGTATATCGGCATCGACGGCATCAGCCTGACGCTGGGAGCCATACGGGAAGACCGCTTTGCGGTGCATCTGATCCCGGAAACCTTGTCACGCACCAACTTGGGTTATATTGAGCCCGGTTATCCGGTCAACATCGAAATTGACCCGCAAACCCAAGCGATTGTCGATACGGTAGCGCGGATGATGGAAACTCGATAATGTTATGCCAACATACAGAGAGTTCCTTCAACACAACACAGATTAGAAATACTGCTCATCATCCGCATCGACGCTCAGCTCGACACTATCACTTAATTCATTACGTTTGACCACGATATGCATGGCATTGCAGCAGGCCATGCAGTCTTCGTAATAGTCCTGATCACCTTCGGAAGCATCCACCACGATGCGAGTATGATGACCACAGTGAGGGCACAGGATATTTTGCTCAAAATAGTCTCGCATCGGGTTTTTCCTTATATTGGTTTCAACTCAGGCTTCGGGTAGCCCTCGGCTGGAGCGACCACCATCGAGGGCAATGATCTGCCCGGTCAGGTAACGGGGTCCTGCCAGCAAAAAGGCGGCCGTCTCGGCAATTTCCCCGGGCTGACCCAGACGAGCCATGGGGATGGTCGCCAGCACCTGCTGTTTCTGCTGCTCGGTCAAGGCATGGGCCGGCCAGATAATGGCGCCTGGCGCGATGCCGTTGACCCGAATTGCCGGTGCCAACTCTTCCGCCAACCCCCGGGTGAGGGTAGCCAGGGCATTTTTCGCCATGGTATACAACAGATGATGTTTCAGCCCTTTTTCGGCATGAATATCCACCATGTTGATGATGGATCCCCGGCTGTCTCTCAATGCCGGTGCCAGGGCCTGGATCAGAAAGTAGGGGGCAGCGGCATTGGTAGCGGCCAGATCCTGCCATTGCGCCGGCGTGCCTTCACCGAAAGGAGTGGGGTAAAAACTGGAGGCATTGTTGATCAAACCGTCGAGGCGCCCGAAGTAACCCAGGGCCTTGTCGGCCATGTCGTTCAACTCATCGAGTCGGGTCAAATCCTGGCATAGCAGACGAACACTATCTGGCCGAACGGCATTCAGTTCCTGCATCAGGGCGGTGGCCACTTCTTCACTACGGTGATAGTGCAGCACCAGTCGATATCCCTGCTGATGCAAATGGCGGCTCATTTCGGCACCGATGCGTTTGGCGGCACCGGTAATCAATACCACGGGGTGCGGCATAACATCTCCTAACTGGCAATAATACGATACAGGCTGTCTTTGGCCTGAGCGAGATAAGGCTCGCCGAAATGGTTAACATGATTCAGTAAATGGTAGAGGTTGTAAATCTCTCGCCGCTCTCTGTAACCCTCTTCCAACGGCCAGACTCTATTGTAACCCTGATAAAAGACCTGAGGGAACTGGCCAAACAGTTCGGTCATGGCGATATCGGTTTCTCGGTCACCAAAATAGCTCGCCGGATCAAATACCACGCCCATGTGCTCACAAAAGGAAACATTACCCCGCCAGAGGTCACCGTGCAGCAGGGAGGCACGCGGCTGGTGATGGATCAGATGCAACTTGATGCCCCCGATAATTTCTTCAATATCTCCCAGCCGGATGTTTTTTTCTTCCAGCAACTTCAGCTGCCAACCGATGCGCTGTTCGGCAAAAAAGGTAGCCCATTTCTTGTGCCAGCTATTGGGTTGTACCGACAAGCCGAGAAAATTGTCTTCATCCCAGCCATACATCGGCTGATGCTGACTCTGGTGCAGATGAGCCAGCTGACGGCCGAGCATATACCAGTCCTCTTCGTCCGCATCACCGAAAGACAGGTATTCCAGCACCAGAAAGCTGGTGCTGGCGGTGGTGCCGCTACAGATGGGCCTGGGAATGGTCACCGTCTGGCTACGCCGCAGATGATCCAGGCTGGTCCATTCACCGCGAAACATATCCACCCGCTCCTTGTTATTCAGCTTGACGAAATAGCTGCATCGGCCATCCGAAATCCGGAAGGCCTGGTGGATATCGCCACCGGGCAGTGATTTTTTCTCTTGGATGGTAAAATCACTGCCGGTTGCTTGTGAGATCTGATGAGCGATAACCTGCCACATAATACCTCCGCTGGAGCTGGGTTTGCCCACAGTATAGGTCAGGACGTCACAACCAAACTCCGTCGAGATAAAAATCCAAGCCAGGCCTGTGCCAGCAGAAAAACAGTCATGGCCGTCGACACCATATCGGGGGGAAAGTGACTGTCATAACACGAGGCAGGGCACCATAAAAGTGGTGCAGACATGGCGGGAAAAGAGCAATTCTGCTAAAGTCCGTGGCTCTCGACCTGTGCCGCCGGGCAGCATTAGCACCCCAAGGCGCGCCAGACTGGCAGGGTACGCCAGATGGTTGATACCGCCATGAAGCTTTTCATTATACAGATTCATCTTCATACACTACATGTGCGCTTTGGTAGGGTGCACCACTGTTAAGGACATTTCATGCCGACAATTACTCTTCCCGATGGTAGCCAACGCCATTTCGAACAGGCCGTTTCCGTGCTGGACGTAGCGCAGGACATAGGCCCAGGCCTGGCCAAAGCCTGTATCGCCGGGCGCATCGACGGTCAATTGGTTGACGCCTGTGAGCTGATAAGCGCAGATGCCGAACTGGCCATCATCACCGCCAAGGATCAGGACGGTCTGGACATCCTCCGCCATTCCTGCGCTCACCTGCTGGGTCATGCCATCAAGCAGCTGTGGCCTCAGACCAAAATGGCCATCGGTCCGGTGATCGACAACGGTTTCTATTACGACATCGATCTCGACCATGTGTTGACCGAAGAAGACATCAGCAAGCTGGAAACCCGGATGCTGGAACTGGCCAAAACCGAATATGCGGTCATCAAGAAAAAGGTCAGCTGGCAGGAAGCACGGGATACCTTTGCCAAACGGCATGAACCTTACAAGATAGAGATTCTGGATCAGAACGTCAGCCAGGACGACAAACCCGGCCTCTATCACCACGAAGAATATGTCGACATGTGTCGTGGTCCGCACGTGCCCAACATGCGCTTCTGCCAGCATTTCAAACTGCAGAAAGTCTCCGGCGCCTACTGGCGTGGTGACGCCAAAAACAAGATGCTGCAGCGTATCTACGGTACCGCCTGGGCCGACAAGAAGGCGCTCAAGGGTTACCTGCTGCAGTTGGAAGAGGCCGCCAAACGAGATCACCGTAAAATCGGCAAACAACTCGACCTCTATCACATGCAGGAAGAAGCGCCGGGCATGGTGTTCTGGCACAACGACGGCTGGACCATCTTCCGTGAGCTGGAGCAGTTCGTACGCGACAAGCTGCGCGAATATCAGTACGAGGAAGTGAAGGGCCCCTTCATGATGGATCGGGTGCTATGGGAAAAATCCGGTCATTGGGATAAATATGCCGAAAACATGTTTACCACTCATTCCGAAAACCGGGACTACGCCATCAAGCCGATGAACTGTCCGGGTCACGTGCAGATCTTCAACCAGGGCCTGAAGTCCTACCGGGATCTGCCGCTGCGCATGGCGGAGTTCGGTTGCTGCCATCGTAATGAACCGAGTGGCGCCTTGCACGGTCTGATGCGGGTTCGGGGCTTTACCCAGGACGACGCTCATATCTTCTGTACCGAAGATCAGATCCAGCAAGAAGTGTCCGCCTGTATCCAGATGGTGTACGACACCTACGAAACCTTCGGCTTCAGCAACATCGCGGTCAAGCTGTCGACCCGTCCCGAACAGCGCATCGGCAGCGACGAGGCCTGGGATCAGGCCGAACTGGCCCTGGAGCAGGCGCTCAAGGCCGCCGGTATCGAATATGATCTGCAACCGGGCGAGGGTGCCTTCTATGGTCCCAAAATCGAATTTACCCTGTACGACTGCCTGAACCGGGCCTGGCAGTGTGGCACCGTTCAGCTCGACTTCGCGCTCCCGGGTCGCCTGGGTGCCAGCTATGTGGGTGAAGATAACGAACGGCACGTGCCGGTTATGATTCACCGTGCTATCCTAGGGTCAATCGAGCGTTTTATCGGTATCCTGATTGAAGAGTACGCCGGTCTTTTCCCGACTTGGCTGGCTCCAAATCAGGTAGTCGTGCTCAACATTACCGATAATCAAGCCGATTACGCTCTCAATCTGGCTAACAGCCTGAATAATGTTGGTATTCGGGCCAAAGCGGACTTGAGAAATGAGAAGATAGGCTTTAAAATCCGCGAGCATACTCTGAAGCGGGTACCTTTCATGCTGGTTTGCGGCGACAAAGAAGTCGAAGCCGGCAAAGTAGCGGTTCGTACCCGGAAAGGACAGGATCTCGGCGTCTTCAATGTAGAAGAGCTGACCTCGCTGATACAGCAGGAGATCCTTACTCGCGGTAAGAAAACAGTGGAGGATAGGTTATAAAAGGCGCTAAAAGAGGGAGCAAACCAGCTCCTCGCAATCGACTGAATGAAGAAATCCGACTGCCAGAAGTTCGATTAGTCGGCCTGGAAGGCGAACCCATGGGTGTGGTCTCCATTGCTGAGGCTCTCGAAACTGCAGCCACTGCAGGTGTAGACCTGGTGGAAATCAGTCCCAATGCCGAGCCGCCCGTCTGCCGTCTTATGGACTACGGCAAGTTCCTCTACGAGAAGAGCAAGGCGACCAAGGAACAAAAGAAAAAGCAGAAACAAATCCAGGTCAAGGAAATCAAATTCCGGCCCGGTACAGATGATGGCGACTACCAGGTAAAACTACGCAACCTGGTTCGCTTTTTAGAAGAGGGCAACAAAGCCAAGGTCACGCTGCGTTTTCGCGGTCGTGAAATGGCGCACCAGGAGCTCGGTTTCGATTTGCTCAACCGTATCAAAACGGATCTGGACGAATTGGCCGTGGTCGAGGCCTTTCCCAAGCTGGAAGGGCGTCAGGCTGTCATGGTGCTTGCCCCGAAGAAAAAACAGTAAGGTTTTGCAAGTAGCCGGGTAATGGTTATCCGGCTCGCCTTGTCTGTTTGTTGTTATTAACAATGCGGAGTTGTTATGCCGAAGATGAAGTCAAACAAAGGCGCTGCAAAGCGCTTTAAAAAAACCGCGAGTGGCTTTAAGCGTAAGCAAGCCCATTTGCGTCACATCCTCACCAAGAAAAGCACCAAGCGTAAGCGTCAGCTGCGCGGTAAGTGTCTGGTAGCAGCTTCCGATGTTGCCCAGATCAAATCCATGTTGCCGACTGCTTAAGAGGATAGTGAACAATGCCAAGAGTTAAACGTGGTGTGACCGCTCGCGCTCGTCACAAGAAAATATTAAAGCAAGCCAAAGGTTATTACGGTGCCCGTTCACGCGTCTATCGCGTAGCGGTACAGGCAGTAACCAAAGCCGGTCAATATGCTTATCGTGACCGTCGTGCCAAAAAACGTCAGTTCCGTCAGCTGTGGATTGCCCGTATCAACGCGGCAAGCCGTCAGAACGGTCTGTCATACAGCCGTTTCATCAATGGCCTGAAAAAAGCCTCTGTTGAAATCGATCGCAAGATCCTGGCTGACATCGCCGTACACGACAAGACCACTTTCACCGCTTTGGTTGCCAAAGCAAAAGAAGCCCTGGTTTAAGTCGTTTAGACGATAAATAAGAAGGAGGCTCCGGCCTCCTTTTTTGTTGCTCCCTGCCGGGCTCAGTGGTGGCAGGAAAGACACATATCCTTTATTATCAAGACCTTTCAAATTATTCAGTGTCTGCATCAAGCGGGCAAGTAACGAGGAATACATGGATCAGCTGGAAGACGTGATCGTCAAAGCACAGGCGGAGATCCAGGCTGCCGCCAACGCCGCCGAACTGGATGACATCCGGGTGCATTATCTGGGCAAAAAAGGCTTCTTTACCGAGCAGTCCAAGGCCCTGGGCAAGCTGTCTGCCGAAGAGCGGCCCGCCGCCGGCCAGATAATCAACAAGGCCAAACAGGCGGTCAGCGACGCCATCAACAGCAAGCGCGAAGCGCTGCAGCTGGCCGAGCTGAACCAGAAACTGGCCAGTGAGACTCTGGACATTAGCCTGCCGGGCCGCCGTCAGTCTGCCGGTGGTCTGCATCCGGTCAGCCGCACCATCAAGCGCATCGAGTCGTTTTTCGGTGAATTGGGCTTCCAGGTGGCCGAAGGCCCGGAAATAGAAGACGATTTCCATAATTTCGATGCCCTGAACATTCCGGCGCATCACCCGGCCCGGGCCGATCACGACACTTTCTACTTCAACCCCAAACTGATGCTGCGCACCCAGACCTCCGGCGTGCAAATCCGCACCATGGAACAGCAACAGCCGCCGATCCGCATCATTTCACCGGGCCGAGTCTACCGTAACGACTACGATCAGACCCACACCCCCATGTTCCATCAGGTGGAAGGTCTGCTGGTCGATGAAAACGTCAGTTTTACCCAGCTGAAAGGGGTGCTGCACGACTTTTTGAACAACTTTTTCGAAGAAGATCTGCAAATCCGCTTCCGTCCCTCCTATTTTCCCTTCACCGAGCCCAGTGCCGAAGTGGATGTGATGGGCAAGAACGGCAAATGGCTGGAAGTGCTGGGCTGCGGCATGGTACACCCCAATGTGCTGCGCTCTGTCGGTATCGATCCCGAGCGTTACAGCGGTTTCGCTTTCGGCATGGGGGTTGAGCGTCTCACCATGCTGCGTTATGGCGTGAACGACTTGCGCGCCTTCTTCGAAAATGATCTGCGTTTTCTCAAGCAATTCCGGTAAGCGGCAGGAGCAATAATGAAATTTTCAAAATCATGGCTGGATGAATGGGTCAACACCGGCCTTAGCGCCGAGGCTCTTGCCGAGCAAATCACCATGGCCGGACTGGAAGTGGATGGCATAGAGCCGGTCGCCGGCGACTTCAGTCAGGTAATAGTGGGTGAGGTGGTCGAATGTGGCCAGCACCCGGACGCGGACAAGCTACGCATCACCAAAGTCAATGTCGGCGGCGACGAGCTGCTGGACATCGTCTGTGGCGCGCCCAACTGTCGCCAGGGCCTGAAGGTCGCGGTGGCCGTGGTCGGCGCCGTGCTGCCCGGCGATTTCAAGATCAAGAAAGCCAAGCTGCGCGGCCAGCCGTCCCACGGCATGCTGTGCTCCTACGGCGAACTGGGCATAGAGCTGGACTCCAGCGGCATCGTGGAACTGCCCGCCGATGCCCCCGTCGGCACCCCGGTGCGCGAGTACCTGGCCCTGAACGATGTCGCCATCGAAGTGGATCTGACCCCGAACCGCGCCGACTGCCTGAGTATGGTCGGCCTGGCCCGGGAAGTAGGTGTGCTGAACCAGAAGGATGTGAACTGGCCCGAGATTCCGGCCGTACCGGCCAGCATAGACGACAAGGTCAACATAGCGCTCCAGGCACCATCGGCTTGCCCGCGTTACCTGGGTCGGGTCGTCAGAAACATCGACGTGCAAGCCACCACGCCATTGTGGATGCAGGAAAAACTGCGCCGCAGCGGCATCCGCAGCATAGATCCGGTGGTGGATATCACCAACTTCGTGCTGCTGGAATGGGGACAGCCGATGCATGCCTTCGATCTGGCGACCCTGAACGGCAACATCAGCGTACGCATGGCGGAACAGGGCGAAGCACTGACCCTGCTCGATGGTGCCGAGGTCAGCCTGAACCGCGATACCCTGGTCATTGCCGACGAGCGGCAGGCCGTGGCCATGGCCGGTATCTTCGGCGGTGAAGCCACCGGCGTGACCGAAAATACCCGGGACGTATTGCTGGAATGTGCCTTCTTCAGCCCGCTGGCCATTACCGGCCGGGCGCGCAGCTACGGTCTGCACACCGACTCCTCCCACCGTTTCGAGCGCGGCGTCGATTACCGGTTGCAGCACAAGGTGATGGAGCGGGCGACCGCGCTGTTGCTGGACATCTGCGGCGGCCAAGCCGGCCCCGTGATAGAAGCCGTGGCCGAATCAGAACTGCCTCGGGCCAATACCGTGACCTTGCGCCATGCCAGACTCAACCGTCTGATTGGTATCGACATCGCTGCAGAGCAGGTGAGTGACACGCTGGCTCGTCTGGGCCTGGATGTCACGACCACCGCCGACGGCTGGCAGGTAGTGGTGCCGAGTTACCGTTTCGACATCGCCATCGAAGAAGATCTGGTGGAAGAGGTGGCCCGCATCTACGGCTACAACAATATTCCCGATGTGGCTCCGGTGGCCGGCCTGACCATGTCTCGCCATCAGGAAGCCAGGCTGCCCCTGAACCGGCTGAAAGATGCACTGGTGGATCTGGGATATCAGGAAGCCATTACCTATAGTTTCGTGGACCCCACCCAGCAGCAGCGGCTTTTTCCGGGCGTCGACACCATGGTGCTGCCCAACCCCATCGCCGCCGATATGTCCGTGATGCGGGTATCCCTGTGGCCGGGCCTGATCCAGGCTGCGGTCTACAACCAGAACCGCCAGCAATCACGGCTTCGCCTGTTCGAACAGGGTCTGACTTTTGTGCCGGACGACACCGCCGAAAACGGCGTGCGTCAGACTCCGGTTCTGGCCGGCCTCTTGCTGGGTCCTGTGGTCGATGAACACTGGGACATGGCCGGCAAGGGCGTGGACTTCTTCGACATCAAGGGTGATGTCGAAAGCCTGCTGGCCCTTAGCGCCAGCGAATTGAGCTTCTCCTTTGCCCGCACCGACATCCGCGCCCTGCATCCGGGTCAGTCGGCAGCCTTGCTGCAACAGGGACGGCAGGTCGGTCTGCTCGGCGCCGTGCATCCGAGTCTGCTGCGCAAACTGGGGCTCAAGTCTCAGGCTTATGTATTTGAAATCGAGCTGGCAGCCCTGACCGGACGCCGCGTGCCGGAAGCGGCCGAAGTGTCTCGCTTCCCCGCCAACCGGCGTGATTTGGCACTGGTGGTCGATCAGTCGGTAGCCGCCGGCGATATCCTTGATTTAGCTAGGAAAGTTGGCGGAGATCAATTGGTTGGATTAAACTTGTTCGATGTATACCAAGGACAGGGCATTGCCGACGACAAGAAGAGCCTGGCGCTCAGCTTGGTGTTGCAGGATACCCACAGGACTTTGGAAGAAAAAGAAATTGCCGACACCGTGGCGCGTATTGTCTCGGCACTTTCTGACGAGTTTAGTGCTTCCTTGAGGGATTGATATGGCGTTAACCAAGGCCGACATAGCAGAGCATCTGTTCACCGAACTGGGCATGACCAAGCGTGATGCCAAAGACATGGTGGAGGCGTTTTTCGAAGAAATTCGTTCCGCCCTGGAGCTGGGTGAACAGGTCAAGATTTCCGGTTTCGGTAATTTCGAGTTGCGCAACAAGGGCGAACGCCCCGGGCGCAACCCCAAAACCGGGGAAGACATTCCCATCTCGGCCCGGCGGGTAGTGACCTTTCGGCCCGGCCAGAAACTCAAGGCCCGGGTAGAAAACGTACCACAGCTCGACGATTCAGAATAAGATCAGAGCCAGGCCCGGAGCCTGGCTTTTTTATACCTGATCAGGCTTTTGCCTCACCCCGCTCATTAAGACTAAGGGCGCATTGGCCGCAGGGGTAGATGCTGTTAGCCTAGACTCAGGATAAATTCAGCAAAGGGATGCGGACTGTGCGCACAGGCAATATCGTTATTCTCACCGGAGCCGGCATCTCGGCCGAGTCGGGGATCAGAACCTTCAGGGCCAGTGACGGCCTGTGGGAAGAGCATCATATCGAGGATGTGGCGACTCCCGAGGGCTATCGGCGTGACCCTGAACTGGTGCAGCGTTTTTACAACGCTCGCAGAGAATTACTGCAGTCTGTCGAGCCGAATGCCGCCCACCGGGCTCTGGCCCGACTGGAAGCAGAGTGGCCGGGGCAGGTCACCCTGATCACCCAGAATATCGACGACCTGCATGAACGCGCGGGCAGCAAGAATGTGCTGCACATGCACGGCGAACTGCTCAAGGCCCGTTGCCCGCACTCCAATCAGACCATCGACTGGACAGGACTGCTGCACACCACGGATTTGTGTCATTGTTGTCAGTTTCCCGAGCCGCTTCGGCCCCATGTGGTATGGTTTGGCGAGATGCCGCTGCTGCTGGATCACATCTATCAGGCCCTGAGCGAGGCCAGCCTGTTTATTGCCATCGGGACTTCCGGCAACGTCTATCCCGCCGCCGGACTGGTGCACGAAGCGACGATGCATAACGCCCACACCGTCGAGATAAACCTGGAGCCCAGCCAGGTCAACAACCATTTCAACGAACACCGTTACGGACCCGCCACCCTGAAGGTCGTCGATTATGTTGACGAGCTGCTCAACGGCCGCAGATAACCACTTGCTGAACCAGTACATGCATTAAAAAGCCCGCATGCAGCGGGCCTTTCACTATTGGCAAGGATACAATTACCGGGAGCGCAGCCTGACCCAGTAGTCTTCGTAGATGGCCAGGGTGTCGTCACCCAGATCATCCTGGAAGTGCCCCTTATCGACTATCTCGGGGGAGGGGAACAGCACCGGGTTTGCAGCTACCTCGGCCGGCAGCAGCGACTTGGCCCCCTTGTTCGGTACCGCCAGGCCCAGCTCCTGAATGATCTGCGCGGCGATGTCCGGACGCATCAGAAAGTCCAGCAACTGATGGGCGGCATCCACCGATTTGGCATCGGCGGGAATAGCGGCGCTGTCTACCCAGAAGATGGCACCTTCTTCCGGATACACGTATTCCAGAGCGATGCCATCTTGCTGGGTCTTGTAGGCCTGATCGCTCCACAGCAACCCCAGCGACGTTTCGCCGGTCACATAGGGCATGCGCGGGTTGTCGGAGTTATACAACAGCACATTGTCTTGCAGTGGCAGCAGCTTTTCGTAGGCGGCCTCGATCTCGGCCGGCTCCCGGCTGTTGGCGGAATAGCCCAGGGTCAGCAGCGCCATCTGAAAACTTTCGCGAATATCGTCGGTCAGCATCAGCTGGTTTTGCCACCGGCTGTCCCACAAGTCCTGCCAGGAGTGGATCTCGGCATCGGCCAGATCGTCCCGGTTCACCGCGATGCCGGTGCTGCCGAACGAATAGGGCATGCTGTAGCGATTGCCCGGATCGAAGTCCTTGTTCAGCATGCTGTCGTCGAGCTGACTGAAGTGGGGCAGCATGCTGTCGTCGAGCGGCTGCAACATGCCTTCACGCGCCATCTTGCTCAGCATGTAGCTGGACGGAAAAACCAGATCGTAACTTTCGCGCGCCTTGCTGGTTTGCAACAGCTTGAGCTTGGCATACAGCGCCTCGTTGGAGTCAAAGCTGGCATAGTCCACCTTGACGCCGGTTTCCTCGGTAAAGGCTTGCAGTACATCTTCGGGCAGGTACTCGGCCCAGGCATAGACAGACAGACGATCCTGTGCCTGCGCCATCATGGGCAGACTGGCGGCCACTACCAGGGCCAAAGGACGGAACCGGAATTTCATATCAGCGTTTATTCCTTAACAACAGTTGAGATAGCGCCACCAGCACCAGCGACACCGCCAGCATGATGGTAGCCAGGGCATTCACCTCGGGCGACATGCCCACCTTGACCATGGAGTAGATTTTCAGCGGCAGAATTTCGTAACTTGGGCCGGTGACAAAAGAGCTGACGATCACATCGTCCAGCGACAGGGTAAAACTCAACAGCCAGCCGGCGGCAATGGCGGGCGCGGCCAGCGGCAGTATTATCTTGCAAAAGACAACCGCCTCGCCGGCACCGAGATCCCTTGCCGCTTCCAGCATACGCACATCAAATCCCTTGAGCCGTGAGTAAACGGTGATCACCACGAAGGGCAGGCAAAAGGTAATGTGGGCGAACAGCAGCGACCAGAAGCCGAGTGAAATCCCCAGCACCACAAACAGCGCCAGCAACGAAATGGCCATCACGATATCCGGCGACATCATCACCACAAACAGCATACCGCCCACAAACCCCTTGCCGCGAAACCGGTAGCGATACAGGGCCACCGCCGCCAGGGTGCCGATCAACGCAGCCGCACTGGCCGACACCAGGGCGACGGTCACCGAATGCCAGGCCGCCTCCATCAGGCTGGCGTTGTCGGCCAGGCGGACGAACCAGTCGAGGGTAAAGCCGTCCCAGCGAATACCGTAGCGAGAGCGGTTGAAGGCGTTGGCCATCAGCACGCCTATCGGGATATACAGGTAGGCGAACACCAGCAGCAAAAAACCGCTCTTGAGCCAGTTAATCATCGATCGATACCTTTCTGTTCAACATCTTCGCCGCCCGGTAATACAGATACATCATTCCCGCCATCAATACCGTCAGGGTCACGCTGGTGGCGGAGCCGAAGGGCCAGTCCCGGATATTGAGGAACTGGGTCTTGATGATGTTGCCAATCAGCAGGTTCTTGGCCCCGCCCAGCAGATCCGATATATAAAACATGCCCAGCGCCGGCAGAAACACCAGCAGACAACCGGCCACGATACCCGGCAGAGTCAGTGGCAGTATGATCCGGAAAAAACACGCCAGGGCTCCGGCCCCCAGATCCCGGGCCGCTTCCAGCTGCCGCCCGTCGAGCCTGTCGATGGCGGAGTACAAAGGCAGCACCATGAAGGGCAGCAGTATATACACCAGGCCGATGATCACCGCCACCTCGGTAAACATGATGCGCAGCGGCTGTTCAATTAGCCCCAGGCTCAGCAACACCGTATTGAGCAGCCCCTTGGTACCCAGCACCACCTTGAGCGCATAGGTACGGATCAGCGAGTTGGTCCAGAACGGCACTATTACCAGAAACAGCATCAGTGGCCGTATACGGGCCGGCAGCCGGGCGATGATAAAGGCGAACGGGTAGCCCACAGCCAGACACAGCAGGGTGGCGATACCGGCCATCAATAATGAATGCCCGAGTACTTTCACATACAGCGGATCGAGCAGGCGGCCGTAGCTGTCCAGGCTGAACACCAGGCTTATCAGGCTGGCGTGATCCCGGGTCATGAAACTGGTGGTAATGATCATCAGGTTGGGCAAAAACACAAACAGCAGCAACCAGCCGACGATAAGCGACACCGCCACATGCCTGAAACCATGGGCTTTAAAGCCAGCAGCCCGGCCTCTCCTGGCTTGCGCAGCCTTGCCTGGAGAACCTTTTTCCCGCAAACCGTCAGTGCTGTTCATAGGGCAACACCACCTCCCAGCTGTCGACCCAACTGAGGCTGACCTCTTGGCCCAGACGATGATCGAAATCCGGATCGTCCTCATCGAAGAACTCGGAGATCAGGATCTGCCGGCCAGACTGCAGCTCCACCCGCGACTCCAGGGTCGCGCCCTTGTACAACCGCTCAACAATGCGTCCCGGCACGCCCTTTTTATTCGAATCAATGGTTGGTGTATCGCCGATCTCGGAGCGACTCACGGTCATACGCACGTCTTCCGGACGCAACAACACGCACACCTTGTCACCGGCGCTGAACGGATGTCGACTGTGTACCTGGCATGCCCGACCTTCCACCCGGGCATGCCAGGTACCGGCCGGCTCGGCCGGCGCCAGTAGCTCGCCGTCCAGGATGTTGATCTCGCCGATAAAGCGAGCCACGAACAGGTTAGCGGGTGACTCGTAGATCTCCCGCGGGGTACCGTCCTGCACTATCTTGCCATCGCGCATTACCACAATCCGGTCGGACATGGACAGGGCTTCTTCCTGATCGTGGGTCACGAACACGAAGGTAATGCCGAGCCGGCGCTGCAGCTGCTTGAGCTCGGTCTGCATCTGTTTGCGCAATTTATAGTCGAGGGCACTAAGCGACTCGTCGAGCAGCAGCACCCTGGGGCGGTTGACCACGGCCCGGGCGATGGCCACCCGCTGTTGCTGGCCACCGGACAGCTGATGCGGATAGCGGGCGGCCATCTGCTCCAGCTGCACCATCTTCAGTGCCTCCTGAACCCGCAGCCGGATATCCGCCATCGGCAGCTTTCGCATGCGCAGACCAAAGGCCACGTTGTCGAACAGCGTCATGTGGGGGAAGAGGGCATAACTCTGAAAAACGGTATTCACGTGCCGATGTTCGGCCGCTACCCGGGTAATGTCTGCTTCGGCCAGGGTTATGCGGCCGCCGTCTGCCTGTTCCAGCCCGGCAAGCAGGCGCAGCACCGTGGTTTTACCGCAGCCGGAGGGGCCAAGAAGCGTGAGGAATTCGCCGTCATAAATGGATAAGTCCAGGTTGTCTATGATAGCTTTGCCGTCGAACGTTTTACTGACACCAGTCAGAGAGACCAGGGGAATAGTGTGTTCCGCCATGTACCCTTATACACATCGATGAAAACGCGCCGCGTTTTGATATAAAAAAAGAGCGCGCATTCTAGATCCGGGCTATAGCGAATTAAAACGAATAATTATGACCGAACCGAACACTTTTACTGTTTAACAACTGTCTGACCATTTTTTAATTCCCTTGTTTTTATAATGGCTTAGCGCTACTGCCTCAGGCCTCTTCCTCCGTTATAATGACACCACTTCACGTAAGAGACCGAATTATGAACGAACCACGATTTGCCCGGCTGCAACAATCGCTGGAGCAGGGCTTTACACTGACTCCCAAGGCTGTTTTTCAGGAGGCCTGGCAGCGTATTCAGGGCGCCAAGATGCCGATACTGCTGGCCACCATTGGCGTGGTCGGCTGCTGGCTGCTGTTGAACCAGTTATTGGTGACCGTCAGCGGTGAAAGCGAAGAAACCTCATGGAGTCTCAGCCTGCTGGGCCTGCTGATTTCCATGATCATGGCGCCCATGAGTGGCGGCCTGGACATGATGGGCGTGCACAGATCCGTCGACAGGCCCATACGCCCCAATCAGATCTTCGACTACTTCCGTTATCTGTTACCCCTGGCACTGGCCAGCATGATCATGGGCATCATCAGCAGCCTGTTTCTGCCTCTGGGTCAGAGCCTGGGACTGCCGCCCATGTTGTCGATGCTGCCGACGCTGATCCTGAGCGTGGCGCTGATGTTCACCTTTCCGTTGATCCTGGAAAAGGGACTGAGCCCGGTGCAGGCCATTCTCACCTCGTTGCGACTCTTTGCCCGTCAGTGGATGGTACTACTGTCTATTCATCTGATGATGATGCTGTTGTTCATGGGCGCGATATTGACCTTCGGCATCGGCCTTGTCTGGGTTGCTCCCCTGTATGTAGTGGTGAAGGGTATTCTCTACCGGGAAGCCTGCGGCGTTGAAGGTATACCGGACGACCGGCAGGCCCCTGCTTTCAACCCCCCTCCAAACACCCCGAAGAACAATACTCCCAAGGATCGTTTCGACGCATGAAGCTCTCTTTCATCATTGCCATGCTGGCCCTGACTGCCACCACGGCCCAGGCTACGCCGCTCAACCTGGGCTACAGCGGCTTTTACAAATACATGTCCAAGGTAGCAAAAGCCAAGGTAGAGCACGCCGAGCTCGGCTTTTATCTGAGCCGCACCGACGGGCAGGGGCTCTGTCACATAAAGTCTGGCATCATCCGGGTAGATGACTCGCTCAAGGGAGAGGTCAGGGTGCTGCCCCACGGCCAGTTTGTGCTGCCCTACGATAAACAGCTGGATCTGGACAAGGCGCTGGTCGAACTCGAGGTAGCCGATGCCGGACAGTGTGACATCTCCATCCAGATCCAGGCCGGCCTGGCCGCCGGCGATGTCTCCATGGCGCAACTACGCCAGGTAGAAGGCGAAATGTATCGTCTGTTGCAGAAGATGGCCGGCTGGCCCGGAAGATACTTGGTACCGGAACTGAAGGGGATAAAGCTACATCCGGCCGAGGCCGGGCAACGGCTGAACGGAGTGAAGCAATTAGAACTGAGTGCTGCCGAGCTGAAGGGCGAGCACACCCTGTCACTGCCGGCAGTACGGATCACGCCCTGGTTTTAACTTGCAGCACAAACATCTACCGTCTGAACTATTGGCTCGGTAATAATCGATACCAGGCAGGATAAAACTCTGACGCCTGCGTCAGTAATAGAAAGAGAGCATTAAAAAAGGCGCCGCGGCGCCTTTTTTGTTACTTCGTTCTATGGTTACTTCACTTCGATGATGTCGAGCCGCTCGCCCGGTGCCGGCGCGGTATCGTCCTCGTCCTCATCGACAAAGCGCGGTGCCACATCCGGTTTGTCGAAGCCGATATCGCCGCCGTCGATCACACCCGAGTCGCTGTTGATGCTCTTGAAGTCGAACTGCTGATGATCCAGCAGGTGAGAAGGTACTATTTGCTGCAGCGAGCGGAACATGCTTTCGATGCGGCCGGGGAAGCGTTTGTCCCAGTCTTGCAGCATGTTCTTGATGGCCTGACGTTGCAGATTCTCCTGCGAGCCGCACAGGTTGCAGGGGATAATCGGAAACTCACGGGCTTCGGCAAAGCGCACCAGGTCTTTTTCTTTACAGTAAGCCAGCGGACGGATCACCACATGCTTGCCGTTGTCGCTGACCAGCTTGGGCGGCATCGACTTCATGGTACCGCCGTAGAACATGTTCAGCAGCAGGGTTTCGAGAATGTCATCCCTGTGGTGGCCCAGGGCAATTTTAGTTGCGCCCAGCTCGGTGGCGGTACGATACAGAATACCCCGGCGCAGGCGGGAGCACAGCGAGCAGGTGGTTTTGCCTTCCGGCACCTTGTCCATCACGATGGAATAGGTGTCTTCTTCCACTATCCTGTATTCAACGCCCAGCTCGTCAAGGTAGGCGGGCAGCACATGCTCGGGAAAGCCCGGCTGTTTCTGATCCAGGTTCACCGCTATGATGTCGAAATTGATCGGCGCATGGGCTTTCATGTTGAGCAGAATATCGAGCATGGCATAACTGTCTTTGCCGCCGGACAGACACACCATGACCCGATCGCCGTCTTCAATCATGTTGAAGTCGGCAATGGCTTCGCCCACATGACGACGCAGTCGCTTGTGCAGTTTGTTGAAGTTGTATGCCTGCTTGGCTGCTGGAGCAGCAGACTTAACTTGTTCAGAAATGGCTTGTTCGGTCATGGTAACCCCGGTAAAAAAACTGGGGCTATTATAGTGACTGGCGCCCCGAGGGCAAGGCGCCAGTGGCGGGATCAGACGTCGGGGCGTAACACCAGTACATCACAGTTGAGCTTGTCGATCACGTGCTCGGCGGTATTACCGAGCAGGGCGGCGGACAGACCGGTGCGGCCGACCGATCCCAGGATCACCAGGCTGGCGTTGATGTTGTCGGCACAGCGGGGGATCACTTCTTCTGCCAGTCCTTCCTCCAGGTGCAACGCTTGAGATTCCAGATCGAAACGCACCGCATATTCATACAGGGCGCGCTCGTGGTGCTTCTTCACCGCGGCATTGTAGACATGAGGGTCGAAGTCGGGCAGCTCCAGCGCCATGTTGGTCGGGGTAATGGGGTAGGCATTCACCAGGTGCAGGCTGGCCGACAGCAACCGGGCCACTTCCGCACTTTCGGCGATAACCTTGTTATTCAGCGCCTCCTGGCCCCTGTCGTCACTGCAGCAGTTGACGGCCGCCAGCACATTGCCGCCCATGGGCCAGTCCCGCTCCTTGACCAGCAGCACCGGGCAAGTGCACTTGCGCAGCAGGTGCCAGTCGGTGGGAGTAAAGATAAAGGACTGGATCAGCGCATGCTTGTGCGTGCTTTTCACCACCAGATCATGCTGACCATCCTGTACCTGCTGAATAATGGCTTCGAACGGGCGGCTATGCCATACCACTTTGATATCAAAGCGTATCTTGCTGTCCTCATAGGGAGTAAGCAGGGTTTTCAGCCACTCTTCCCGCCCCTGGACCACCCCTTCACGCATTTCGTCCCGTTCGGTGCTGGACAGCATCGAGGTCATTTCATAAGAAAAGTCGTAGATGGGTAGAAACAGGGTGATAGCGGCCTGCTCCTGCAGGGCGGCGACAGACACGGCACGGTGCAGGGCCGGCTGGCTTTCTGCCACCGGATCCATTACCACCAGAATATGTTGATACTTGATCATAAACAGTCCCTTTCATGAAAGTAATAATCAGGCCGGGGTCGGTGCTCCAGCCAATTGGGCCAGCTCCGGCAGATCCACGATACGAATGTATTTACCGTCCACCTCGATAAGGTTGTTCTTCTGAAAACGGCCCAGCAGACGGCTGACGGTTTCGACGGTCAGTCCCAGATAGTTGCCGATATCGCCCCGGGTCATGGTCAGGCGAAACTCGCGGGCCGAAAAGCCGCGCTGAGAAAAACGACTCGACAGGGCGCACAGAAAAGAGGCCAGCCGTTCTTCGGCGGTTTTCTTGGAAAGCAGCAGTATCATCTGCTGATCGCCGTTGATCTCGTGGCTCATCAACCGCATGATTTGCTGCCGCAGACGGGGCAGCTTGCCCGACAAGTCGTCCAGTACCTCATAGGGGATCTCACATACCATGGCGGTTTCGAGCGCCTGGGCGAAGGAGGGGTGATTGCCGGTATTGATGGCGTCGAAGCCGATGAGATCACCGGCCAGATGGAAGGCGGTGATCTGTTCATCGCCCTGCTCGGTAATGGTATAAGACTTGATAGAGCCGGCACGAATAGCATAAAGCGCCCTTAGCTCTTCACCGGCCTTGAACAGTTGCTGACCTTTCTGAATCGGCTTCTTGCGCTCTATGATGTTATCCAGCTCGTCCAGCTCGTCGGAATTGAGCCCGAGCGGGATACATAACTGACTGATACTGCAATCCTGACAGTGAATTGCACAACTGCTCGTGGCAGTTTTAGTTGTTTTTATCTGATTTCCCATGGCTCAATACAGTGGTGGTATCACAGCACAATCATAGCACCGATACCTGGGGCTTAATAGCGTGTTAAAGCAGCGAAAAAGCCTGGTAAAGCGTAAACAAACC
Organism: Oceanisphaera submarina; assembly: GCF_046521305.1. NCBI lineage: Bacteria > Pseudomonadati > Pseudomonadota > Gammaproteobacteria > Aeromonadales > Aeromonadaceae > Oceanisphaera > Oceanisphaera submarina. The sequence continues at coordinate 27,270 of NZ_JBKGFN010000001.1, read as the reverse complement.
ATAAAAAATCAACAAGATGCCAGAGCCTTGGCGAAACCCCGGATGATTGAGCCAATGCCTGAGTTGGCCGGCCAGGCCGCCCAGCGCCAGCAGGGTCGGCAGGGTGCCCATGCCGAACAGGGCCATCACCCGGGCGCCTTCCAGCACACCACCCGACACCGCACTCCAGGTCAGCGCCGAATACACCAGGCCACAAGGCAACCAGCCCCAGATCATGCCGAAGGGCAGGGCCGCCACGGGATGTCTGAACGGCACAAAACGACCGGCCAGCGGTTTAAGGTGACGCCAGAGACCATTGCCCAGCTTCTCCAGTTTCAGCAACACAAACCACCAGCGCGCCAGATAGAGTCCGAGCAATATGGTCATCACCCCGGCCAGCAGTCGTAAAAACACCAGACCCTGCTTGCCCAGGCTGACGTCGGCCAGGCTGGCGAAAACGCCGCCGACCAGGGCGCCGGCCAGGCTGTAACTCAGGATACGACCGACGTTGTAGCTAAGCAGATACAACCACTGCCAGCGGCGCTGGGTCGTGGGAATGGCCATGGAAAAGGCCGCCGCCACGCCGCCGCACATGGCGATGCAGTGACCAGCCCCCAACAGGCCAATCAGCAGCGCCGCCCAGGCATCAAGCTGAGTGGTCATGCTGTTCCTGCTGCTTGTGGCTGTCTTGCTTCTGAGCCGGTTGAACGTTGCGTTGCGCCTGTTGATGAGCCACCTCGTCATCATCAAACAGGATATTGCTGCCATGCCGATCCAGGTCTTCGAACTGGTCGCTTTTTACCGACCAGAAGAAGACGGCGATAGCGATGGCAACAAACACCATGGCGATGGGGATCATCAGGTACCAGATTTCGACGTCGTTCATAGTCGGGAAAGCCTCAGCGAATTGGTCATCACAATCAGGGAGCTGGCCGACATACCGATCATCGCAAACCAGGGGGAAACCTGGCCCATCGCCGCCAGCGGCAGTATCACCAGGTTATAACCCAGCGCCCAGCTAAAGTTCTGTTTGATCACCCGCCGGCAGCGGGCGGAGATATGCCGGGCGGTGAGAATATGCCGCAGATCGTCGGCCAGCATGATGGCATCGGCACTGTTTTTGGCGATATCGGTGCCGCCGGCCATGGCGAAGGACACATGAGCCCCGGCCAGCACAGGCGCATCGTTGATGCCGTCACCAACCATCAGGCAGATGTCACCGGCCTGATCGCAACGGCGCAAATAGGCCAGCTTGTCATCGGGGCTGGCGTGCTTGATTAGCCCGTCGACACCCAACCGCTCGGCAACCCGTTCGGCCTGACCGGAGCTGTCACCGGTGAGAATGGTGGTGGCGATCCCCTGAGCCCGGCAGTCACGAATCAAGGCACCGGCTTCTTCGCGTAGCGGATCGGTCAGCTCGAAACGTGCGACAAGACCTTGCTCATTGGCCAGATAGACACAGAGCTCGGCGTCCTGATTATCCGGTGCCAGCCAGGCACCGCTGCCCAGATGCCAGCGGGTACCATCAATCTGGCCACTGACGCCGCAGCCGACCCGGTTTTCTCGCCCGGACACCTGCAACCGTTCGTTCCGATAAGGCCGGAAGGCACGGGCAATGGGGTGTTCCGACTGGGCTTCCAGCGCCGCGGCCATGGCCAGCCCCTGCGACTCACTCAATTCGGCCAGCGGGGTGACAGCAGTCACGGCCACCTCGCCCCGGGTCAGGGTACCGGTTTTGTCGAACACGATGCGAGTGACCTTGGGCAGGGTATCCAGCACATGAGCCCGGCGTACCAGCACGCCCGAACGGCTCAGACGGGAAGTGGCCACCGTCAGTGCGGTAGGGGTCGCCAGCGACAGGGCACAGGGGCAGGTTGCCACCAGCACCGACAGCATGACCCAGAACGCCTTGTCGGCATCGAGCTGCAGCCACACCAGATAGGTAGCCAGGGTCACCAGCAACAGCGCCGCCACAAAGTAGCGGGACAACTGATCGGCCAGAATGGCCACCCTGGGTTTTTCCGCCAGGGCCTCGTCCTGGGCGCGCAGAATTTCCGATACCCGGGCGTCGGCCAGAGGGCGCAGTACCCGCAGCCGCAAGGGCGATTCCACGTTGGTGGTACCGGCAAAGACGATGTCTCCGGGGTGGCGGCTGACCGGCAGGTGTTCGCCGGTCAGCATCGATTCATCCACGCTGGTGCTGCCGTCGAGTATGTGTGCATCGGCCGGGATCTGGCTGCCCGGGGCCACCAGCACCGTCTGACCCGATTGCAGGGTTTTGGCGGCCACTTCCTGCTCGCCGTCTTCGGTTTCAACCCGGGCCAGCATGGGCACCAGCAAGGTCAGGTTGGCGGTGGTTTCCGAGGCCCGGCGCTTGGCCCGCATTTCGAGAAAACGGCCGGTCAGCAGCAGAAAGGCAAACATGGACACACATTCGTAATAGACGTCACCGGTCCGGGTGACGGTGGCATACACGGAGGCGAAGAAAGCAAACACCATGGCCAGCGATACCGGCAAGTCCATGTTCAGCGCCCGGTTTTTAAGCCCGCGCCAGGCATTGCGATAGAAGGGCAGGGCTGAGTAGGTCATCACAGGGATGGACAGCCAGAGGCTTATCCAGCGGAAATATTCGACCAGATCGGCATCGGTGCCCGGAAACAAATCTTCATATAGGGCCAGTGCTACCATCATCACCTGCATGCTGGCGATGCCTGCCACGCCCATGCGCAGCAGATAAGACTTCACTTCCCGGTTGTAGGCCTGTTCCTGCTGATGGGGCTGAAAGGGCCGAGCCTGATAGCCGATGTCGGAAAAGGCCGCCAGCAGCTGGCTCAAGGGCACCTGTTCACCGTGCCAGCGCAGCCGAGCCCGCTCCGTGGTGGTATTGACCTGAATCAATGACACCCCCGGCACCCGCGACAGATGGCGCTCGATCAGCCAGGCACAGGCGGCACAACTCAGGCCGGAAATGGAGAGCTGTACCTCCTTGAGGTGGTCTTTATCGCTGACGAAGTCCTGCTGTATTTCGGCCAGATCGTAATGTTGCAGCTGTTTCAGCTCGTCGGGAACCGCGTCAGCCCTGGGGGCCGGCGCGGAGCGATGTTGATAGTAGCTGCCCAGGCCGCACTCGATGATGGTGTCGGCCACCGCCAGGCAGCCGGGACAACAAAAGGGTCGATTGATGCCCTCCAGCTGTAGTTGATGTCTGCTGCCGGGGGGAATGGCTTCACCGCAGTGAAAACAGCCGCTCACGATCAGCTCCCGGCGCGAATGATCAGCCGATCGGCTATCGGCAGGCTGATGCGCTTTTGCATGCGCCAGTGGCCATCGAAGGCCTCAATCTGCAGGTTCCACTGGCCCTTCATCAAAGGCTGCTCAAGCCGCTCGCGGTATACTCCGCCCGCATCGCTGGTCATCAGCATTTGTTGGTCCTGCTTGGCCAGAGTGGGGTGGTTGAAGTGGACTCGCACCGCCTCACCATTATTATGCTGACCGTCTATCTTGAGGGCAATTTGGCCGTCCTGATAGCGCAGCTCGGCCACCAGACCGAGGTCGGCGGCGGTTTTCAATTCACTGAGATCCTGGTTGATGGCTCGGCCTTTTTTGTAGTAGTCATCGACCACCATGCTGTCGGCCCCGGAGCTTGCCAGGTGGAAGGTATAAAGGCTGGCCGCCACCGCACACAGCGGCAATACGATAAGAAACCAGGGCCAGAACTGCTGATACCAGGGACGTTGCATAACCAATTCCTACGACAAAAAAAGCGGTGACTAATATAACAAAAAAAGCCCCGACCAGCGGGGCTTTTTAACCAAAGCCCGGTGGGCCTTATTTAGTGTTGTTCAGGCTGTAAACATATGCTGAAAGCAGATGAACCTTGTCTTCGCCCAGAATGTCTTTCCAGGCAGGCATGACGCCGGCACGACCGTTGCGCACGCTGTCTTCCACCGCGGCGCGAGAGCCACCATAGAGCCAGATACCATCGGTCAGGTTGGGCGCACCCACGGCCTGGTTGCCCTTGCCGTCCATACCATGGCAGGCGGCACACATGGCGAAGCGTGCCTGACCCTTCTGGGCTTCTACCGGGTCAACCTTACGGCCGGACAGGCTCAGTACATAGGAGGTTACTTCACGCACGCCGTCTTCACCGAGGCTGGCACCCCAGGCCGGCATGGCACCTTTGCGACCATGAAGCAGGGTAGTTTTGATCTGCTCGGGCGTACCGCCATACAGCCAGTCGGCATCGGTCAGGTTGGGGAAGCCGCGGGCACCGCGGGCGTCCGAGCCATGACACTGGGCACAGTTCTGCAAAAACAGACGCTGGCCAACCTTGGTGGCATCTTCGTCCAGAGCGATGTCGGCAATGGCACGATAGGTAGTGCCATCGGCTTCATAGGTCAGCTCACGGAACTTGGCGCCAAACACCTCATCGGCCTTGACCATTTCCCGCTCGTACTGCACCAGCTTGCCCTGCTCACGCGCGTCGGCCGAAGCCGCGTGATACTCTTCCACCGAACGCACGTTCTGGTTGGAGCTCTGCCAGCCCAGCAGGCCCTTGAAGTTACCCAGACCCGGATACAGTGCCAGATAGAACAGCGCAAACACCACCATGAACACGAACAGATACGACCACCACTTGGGCAGCGGATTGTTCAGTTCGGTAATACCATCATAGGTATGGCCGGTAGGCGCACCTTCTTCCATCCCCATCTTGTCACGAGAACACCAGACCAACAGAGCCAGACAACCAAAAATGGTGCCCAGGCTGATGATGGTGACAAAAACACTTAGAAAAGTACTCATTTTTTATTAGCTCCTGCGCGATCCTGCTCAGTCCCCGGAGGCGTTCCGCTCGCCTGGTTTTCATCATCAAAAATAGAGCTGGCTATCGCATCGAACCTGTCTTTGCGTCGTTTACCGTAGGCCCACCAGACCAGACCGATAAACAGCACAAACAACAACAGCGTCTGATAACTGATCAGCGTCGGCTTGAGCGCTTCCAGGGTACTGAAATCCATAATCGACTCCGGTTATTTAAGGGCGTGGCCCAAAGACTGCAGATAGGCGATGATGGCATCCATCTCGGTCTTGCCCTTCACCGCGGCCTCGGCACCGGCAATGTCGGCATCGGTATAGGGAACGCCGAAGCTGTCGCGGAACAGGGCCAACTTGTCGGCAGTGTGCTCGCCATCCAGTATGTTGGTCTCCAACCAGGGGAACCCGGGCATGTTCGACTCGGGCACCACGTTACGCGGGTTGAGCAGGTGCACACGGTGCCACTCGTCGGAGTAACGACCGCCTACGCGCGCCAGATCGGGACCGGTACGCTTGGAACCCCACAGGAACGGATGCTCCCACACGCTTTCACCGGCAACGGAGTAGTTACCATAGCGCTCGGTTTCGGCACGGAAGGGGCGGATCATCTGGCTGTGACACACATGACATCCGTCGCGAATATAAATATCACGACCTTCCATTTCCAGCGCGGTATAAGGGCGCAGACCCTCTACCGGTTCGTTGGTCTGCTGCTGGAAAAACAGCGGCACGATTTCGACCAGGCCACCGAAGCTGATGGCGATGACGGTGAGTATCACCAACCAGGTTGTGTTTGTTTCGACCAACTCGTGACGATTATTTGGGTTCTTCATTCACAAGTCTCCTTATGCCGGTTGGGGAATGGCTTGCAGGGAGCCTTTCGGCGCCTGAATGGTACGATAGGTGTTGTAAGCCATCAGCAACATGCCGGTCACGAAGAAGCAGCCACCCAGGAAGCGAACGAAATAGAACGGGTACGAGGCTTGCAGACTTTCAACGAAGCTGTAGGTCAGGGTGCCGTCGTCGTTTACCGCGCGCCACATCAGGCCCTGCATCACACCGCTGATCCACATGGACACTATGTACAGCACGGTACCAATGGTCGCCAGCCAGAAATGCGTGTTGATAAGCTTCATGCTGTACATGCGTTCCTGATTGAACAGGTTGGGGATCAGATGGTAAACGGCGCCGATGGAGATCATGGCAACCCAACCCAGCGCTCCGGAGTGCACGTGACCCACGGTCCAATCGGTGTAGTGAGACAGGGCGTTGACAGTTTTGATCGCCATCATGGGGCCTTCGAAGGTGGACATGCCGTAGAACGACAGGGACACGATCAAAAAGCGCAGAATGGGGTCATAACGCAGCTTGTGCCAGGCGCCGGACAGGGTCATGATGCCGTTGATCATACCACCCCAGGAAGGGACGAACAGGATCAGTGACATCACCATACCCAGAGACTGGGCCCAGTCGGGCAGGGCGGTATAATGCAGGTGGTGCGAGCCGGCCCAGATATACAGGGTGATCAGCGCCCAGAAGTGCACGATGGACAAACGGTAAGAATAAACCGGACGACCCGCCTGCTTGGGCACGAAGTAGTACATCATACCCAGGAAACCGGCAGTCAGCAGGAAGCCAACGGCGTTATGACCGTACCACCACTGAATCATGGCATCGGCAGCACCGGCATACATGGAGTAGGACTTCATGCCAGTCAGGGGGATCGCCATGCTGTTGACCAGATGCAGCACGGTAACGGTCAGAATAAAGCCGCCGTAGAACCAGTTCGCCACATAAATGTGGGAGGTCGTACGCTTGTACAGGGTTCCGAAGAACACGATAGCGTAAGACACCCATACGATGGCGATGGCGACATCGATCGGCCATTCCAGCTCGGCATATTCCTTGGAGGAGGTATACCCCTGAGGCAGGGTGATGATCGCCGCCAGAATAATGGCTTGCCAGCCCCAGAATACGAACGATGCCAGCGGGCCACCAAAGAGGCGGACCTGACAGGTACGCTGCACCACATAGAAGGAGGTAGCCATCAGCGCGCTACACCCAAACGCAAAAATAACCGCGTTGGTATGTAATGGACGTAATCGGCTATAGGTTAGCCAGGGCGTTTCGAAGTTGAGGGCAGGCCAGATAAGTTGTGCTGCGATCAGCACACCCAACGACATACCGACGATACCCCAGACTACGGTCATGACCGTAAACTGGCGAACTACAGTATAGTTGTAGTTTGGTTGATTATTAGTTTGACTCATCGTTATAGTTCCGCTTCCACTGCTGTTATTCAGGTTTGCGTTCACACAGGGGTGCTCACGTCGGAAGGATTGAAGACAACCGTTTTTCGTTGGTGTTATCAGGTACCTGAACGGCTTCGTTAACTTTATGTTAACAAAGCAAATCGGGAGACACTGAATGCACCGCGACGATGATAAATGAGTGGCTGCAAAAATAACAGTATAAACAGTAATATGATTACCACTTAACCCCCCTCATAAGGCATAAGAAACTACTTTGATCAAGATCAAGCAAGGGAGTGGATTGTATGCAATACAGGAACTGAATTGACATGAGAGATCGACTAACCGGGCCCAAACTGGTGCAAATTTTGCTGGTGCTGGGAGTTTTATCGGGCGCATTTTGGCTCCGAACCTATATCGACGGCGGTGAGGACACCACATCGGAGAAAGAAAATGCAGAATTTTGTGATATATCTCACGAAAAATGCCGGGTGCATCGGGTGCATCGGGTGCATCGGGGGGAATGGTGGGCCGAGGCACAATTGCAGGCCGACAGACTACAGCCGGAATCACCGTTTCAGCTGATACTGACGTTTTCCGATCCCGAGGTAAAGGTCACCCGCAGCCGGCTGGAGGGGGAAACCATGTACATGGGCACCTTGCCGGCCCTGATCAGCGAAAGTACTCCGGGCCACTGGCAGGGGCAGGCACTGGTAGGAGCCTGTACCGAGCGCAGCATGGTGTGGGCCTGGGTACTGGACATCGAACATAATGGCGAACCACAGCAGCTGAAGTTTTTGTTTGAAGTAGAACGTTAATACCGCTCCCAACGTCGGACAAAGGGCCTGCTCCACAGACCCGCTTCAAGCACATCCACATCCACGTGATGATCGACGGAGCAGATCCCTCTTTGTCCTCCTGATACTGCAGCGTCGCCTGTTGGTCTCGTCAGACAACACGGCGGTGTTGCCTCTGCAACCCTGCTTAATCGCTTACTTACTACTCAAAGCTGTCTTTTAGAAAAGTCTGCAACTGGCGCCATGAGTCCTGATCCGCCGCTTCATCGTAACCCACCGGCATCTTGAACTCGGCCGCGACCCTATCGGCGTCCGGGTTGGTAAAGGCGTGCAGGGCACCGGGGTAATTCACCAGCACATAATCGGCGCCGGCCGCGTCCATTTCCTGCCGAAAGGTGGCGACCTGCTCGGCGGGCACCAGAGGATCGGCGGCGCCGTTGAATACCGCAATACGAATGTTACTGCCGGCGGGCAGGGGATTTGCCTTGGGAGTCAGGGAGCCGTGAAAACTGGCCACCGCCGCCAAAGGTGCACCACTACGAGCCATGTGCAGCACGACACCACCACCATAACAGTAGCCAACTGCCGCCATGGGACTGCCGGCCACCCGCGGATGCCGGGCCAGTTGCTCGCGGGCCACGTTGAAACGCCGTTCCGCCTGGGGGAGGGAAGCCAGTGACGCCCTGGCAAACTCACCGGCCTCGGAAGGATGATTGGCTTCTCTGCCATCACCATACATGTCCAGCGCCAGGGCCACATAGCCAAGCTCGGCCAGCATCTCGGCGCGACGACGAATATAATCATTCAGCCCCCACCATTCATGCACCACCAGTACACCGGGTAGCGGGGAAGCCAGACGGTCATCAAACGCCAGATACCCCTGGAACTCCTGACCATCAACCTGATAGCCGACCGACTCGGTAACCAGCGCCGCCTGAGTGGAAAAACCCAGTACGGCGGCAACCATTATGCTGTATCTGTTCATAAAGCGCCTATCTGCCGTTATGACCGAGCATTAAGCATAGAACAAGCGATAGCGGGAATGGTGACACCCATCAATGCCGATAACTGTATTTATCGGCATTGGCATTTACTAATGCGTTATACTGTTCATCCATACAGCCAACATCAGAAAAAATTGCCCTATGAACGTCCCCGCATTACCGCTGTTTGATGCTCCCCAGTACCTGGAAGAGGGCAACAGCGTCGTTAACCAGCATATCGCCGATATCACCCTGAACGCGGTACCCGATGCCGCCTTTATCTATGAACATGCCATGGACTGGCTGCTCGAAAGCCGGTTCAACGAGAACAATTACAAAACCTACCGCAGCGAACTCACCACCTTTCTGCACTGGTGCTTCGACGTCGAGCAGGTTTCTCCAATCGCCTTGAACCGCCGCGGCATCAACCGCTACGTGGAGTATTGCCTGGCGCCGCCACAGCCATTGATTGCCTATCGTAACGTGGCCCAGTTTGTACTGAACAAGGACTGGGGCGAACGTCAGCCCAACCCGCAGTGGCGACCGTTTCTGGGCAAAAAAATCGACGGTATCGAACAGCCATACCGGCTGAGCGACAAGGCACTGAAAACCAAAATGGCCATACTGTCTTCCTTCTATGGCTATCTGACAAACGAAGAAGTCACCGAGCGCAACCCGGCGGTCATGTGGATGCGTCACAGTCGTTTCGGCTCCAGTCCCGTAGTCGTTGCCGGTCTCGGTGAAGAAGACGAAGTACGGGTGTTCAGCGATTTGCAATGGTCCTATGTGATGGGCACCGCACGCCTGCTGGCCGAGCAGGATCCCGAACGACACCGGCGCACCCTGTTCTTGATCTCCCTGATGTACGGCTGTTATCTGCGCATCTCAGAAGTCGCGGCCCGGCCTGGTTTTTCGCCGGTAATGAGCCAGTTTCGCCGCGACGGTCACACCGGGATCTGGAGCTTTCATATTCCGGTGAGCAAAGGCGGAAAAAATCGCACCGTGGCTGTGTCTCGCGAGTTACTCGAAGCGCTGCAGTCTTATCGCCGATATCTCAAGCTGTCAGCCTTGCCGGCACCCAACGATGCCACACCGCTGTTTGTGCGCCACAAGGCCGCCGGTCGGGGGCGGGATCAGGGCCTGCTCAACGCCAACCTCGGCATTCGACAACTGCGCGATCTGCTCAACGAACTGATGGCCGCCGCCGCCGATGCCGCAGCACAGGACGGTTTTGATCAGGACGCCGGCGAAATGCGCAGCCTGACCGTGCACAGCATTCGACACACCGGCATCACTCACGACATTAATTACAATGGTCGGCCGCTGTCTCATGTGCAGGCCGACGCCGGCCACGACAGCATAGACACCACCTCGCAGTATCTGCACACCGGCAAGGTCGAACGGCACGAAAGCGCCGCCGGTAAACGACTGGACAGACTGGCTACCGGAGACTAAGGGTAAGTATCCGGAACCGTAGGACGATATTTTCTCCACCACAACTAACTTCGCATAATGTATATTATGTTAAATATGATTTATGAATATCTGAACTTCATACCTGTTGTGTGTGGGTTTCAGCTAAAAATGAGATTGTGAGATCCACCATCCAGTCACCTGCCCCTAAGCTGCTGCGCAATAGCTTGTGTCGCGTCAGATCCGGTTTCAATCCCGACTGCGCACCCGACCTGTTTGATAGTATGTCGATACCAGCTCGATGAAATCCCGGGAGTCTTCATTTTCCAGTAAGATCCGGTTGGTCGACTGCCAGTCCACATCATCACGGGCTTTGGCTGGCAGTATCATTTCTCTGTCGCTCGGATTCTCCGGGTTAAGCAAAATCACCCCGATATCGTGCAATGCTGACAGCATCCTCAGTTATTGCACGGTATCGGAAATGCGCGTGGCCACCAGATCCATGCCTTTAGCAATCAGCAGCTCGGCCCAGGCCCTTCCGGATCTGGCGTGTTATACCGGCGCCCTCTATTTACCATAACGCAGTGGTTTTCTTATGATCAGGCTGGCTAATGGCTATTCAGATTCCCGTTTTCATATCAGGAACAACAAGACAACCGCCCTGCCCTGATTAGACTCAATACCCCCACCCTTCATAGGATAAAGACCCGCTGTTCAGCAGCGTTCTCCGCTCCTGCCAGTCGGGAAGATAACGGTACATGTACTGGCGAAAGCGCTCGTTGTGGTGCCGCTCCAGCAGGTGGACCAACTCGTGAACCAGTATGTATTCCATACATCCGGGCGGCTTTTTGGCCAGCGACTGCGAGGTGGAGAATCCAGAAAGCGTTCAGTCGCTACCAGGGGTATGCCGGGGTTGGTTACTTCCATGCGGGTAGCAAACACTTCGATCATTGGTCCGGTGCCCGTAATGGAGAAATCCTGATGAATGATGGCATTGGCTACCAGCTCACGAATAGCCAGCTCGGGATACATAGGCACTTCTTTGCGGAAGGCCTTGCCGATCTCTTCATTGGAAGGAAGCAATGTTTTAAGATAGTCGATCAACCCCTCAAAGCCGACGGCATAGCCTTTGTTGCCTTCGATTTCCCTGATGGTTTCAATGCGGCTATTACCCTTGTATAAAATCAGCCGTTCAGCGTTCAGTGCTTCCAGAATACCGGCTCGGTTATCCGGTAATGGCAGGCCGGTCAAATCGAAATAAACCGGATACTCCAGTAACTGCAACACCTTATCCAACGAAAATCAGGATTTCGCCAGGGTCAGCACCGAGCCATAAGTTCAGCATCTGGCGCATTACGGGCTCGTACTGCTGTATTTAATCATTACCGATCTTTATTTTATTACGAACCTTGCTGAAATGATCGACCTTTCGTTTAATCGCTGTAGTCTGCGTATTACTCTGTTTTTATAATTTAATAAAGATTATGTATGTTGGCATAATTTTGTGTTTGTTGATGCCTGTACCTGACTTCGCTCGCAATCCTCTTATTCTGGCGCCAGCCATAACCTGATTCCGACTTAAACCGGTACTGGGCACACTTAAGCACCGTCCGGATATACCGATGGGGATGGTTATACCAATCACCCTGAGTGCCAGGGCTTTAAACACAAAAAAACCCGCCGAAGCGGGTTTTTTTGGTCTTGAATTACCAGAGGGTAATTACAGAGCCTGAATCTGTGAAGCCTGAGGACCCTTGGCACCTTCAGTAGCGGTGTAGGATACTGCCTGGCCTTCTGCCAGCGTTTTAAAGCCACCGCCGACGATTTCGGAGAAGTGGGCGAACAGATCTTTGCCGCCATCAGCCGGAGTGATGAAACCAAAACCTTTTGCTTCGTTAAACCATTTTACGGTGCCGTTAGCCATTTTATCTTACCTTTATTTTAGTGACGAGCTTATGCTCGGAAAATGCAACAAATATCAAAGAAGGGAAGTTTGGTGACTGTAGTACCGTAAGGAACAAACAATATACAAAGGCCGCGCTAACTTGAAACTCTTGCTGGCGTGCACTCTACGGAAGCAGGGGGGTGGCGTCAAACATTATCGCAAATATATTTGTACGTTATTTGTGCAGTGATTCTTATAACCTCCTCCGGGAAACCCCTGAGATCCTCCAGCCACTCTCCCCCGCCCTTAACCTGCAATACCAGATATCAAAACGGATGACTTGTTCGGTGTCAGGCCCGATTCAGGCCCCTGCTTCGCACCCGACCGGTACGATAGTTTCAGGATAGTCAGCCTCTGATTGGTCTGCGCCAGCGACCCTTGGTTATCTTTGCAGACCGTAAAGTTGTAGGAGTAAGGGCTGTGATTACCACCCTAACATGTTGGCATAAAATAATATCACCATACAGCGATTCTCTTTTACGCCGGCAATCAACAGCAACCAGGCTCCTTGGCCGCCGGGCCTAACGCCCGGTCTTTCACCTGGTGGCTCAACTGGCCGGCACAAACAGCCAGACTGGCCCTTGTCTCCTTGTCACTACCAAGCCGAATATGATGCATTCTCCCGTAAACGAGGAAATGCGAATGTACGTATTGATGGATATCATGGTGTCGCCCGGTGGTGTAGGCACCTCTGTGTCGCCTTATGTGGCCATGTGCCAGAAGATTTTTGAAGAGGCCGGTCTCACTCACAGCATGCATGGCTACGGCACCAACGTGGAAGGCGAGTGGGAAGAGGTAATGGCGGCGGTCAAGCACTGCCACGAAACACTGCATGCGGCCGGTGCCGTGCGTATTACCAGCCACATGAAGGTCGGCACCCGGGTAGACAGAAAGCAGACCATGGCGGACAAGGTCACCAGCGTGCAGGAAAAGCTCTGATGTCTGGCAGGAGGTCGCTGCCGGATTGGCCTCCCTGCCTCATGATTTTGCAAAGCTGCAGTTTTTTATCCTGTGTGGTGTCGGGTTTTCCCGGGGCCATACTCAGGAAGACAGACGTTTATGCTGTCCGGGTGCGGTTAATCAAGACAGTTTACTTGTCTGTTTCAGCTGTTTAGACTTCTGCTCCTCCTTCTCTGTTGGTATTTCCATGACCTTTGCCGAGCTCAAACTTCACCCTGGCCTGCTGGCTGCCTTGCCAACCCTGTATCAGCAGCCAACCCGTATCCAGCAGCTGGCCATTCCGGTGGCGCTGTCCGGCCAGGATGTATTGGCGTTGGCCCAGACCGGCAGCGGAAAGACCCTGGCCTTTGGGTTACCCCTGTTACAGCAAATTCAGCGACAACAGGCACAACCCCGGGCGCTGGTGTTGGTCCCCACGCGCGAGCTGGCAACACAGATAAGTGCCGTACTGCAGCCATTGGCTCAAGCGATGGACATCGGCATAGTGACCCTCTGTGGTGGGGTGGAGCAAGAGCTGCAACTGGCCGGGCTGGCCGCGGGGCCGCAACTGCTGGTGGCCACGCCCGGCCGCCTGCTGGACTTGCTCGAGCAGCAGCTGCTCACTCCGGATGCCATCACGCATCTGGTGTTGGACGAAGCCGACCGCCTGCTGGAAATGGGCTTTTGGCCCGACATTCAGCGGATACTGGCCAGGCTGCCCGAGCAACGGCAGACGCTGCTGTTTTCGGCGACCTTGCCCACCGAGTTGGATGAAATCGCGACCCGTTTGCTCAATTCCCCCCGGCGCATCGAGGCGCAGGCAGGCAACAGCCTGGTCGCGGAGGTGGAAGAGCGCTGTTACCTGGTCAACAAGGGCAGCAAGGCGCAGGCGCTGATGGCCCTGCTGAAGCAAAATACCTGGTCACAGGTACTGGTATTTATCAATGCACGAGACAGCGCCGATGCCCTGGCCAAAAAACTAAACCGGGCCGGAATTCAGGCGGCGGCGCTACACGGCAACAAGGATCAGCAGGTGCGGGAACAGACGCTGGCCGAGTTTAAAGACGGTCGCTTGCGGGTGTTGGTAGCCACCGATCTGTTGGCCCGGGGCATCGATGTGACGGCGCTGCCGGTGGTCTTCAACCTGGACCTGCCCACCAGCGCACCGGTTTATGTGCATCGCGTAGGCCGCACCGCCCGTGCCGGCCGTGAAGGTCTGGCGATATCGCTGGTCTGTCATGGTGAGTCCGAGGCGCTGTCCGCCATTGTCGAGCTGACCGGTCGCCCGATCGAATTACTGCCGCTGGAAGGTTTCCCGGTCACTGATCAGGTCGCCAGCGGCGAACGCAAGCGTCCACCGCGCGACAAGCAGGCCAACCGCCGCAGCGCCAACAAGCGCAGCATCAAACAGTTCAAAGACCACTCGTCACGTTGAATGCCCTGTCTCTGATGTATAAGGAAATGATCACGTGAGTCTGGTCGCAAGTTTACCCTGGTATGATCTGCCGCCGTTGCAGCCTGGGCTGGATACCTTTTGGTCGGTATTGAGAAACGAGCTGCATCGATTAAGCGCTCCTCTGTCATCCTACCGCTTGCCAATACCAGATACGCTGGATCGCCACACCCCGCTGGTCGAACAATGGACCAACCCCGGATTGCTGCTTAGCCAGTGTTGCGGACCGGATCTGTTCACCCCCCAGGCTCGGGGATTGGTACCGATTGCCCGCCCGGTGTTCAGCGATCTCGACTGTACCCCGGGGCAGTATTTCAGCTATATCGTCAGCGCCAGCGGTCGTGAGCCCGCAAGCCCTCAGTCCGCAGGTACGGTTCGTTTCGTGATCAATTCCGCCAGCTCCCGATCCGGCTGTGCCGCCCTGTTCGAATGGGCAAGTGCCAACGGCATTGACGGTGACCAGGTGTTGCTCAGCGGCGGCCATGCCGCCAGCCTGGAATACCTGCGAAACGGCGCGGCAGATCTGGCGGCGATCGATGCCCACAGCTGGCCCTTGCTGGACAGCCGCGGCATCACCATCATCGGCAGAAGCACGGAGGCGCCCGCCCCGCCCTTCGTGATGCATCAACGCAGTCCCATCCACGCAGCCTTGATGTATGAGGCCCTGAGCGACACCATCCAACAGGCGGGCGCCTCAATCAATATCGAGGCGGTGATGAGCACCTGCAGCCAGACTTATCACCCCATACAAATACCCGTGGCCTGGCACGCCCGTCTTCCCGTCGGCGCCAGCCCCTGCTGTGTCCTGGTATGATAAATGAGTAGCATGGTAGCGGTGGCCTAATCAAACACCGGCCGCTAGAATAGCGGCCCTGTTTTGCCTGCCCGAGAACCTCATGGATACCAACGCCCTGCCCGCTTTTTATAGCCAACTGTGCACGGCCTTCGAACAGACCCTTAATGACCACCCCAACGAGATCCGACGGCTGTTTCATGGCCGGGGCCGCCGCTGGCCGGGGCTGGAACAGCTCACCGCCGACTGGCTGGATGGTCAGTTGCTGGTGTCCCTGTTCAGGGAGCCGGAGCCGGCGTTTCTGACCGGGCTGAACACCCTGCTGCAGGCGCTGACCAAACAAGATGCCTGGCAACAGAGTGGTGCCCGTGCCCTCTTGCTGCAACACCGCAGCCGGGAAGGCTCGCCGGTAGACGTATTATGGGGAACGCTGGAGCCGCGTCCTCAGGTGCGGGAGCAGGGTTTGCGCTATCAGCTGGAACTGGGGCGTAACCAGAATCACGGGCTTTTTCTCGATATGCGCCTCGGACGGCGCTGGGTCCGGCAACAGGCAGAGGGCAAGCGGGTGCTGAACCTGTTTGCCTATACCTGTGGTTTTTCGGTCGCGGCGCTCGAAGGGGGCGCCGAGCAGGTGGTCAATCTGGACATGGCCAGGGCGGCGCTGAGCCGGGGCCGGGACAATCACCGGCTGAACCATCATGATCTGGGCAAGGTGACCTTTCTCGGCCATGAGCTGTTCAAATCCTGGGGCAAGGTACGCAAGCTGGGGCCTTATGATCTGATCATCATAGATCCGCCCTCATTCCAGAAAGGCAGTTTCGCCCTGACCCAGGACTATCACAAGATACTGCGCCGTCTGCCCGAGCTGCTGACCGACAACGGCCAGGTGCTGGCCTGTGTCAACGATCCAGACATTCCCAGCCGGTTCTTGATTGACAACATGGCCGAGCAGGCGCCGGCATTGCGCTTTGTCGAACGACTGGACAACCCCCCCGAATTTGCAGACATAGACCCGGAAGCCGGGCTCAAAGCCCTGGTGTTTGGGTCCGACGCAAACCAACAGCCGCTGGGGCAGCCGCAGATATCATGATGCCAAGCTCGGTATACCCTGCGGTGACGGGATAAAAAAGGCTCCGGACGGTGAATCCGCCGGGGCCTGCGTCAGCATGAACAGAATGCATCGATCGGCCGGTTTTATGCCGGCTTGAATCGCATCACCAGCTCGTGCAATTCACCCGAGATCGATTTCAGATAGGTAATGGATTGCGAGGCATTAACAGCACTGTCGGCACTGGAGTCGGCCAAACCGGAAATATTGACCACCTGGCGATTAATGTCTTCCGACACATGGGCCTGTTGTTCCACCGCCGCCGCCATCTGGGTCGACATATCGGCGATATTGCCGACCGCGTCCGAAATGCCGTTCAGCATGGTACCGCTTTCGAGCACCCGTTCCAGCCCTGCTTCGGCATTAATGGCGCCATGATTTGCCACATTCACCGCATGGTCGGCCCGGGCCGTCAGCTCCTGAATAATGACGTAGATTTC
Organism: Oceanisphaera submarina; assembly: GCF_046521305.1. Taxonomy (NCBI): domain Bacteria; kingdom Pseudomonadati; phylum Pseudomonadota; class Gammaproteobacteria; order Aeromonadales; family Aeromonadaceae; genus Oceanisphaera; species Oceanisphaera submarina. The sequence continues at coordinate 10,353 of NZ_JBKGFN010000001.1, read as the reverse complement.
CCCGGGTGGACTCCTGGGTACGTTGGGCCAGATTTCTCACCTCGTCCGCCACCACTGCAAAGCCTCGACCCTGCTCACCGGCTCTGGCCGCCTCAATGGCCGCATTCAGCGCCAGCAAGTTGGTCTGATCGGCAATCTGCTCAATCATCTGGGCCGCGCTGGCAATATTGGCGGTCTGCTCCGACACCGCCGACACCGAATGGCTGATTTCCGCCACCGTATCCCGTAGCGTTTCTATCGATTTTTTGGTGACATCGGCCAGCCCCGCTCCTTTGACAACCAGTACATTGGCCGTCTCTGCAGACGCGGCGGTATCATTGACATGGCGGGACACTTCGGCAATCGTCGAGGTCATTTCATTCATCGCCGTGGCTACCTGCAAGGTTTCGGCCTGTTGCCGTTCTATCTCCGAGCTGGTGGCCCGGGTAAGTTCAAAGCCCTTGTCGGTTTCGCAGGCCACCTTCATGGCCGCATTTTCGATACGGGTGATCACAGTGCCCAGATGGGCCGTCTGGCTGAGAATGGCGACTTTCAAAATGCCGATGTCGGCGCCGTCGTCGGTATAGCTCTGTACCGCCAGTTCATGAGAAAAGGCGTTTTTCAACAAGCTATTGAAAGAAGCCAGCATGGATTTTCTCGACAGGGTTGCCCATGTGGCATAAGCGATAACCCCGGCACACAGCCATCCTTGCGCCAGCATCTCGTGTCCAAACAACAACAGCGCCGCCCAGCTGATCAGCGCCAGCAACAGAAACAGGTTTTCCGACGCTATGTTAAGCCGGGAGCTGGTCTGTTTCTTTTTTGTTATATTGGCATAAAGACATTCTGTGCGTGCAACGTCTTCTTTTCTGGGACAGGAGCGTACCGACTCGTAACCCACTATCTGGCCATTGCTCTTCATCGGGGTCACATAGGCGTCCACCCAGTAGTAGTCTCCATTCTTGCACCGGTTCTTGACCAGTCCCATCCAGGGTTTGCCGGCTTTCAGGTGCGCCCACATCACCTCAAAAGCCAGTGCCGGCATGTCAGGGTGTCGTACTATGTTGTGGGGCTGTCCCAACAGCTCATCTCTTGAAAAGCCGCTCATTTCAACGAAGGCATCGTTGCATTCAATGATGCTGCCGTTTTTATCGGTCACGGTGATCAGCTTTTGATGGGTACCGAATACCTTTTCTCGACCGGTAACGGGGAGGTTTTTTCTCATATAACACTACCTTACTCAAAAAGCAGAGGTAAATGCTCAGCATGAAATACGAAAAACACGCACGACTGACGACAGCATCAGCTTGCGGCATGACAGCGCTCATACATGGCCATAAACCTACAATAAAGATACTACAGGCAGGATAAAATCACGGAGGTATACTTGGCGATCCATCTGTCCAGAAAAAAGCTGTCCCTTGCGGCTTTTACTTATAGCCTGAATAACAACAACAGGGTTATATCGGCATCTGCGTTATATCGGCATCTGCGACGATAAACTTTAGCGGTTTTTAATGATTATTCCGGTGCTGTCGCAATAAAAAAGCAGAATCGGTTATGATCCGCTCAACAAACGGCAACAAGAGACACCATGAATATCATCATCTCGGCCAGCAATGCCCTGAGCAAATGGATGCAACTGACGCTACCCCGTCTGCCCAGTCCCGATGGCAAACGCATCGGCACCCAGCCGCTGACCACCGGTTTTGCCCAGATTGCCTGGCAATGTCACCTACAGGAGCACGGCGGTAAGGCCGGTCTTCGCTACCATACGGCCATCGCGGTAGAGGCATATAGCCGCTATGCCATTCTGCTGCCCTTTGCCCAGCCGCCGACCCAGGTCGAGCTGGAAAAGGCGCTGCTGGAGCGCTGGGGTAACGAGGCCTTGCAACTGGCGCTGGACAGCGGGGCCATCAACGACGATGAGCTGCCGCTGATGGTGGATTGTTTTGCGAGCCAGACTTGTCATACCCGCTGGTTCAACAACAACGATCTCAGCATCAACGGCCATGTCGCCGATGCGGGGCAATGGTTGAAACAGACCCTGACACACGAGGGCATGGATTATCTGGATGACAATCACTGCTATGGCCTGGGCATGCACATCAACCAGCTGTACAAAACCGTAGGCGGCCAACGAGCCAAGGCATTTCGGCCTGTGGTCCGCTTGCTGGACGACGCCCTGTTTCGCTTTGGCGCCGGACTCGCGGCCTCGTCATACCCCGATACCCGGGTCGGTGACTTCCCCTGCCCCTATCCGGACCGCCCCGAACACAATAACGTGGTACAGCTGGCGCACTATCGGCGTCGCGCGTTGCGCTGACAATTTGAATAAACACCTCCCGGCTCATTCTCAGAGGCAACACAACCGCCTCTGTCCCGAGCATCGAATTTGTTCGCTGGCGACTCTGGAGCTGAAGGCTCCGCCGCCCCCCAGCGCCAGGGAAGGCGCGGCGGAGTCTGCAGGGAGGTAAATAGATCGGTTATTTAATCTGTTTGGTATAAGCAGCACGTGCAAGCGGCGATTAAATTACATGCAATTGCAGGAAAAACCGGGGATTAAAACCCGCTTTTTAGCGCATATTCGCCATAGCGCTGTCGACCCTGGGCGTGCCTGCAGTATACTGACGACAATTTACCAATATTGATGAGTTTTTGAGTGCAGCCACTGAGTCACGTCGAACTGAACCCCGTTTTTACACTACCCGAACTCTTCACCCTGAACGATGTACCCTGCCTGCCGTTCAGCGCGCTGCAGACCCGGGCAGATTCCGCCTTCGCCACACTGTCGGAATTAAACGCGGTCAACCCCGTGCTGTTACTCAACGGTTTTCCGGGCACTGATTATGAAGAGCTGGTGCAGGATCTGGTTAGAAAACATGCCAAGCATGCGGACTTGTTTGATCTCTGCTACGCCGAAAACCTGAATCACCCACAAAAACCCATCTGGTTGCGGTTGAAGGCCGGTACCGGCCTTGAATTCTGCGAGCTGGTCGGGCAGTTGCTCGAACTGTCGTCCCGCCATCTGGAAGCCGAGCATGTGGTGCAGCGGATCCTGAAAAAACAGGGCAACGACGAAAAAATTGCCGATTACCTGTCATTGCTGTCTCAGCATGTAGCCGCCGGCAAGGGCTTCAGTCACCCGGTGCTTATCAATCTGATGGTGCACCGGCACGACAATACCATTCCCATCGTTTATGCCCGCCAGTTCACCCCCGAGCAACTGTTTGGCGCCATACACTTTCAAACCGAACAGGGATCGGTATTCAGCCACCATCATCTGCTTGAGCCGGGTCTGGTTCATCAGGCCAACGGCGGCTACCTGATAGTGCCAATTGAGGAGCTGCTCGAACAACCCAACCTCTGGTTCCGACTGAAGCATGCCCTCGCCGTCCGCCAGGTAGAATGGAGCCGAGCGGCAGAAATGGCATCGTTTTACTTCCAGCCCGAGCCGCCGCCGCTGGATATTCACCTCATTCTGGTCGGCGATCGGCTGTCGGTCGCCGAGCTCTACCTGCTCGACCGGGAGCTGGATACCCTGGCGTTTTTGCGGGCCGATATCATTCCCGAATGGGATGTGCGTGAACATTTACCCTCTTACCTCGGTTTTCTGTCCCATCTGCGGCAGAAGCACCAGCTGCTGGACATGGACGGCAGCGCCATACTGCGCCTGTGCCGCTATGGATGCCGGCTGACCGAGCACCAGCATCGGTTATCGCTGGTCGAGTCCCAGCTGGTGGCCATGATGCAATTATCAGACGTCATCGCCCGGCGCGAGCAGAGCGAACTGATTACCGAAGCCCATGTAGTGCTGGCCCAGCAGGAACAGGATCATCGTCTGAGCTTTCTGGTGGAACAATCGGATCTGGGCGTGCGTGACGGCCAGTACCTGTTGCAGACCAGCGGCAAGGAGGTGGGCCAGATCAATGGTCTGTCGGTCATTCAGATCACCGGCCACCCTTACGACTTCGGCGAACCGGTACGACTCACCGCCACCGTGCACCTGGGCGATGGCGACGTGGTGGATATAGAACGCAAGGCCGATCTTGCCGGTCATATTCATGCCAAGGCAATGATGATCATCCATGGTTACCTGTCCAACCTGTTCGGGGCCGAGCACCCTTCCCCCCTGTCCGCCAACCTGGTGTTCGAACAGTCTTACCATGAAATTGACGGCGATAGTGCCTCGCTCACCGGCCTGTGTGCCCTGCTCTCGGCCCTGGCCAAGGAGCCGATTTATCAGCACTTTGCGGTGACCGGTGCCGTGGATCAGTTTGGTCATGTGCAACCGGTGGGCGGCGTGAACGAAAAAATAGAAGGCTTCTTCCGCCTGTGCAAGATTCAGGGGCTCACCGGCCAGCAGGGTGTCTTGCTGCCGGCCAGCAACCGGCTGCAGCTCAACCTGTCGGATGAAGTCAGCGCCGCCATTGCCGCCGGTCAGTTTCATATTTATCCGGTCGCCCATGTCGAACAGGCCATCGAGCTGCTCACCGGCAGTGTGGCCGGCGATGTCGAGCAGCCGGATACGCTGTTCGGCCGCATTCGTGACCGCCTCGATGAGCTTAACGGCCATACAGTGGAAACCGGCTTTTTACGGCGCCTGTTCCGACGCTGAAGTGATCGGACTTGTCTGGCGAACAACTGTTCGCTAAAGTGGCGCCAATTTGCAATCCAGGCCTTGGCCTGAACAAAACGGAATAGTGAAATGTCTTCACAAAAAGAACTGGGTAAACATTCCTTTACCAGAGAAGAACTGCTGACCTGTAGCCAGGGCGAATTATTCGGCCCGGGCAACAGCCAGTTGCCGGCCCCCAACATGCTGATGATGGATCGCATCATGCGCATCAACGACGACGGCGGCGAGCACGGCAAGGGCGAAATCATCGCCGAGCTGGATATCAATCCGGATCTGTGGTTCTTCGGTTGCCACTTCCCCGGCGATCCGGTCATGCCCGGCTGTCTGGGTCTGGATGCCATGTGGCAGTTGGTCGGCTTCTTCCTGGGATGGAAAGGGGGCCCCGGCAAGGGTCGTGCTCTGGGTGTGGGTGAAGTGAAGTTCACCGGTCAGATCCTGCCGACCGCCAAGAAGGTAACCTATAAAATCACCCTCAAGCGGGTGATCTGGCGCAAGCTTATCATGGGCATCGCCGATGGTATCGTTGAAGTGGATGGCCGCGTGATCTACGAAGCGAAAGATCTGAAAGTCGGTCTCTTTACCGATACTTCCAGCTTCTGATCACCTTTTGCTCCATGACTCTCTGAGCCATGGAGCAAATAAGTATCGAGTAAATATTAAGGCCCCGACATGTCGGGGCCTTTCTTGTTGAAGCGGTAATATCTTTATTTTATGAAGAGGCCCGAGCCCTTGTCTTCCATGGCGTCTCGCCAGCCCCCCAGCCAGTGTCCTTTGGCATCAAAATCATTGTAGGGGCATTGCTCTTTCGCTCGACCACTGACTCCGGCCTGGTAACCGCGGGTACGCGCTCTTTCCAAGCGGTCACGTTTTTGTCTCTTCATAGGTATAACCCTCGTATAATCAACAAAAAGTGCACGGCAGCGTTACCGCCGCCGCCTCTTATCAATAATGGAATTACGGCTGCAGATCAAGGTTAAATTTTAACCGAAGACCAGCTTGCGAGATTAATTACTGATATTTATGACATTTTTATTAATATCGAAGATGTCGAAATGTGAGTTGGTTCACTCCGATGATATAGCACGGCTACTCGCCCCCTCGCGCAGGGGGACTGGTGCCTTTACAGGCGACCTCTGGCTGACAGCGCTGCGCCACAGCTCCTGGATTCCCGCCTGCGCGGGAATGACGGCTGAACCATACTTAATTACGCGAAATAGCAAGATGCCCGCATCGGCGGGCATCTTGAAAGCAAAAACAGACTGTGTCAGTGGCTTAACCGGCGGACATGGCTTCCAGCTCTTCCCAGCGGGCGAAGGCCACTTCCAGCTCGGCTTCGGCATCGGCCAGTTGCTGCAGGGTCGACTGCGTTTGCTCCTCGAGCTGGCTGAAGAAGTCCGGCGCATTGACCGCTTGCTGCAATGACGCTATCTGCTGCTCCAACTGCTCCAGTTTTAGCGGTAAACCACTCAGCTCCTGCTGCAGCTTGTACGACAACTTCTTGCCCGGCTTCGGCTTGTTCTCAGCCTTGGCGGCAGGTTTGACGGCTTTTTCTTTCGCTACCGCCACGTCGGCCTGGTAGGACAATTGATGTTGCATGTCCTGATAGCCGCCGACAAACTCGCTGACCTTGCCCTCGCCTTCAAACAACCAGCAATGGGTGGCGGTGTTATCGATAAAGTCCCGGTCGTGACTAACCAGCAGCAGGGTGCCTTTATAATCGGCGAGCAACTCTTCGAGCAGTTCCAGGGTTTCTACGTCCAGGTCGTTGGTCGGCTCATCGAGCACCAGCAGGTTGCTGGGCTTGAGGAACAGCCGAGCCAGCAGCAGACGATTTTTTTCACCGCCCGACAACGCTTTCACCGGGGTACGGGCACGTTTGGGTTCGAACAGAAAGTCCTGCAGGTAGCCCAGCACGTGTCGGCTGCGACCATTGACCTCGACTTCCTGCTTGCCTTCGGCCAGGTTGTCCATCACGGTGCGCTCGGGATCCAGCTGTTCCCGATATTGATCGAAATAAGCCACTTCCAGCTTGGTACCACACTTCAGGGTGCCATGCTGGGCTTCCAGTTTACCCAGCAACAGCTTGATGAGGGTACTCTTGCCGCAACCATTGGGACCAACCAGGGCAATTTTATCGCCGCGCTGTACCAGGGTTGAGAAGTTATTGAGCAGCGGCTTGCCTTCGTAGGCAAAATTGATGTTCTCGGCCTCGAACACGATTTTGCCGGAGCGGCGCACATCGTCCAGGGTCACGCTGACCTTGCCGACGCTTTCTCGACGCTGACTGCGCTCATTACGTAATGCCTTGAGGGCTCGAACCCGGCCTTCGTTACGGGTGCGGCGCGCCTTGACCCCTTGACGGATCCAGGCTTCTTCCTGCGCCAGTCGCTTGTCGAACAGCGCATTCTGCTCGGCTTCTACCCGCAGCGCTTCTTCCTTGCTGACCAGATAGTCGTCATAGTTGCCGGGCCAGCTGGACAGCTTGCCGCGATCCAGATCCACGATGCGGGTGGCCATCTTGCGAATAAAGGCACGATCGTGACTGACGAAGACGATGGCGCCCCTGAAGTCCACCAGGAAAGTTTCGAGCCAGGCGATGGCGTCGATATCCAGGTGGTTGGTCGGCTCGTCCAGCAGCAGAATATCCGGATCGTTGGTCAGTGCACGGGCCAGGGCCACCTTGCGCAACCAGCCGCCCGACAGGTCGTTCAGCCGGGTATCGCCGTTCAGGCCAAGCAGGGTCAGGCTCTGGTTGATACGGGTATCGAAGTGCCAGCCATTGGCATGCTCTACCTGCTCTTGCAGGCGCATCAGCTCGTTCATCGCCTTTTCCGACGTATCGTGGCACACCAGCTCCAACTGATGATGATACTTGGCCAGCAAGGCACCCATTTCGGCCAGACCACCGGCCACGTAGTCGAATACGGTTTGATCGTCGGCGACCTTGGGCGGATCCTGCTCGAGTCGGGCGATATTGATGCTCTGTTGCAGCTGACGACGACCGTCGTCCAGCTGCAGTTCTCCGGCAATCACCTTCATCAGGGTCGATTTGCCGGCACCGTTACGGCCCACGATACAGACCCGTTCTCCGGCCTGTATATTGAATTCCAGCCCGTCCAATAACGGGGCGTCACCAAACGCCAACTGGGCGTTTTGCAGGGTTAACAAACTCATGATGTCACTCGGTTAAAGGCAATAATATCGGCGGCGCTAAAAGGCCAGTCCAGCTCGGCACCGTCTTGTCGGCGCAAAACCGGAATCCGTACCGCGTAAGCGGCCAGCCATTGCTCGTTGTTGATAATATCTTGTTGTTCCGTGTCGCCGTGCAGGCCGCACTGTTCAAGCAGTGCCCAGGCCTGTTCGCACAGGTGACAACCATCGGTAGAAAACAGCGTCAGGCTCATCATCGACTCCGGCGAATTTCCCAGCAGTTATGAATGTGCGGATTGCGGGCAAAGTCTTTCGGCAGGCTGGATTTGGTAATATCGCGAGCCTCCAGGCCCAGTTCTTCCAGCCCGGCCATGTCCATCTTGAAATGACGCTTGTTGTTGGAAAAAATCAACACACCATCCGGGCGCAATCGGGTGCTCAACAGCTGCAGCAACTCGATATGATCGCGCTGCACGTCGAAGGCATCTTCCATCCGCTTGGAATTGGAGAAGGTCGGTGGGTCGACGAAGATCAGATCGTAATCGTCGCCGGGTTTGCTCAGCCACTTCAGGCAATCGGCCTGCACAAACTGGTGGCGGCGACCGGTCAAACCATTGAGTTGCATGTTGCGCTCGGCCCACCCCAGATAGGTCCTGGACATGTCTACCGTGGTGGTCGATTTGGCGCCACCCAGCCCCGCATGCACGGACGCGGTGCCGGTATAGGCAAACAGGTTGAGAAAATCCTTGCCTTTGGCCAGTTCGCCCAGCTGTTTGCGAATGGGTCTGTGATCCAGAAACAGGCCGGTGTCGAGGTAGTCGTGCAGGTTCACCAGCAAGCGGGCGTTGTGCTCCTGTACTTCCATCCATTGATCGCGGCGGTCCAGCTTTTCGTACTGTTCCCTGCCCTGCTGGCGCGCACGTACTTTCAGTATGACCTTGTTGCCCGGTACCCCGGTGATCGCCATGGTCGCCTGCACCAGATCGTAAAAACGACCACGGGCCTTGTATTCGGGAATGGTTTTGGGTGCCGCGTATTCCTGGATGACGATATAGTCCTGATAACGGTCGATGGCCGCATTGTATTCCGGCAAGTCCGCATCATAGAGCCGGTAGCAGTCAATCTGCTCGCTACGGGCCCATTTTTCCAACGCCTTGATGTTCTTGGCCAGCCGGTTGGCAAAATCTTCCGCCAGCGGACGGGCCGCCCTGGCATCTTCGGCGATGTGATAATTACGCAGTTCACAGGCCAGGGCACCGTTGAACAGCTTGTAGATTTTTTCGTGGCGCAGGCGCAAGCAGCTGAGCAGCTCGGGAGAACTGGAAATCAGGCTGACGTGCCAGCCCTTGAACTGATCGCGCAGGGTATCCCCCAACTGCTGATGCAAGCCCAGCAGAGACGGAAACTCACTCAAGCGCTCACCGTAAGGCGGGTTGGAAATCAGCCAGCCGGGCTCGGCGGCGGGGTTGACCAGGCTGGTGACGCTGCCCGGTACAAAGCGGATCAGCCCCGCAACGCCGGCTGACTCGGCATTTTCCTGGGCGAAGGCCAGTACTCGCTTGTCCTGATCGAAACCATACAGCTGGGTGTTGGCCTGCTTCATACCACGGGTCGCTCGTACCGTGGCCTCGGCGCTGATCTCCTGCCACAGGGCGCGATCGTGGCCGCTCCAGGCCATAAAGCCAAAGCGCACCCGCAACAGACCCGGCGCCTGATCGGCCGCCATCAGCGCCGCTTCTATTAATAAGGTACCGGAACCACACATGGGGTCGACCAGCGGGGTATTCAGATCCCAGCCGCTGCGCAGCAAAATGGCGGCGGCCAGGTTTTCCTTCAGCGGTGCTTCCCCCGCCTGCTGGCGATAACCCCGTTGGTGCAGCGCCGGGCCGGACAGGTCCAGAGTAATGCTGAGCTGATTACGCTTGAGATGCGCCAGAATACGGATGTCCGGTGTGCGCTTGTCCACGTTCGGTCGCTCGCCCCAACGCTTGGTCAGTCGATCGACGATGGCATCTTTTATCTTGAGCGCCCCGTACTGGGTATTGGTGATGGCCTCGTTACCACCAGAAAAGTCGACGGCAAAGGTCTGCCCTGGTTGAATATGCTGCTCCCACTCGATATTGGCCGCCCCCAGATAAAGATCCATATCATCACGCATGGTGAAGTCGGCCAGTTGCAACATGATACGCGACGCCAGTCGGGACCACATGCAGGCACGGTAAGCTGTGGCCAGTTCCCCCTTGAAGGCCACACCGGCCACGGTTTCCTGAAGCGAGGTCGCGCCCAGGTTTTTCAGTTCTTCGGTGAGTAAGGATTCCAGGCCCTTGGGGCAGGTAGCAAAAAACGGCAGCATAGTCAGGCTTGTCTGATAAAAAGAGGCCGACATTATACCTGAACCACCGCCGGTCTGTAAGAATTGCCGCTTATTGCATGCAATATCGACAGGTTGCGGCATTATTCATCAGACAAAACAAAGTTCTGGCAACGCCCTTGCATTCAGTGATGTGGATCACTAGTATACGCAGCCTGAGGACGCGGGATGGAGCAGTCTGGTAGCTCGTCGGGCTCATAACCCGAAGGTCGTC